>JAHFPT010000059.1 GCA_023266625.1 Novosphingobium sp. | reverse complement strand
TGCCGAAGCTTTTCGTACCGACATGACGGCTGAGCAGACAGACCATGCCTGGATACTTCACACTGTTCATGAGGCCGTTGACCACCACGACCGCGAAAGCCAGCGAGATCGATCCCGGCGCGACCACAAGCACCAGGGGCAACGCTGCGGAACCGAGTGTGCTGACCGCCACCAGCCATTTCGCCGATGCGCGATCGAGGGCCCATCCTCCGACGAAGCGGCCGATAGTGGCAGCAACGCCTTGTGCCCCGGCCATCGCCGCCGCGTCCCCGGCCGAGATCTTCGCATCAATCAGCATCGGGATGAGATTGACCAGAAGCGCCGAGTTCGCCAGCGAGCCGATCATCTGGGCCAGCAGGATCAGAAGAAAATTCCGCGATCTGAGCGCCTGGCGGACGGTCATTCCCGGCAGCTCGGCCGGATCGATGTCGGGAGACTGGTCATCGGAGGATGCCCTGTCCTCCGTGACGCGCCAGAATATGAAGGTCAGAGGAATGGTGACGATTGCGAAAACCGCGCCGACAACCGCATAGCCCGTGCGCCAGCCGTAATGCTCGATGAGATAGTTGGCCGACACCGGCAGCAATGCCGCGCCAATACCGGTCCCTACAAGGGCGAAGGTAATGGCGAGACCGAGGCCATTTTTGAATTTGCTCGACAGCGGCGCCAGCCAGACCGTGGCGGTAGCCGTCGCGGCAGTGCCGAAGATGGTCCAGACGATCCACCAGTGCCACAGATGGGCGGTAGTGGTCGACAGGAGCGCGATCGCGCTGCTCATCAACACCACGACGGCAATCCCGATCCGGCGCGCACCCAATCGGTCGATGGCGTAGCCGGCGGCGGTGGCGAACAGGACGGCCATCACCGATACGATGAGCGGGCCCGAGGAAATCTCGGCGCGCGTCCAGCCAAACTCCTTCTCGATCGGAATGATCATAACGCCCAGCATGGTGTTCATCGCCGACGCGAGCGCCATGCCCATGCCCGCAGTCAGCACCAGCGGCCAGTAGCTACGCCATTCCTTCGCCGCCGAGGCGCTATCGTTCACCGCCAATCATTTCCTCCCCGATGCTGGCTTCTCTTTTGAGTTATCTTGTCCGCGATATAGCCGTCAATGCACCGTCGGCCTCTCGGTGAGGATGAGTTGCGCGGTGTGTAACCACATTCGCCATTCAGCCATCTCCTTTGCATTTCCAATCGCAATCGCAGACGCATCTCGCTAGGAAGCGGGTCAGCGGCAAGACAGTCGTAAGAGCAGATTAATGCATATGACGCAAATAATTTTTATACATTAACAAGTCGACATGCATGGCACCTTCGCCCTAGGGGGTTTGTCTGTCGACAGGATGAAAGTTTTTGTTGGGAATGACGCATTTCGTTACGGAGCATTTGCGATGACAAAGAATGGTCGACTGAGCCGGTCGCGCTCGAAAGTCACGGCTAGCGATGCCGACTTCCCTTCACATTCAGCAAGAGCGGGAACAGCAACGACGAGTGATGGTGCTTCGGCTTTGAATAGTAAACTGACACATCAGCGTGACCGTATTAGAGCGAGCGCGATCAAGCTGGGACTGAAGCCTTTGCCCGAAAGGCCGTCGACCAAAGAGCTTTTGATCAATGTGGGGGAAGCCGTCATCGGCCAGCATGGCGTGGAGGGAGTGACGCTGCGCGAGATCGCTCTCCTGGCGGGTCAATCAAACAGTAACGTTGTTCAATACCATTTTGACAATAAAGAAGGTCTTATTTCTGCAATATTTGAAGATAGACATAATCGCGTAGAACAATATCGCTCAAAGAAATTTGAAGATGTAAAGAATGATGGCACATACAACGACCCTCGTAAACTTCTGAAAATATTGTGGCTGCCATCGCTTTTATTTAAGAACGAGAGAGGAAATTATACATACTGTCGTTTTATGTTGCAATTACGACTTCATTCAGAATTTTCATATCGACGTGATCATATTGAACGTTCTGAGGGATCAGTTATTATAGAAATAAGGAAATCATTAAGAAATATTTACCCACATCTTTCGAACGATGTGTTTAGCTATAGACTTTCGACGCTTACACTAATGTTTGTTTCAAGCGTTGTCGAATTTGATAATTACCTACAGGCTAATAATAATAAATTAAACTTCAACTACAAACCAATAATTGATATGGCACTCGCCGCATTGTCCGCACCACATGAGGAATAACCACTACGGTCACCCCCTGACTGCAAGCGGGTGCTGTCATAGTTCGACCGAAGGTGTCCTAATTCAATCTTGCTCATTGGTTAGCTCGTAATTGCACCCCGATCCTGAACTGTCCGGCGGGGGTCGATCTACATTAAGCTGTCCTGTCCATACGCCTCGACCCGATCGGCGAAGACACAAGAAAGGAAATGGAGTGGAAATGTCCGATCTCATCATCCGCCCGCTTCGGCTCGATTTCGGCGCCGAGGTCACGGGCTTCGAGCCGACTGCGCCGCTGCCCCTGCCTATCCGCCGCCAGCTGAAGGCCGCGTTCGACGAGTACGGCCTGCTCGTCTTCCCAGGGCTGCAGATCGACGCGCACTTCCAGACCTATCTGTCGGAGATGCTCGCCGGCGAAGGGGACGTCGATCTTGATAAGATGCAGGTCTACGATAAATTCATCGTCTCCAATCTCGACAAAAACAGCGCCGCGCCTTTCGGGCGACTGCTCTATCATCATGAATACATGTGGGTTGAGGACGGCTGCCGATTGGCGTCGCTTTACGGCAAAGAGGTCGAGCAGCCCTCGGTGCCGACAATTTTCGTCAGCGCAAAACAGGCATGGGAGACACTGCCCGCCGATCTGCGTGCGCAAGTGGACGGCCGCTTCGCGCTTCATTGCCAGGACGCCACCGATCAGCGGCGTGACAATACGAGCGACGTGCTGACAGTGACCTTCCCGGTCGCGCATTTCGTCAGGCTTCCTGTCGGCTACCATCACCCCCGCATTGACCAGACGGTCCTCTATGTCTGCCCGCTCGCGACGCACCATATCGAGGGTATGGACTATGACGCGAGCGAGACGCTGTTGGAGCAGTTGTTCGACCATCTCTATGCACCGGAGAATGTCCTTGAACATCACTGGCGCCAGGGCGACCTGGTGATCTGGGATAATTACACCGTTCAGCACGGCCGGCCAAACCTCCAGTTCGAGGGCGCCGCCAGGGTCCTGCGCAAGACGATGACCCCGCACCCGGGCGGCGAGCAGGAGCACGCATCGCGCCCGGTGTTCGCCACGCTCGGGATGTGACGTGAACTACGCGTCTTGGGGCGTGCGTCACCAGCATGACTATGCAATGACAAAGGTGAGCATGACGAGAGAGGCATCGCGAGCAGCCCAGATCGGAGCGTCAATTCGCAGAGTATTTGCCTTGTCAGTCGTGCGGTAACAAAAAATGCGGCGAGGCCGAATGGGAGATAATTGGTGACTGATCTGAAGGACGTTGCAATCGTGACGGGTGCCGCATCGGGCATGGGTGAAGCAGCGGCACGCCTGCTGATGGATGATGGATGGCCGGTATTACTGTGCGATTTGAAAACCGGCCCGCTTAATCACGACACGAAAAACGCGGGTGGGCTGGCCGAAGTTCTCACGGCGGACATCTCGGATCCGGATTTTGGCCAGACCTTGCTCGCCGCACTGTCTGGTCGGCGGATCGGCGCTCTCATCCATTGCGCCGGACTATCACCCACTATGGCCACCCCGGAACACATATTGGAGGTCAATCTCGCGGCAACAATACGGCTCGTGAATACAGTTCGCCCCCATATGGCCGCAGGCGGGTGCGCGGTTCTTTTCAGCTCTTCGGGCGCACACATTCTGGGGTCTTCATTGGATGAACAAATCAATCGGGTTCGCACTCCGGAAGCGGTTTCGTCGCTGCACGCGCTAGCAACCGATTCTGGTTCGGCATATACAATTTCGAAACGAGCCGTGATGTTGCTGGTTGAGCGAGAGGCGCGGGCTTTCGGCACAAGCGGTGCGCGGATCGTTTCTCTATCGCCCGGCATTATCGATACGCCGATGGGTCGTAAAGAAATGGAGCAACAACCGATCATGCACAAGATGGTCGAGATGACGCCTTTGCCGCGGACAGCAAGGCCAGAGGAAATCGCGGCGGTTGCTGTCTTTTTGTGCTCGCCAGCGGCAAGTTTCATTACCGGAACGGACATCCTTGTCGATGGCGGCAAGATAGCGGTGCTGGTAGGCGCAGCGCGACAGGATGATTTATCCGGATTGGGAGAATAACATGAGCAAAGAAACTGCCCGGAGCCAGATCTCCAAACCGGCGGATGAGATCTGGATGAGAATAGGCGATTTCAGCGACTTATGGTGGCACACTGGCGTGGAAACCTGCACGACTTCCAAAGATGTCCGCACGGTGAAAATGCACGGAATGGACTTCAAAGTCGTGGAACGCCTGACTCATCTGGACAATCAGCGGCGCAGCTACGCCTATGAGATTATCGATTACCTGGGAGACTCTGTTTTCCAATTTCCCGATGGAACCCGGTTTGATCTTCTCACGACTGCGGGGCACCACCGTGCGACCATTTCCGTCACTCCCAACGATGATGAAACGTCTCTCATCACATACGAGTGCGATATGGATGACGGGTATGACGAACTAATCCTCGGGACGACAAGCAATTATCAGTCCCACCTCGATGAACTTAAGTCTATATTGGAAAAGTGACCCTATCTATCTCAGCTCCTATCCTATTTATCGGCGAGCGGCGAGCGGACATGCTCCTGGCGCACACCCCGCCCGATCAGCGTTCCCGGAATACGGCGCAGCAGCGGGAAACGGTTAAGCAGACGTAGCGGCCATGGCGGGGTATCGGACGCGAGAGCCCTTCCCTCGATCAGCGGACGCAACACGCGCTCATGCGCCAGGCGCTGGGCGCCCTGGACCATGCGCGTCGGGAACATGCGGCGCTGCTGCACCTTCGCCAGCAGCGCATCCGCATCCTCCCCCCGGGCCAATGGCGCGGCGAGGATATTGGCGGCGGCAACTGCATCGGCAATCGCCAGATTGATACCGATCCCGCCGACCGGGCTCATCGCATGCGCCGCGTCACCGATCGCCAGCAGGCCGGGCCGCGACCACTGGGTCAGCCGGTCGAGCGAGACCGAAAGCAGCCGCACCGCGTCCCAATCGGGCAGCGCTGTTTCCAGATCGGGAAGGTCTGGGGCCACCGCTCGGACTGAGTCGCGAAAGGCAGTGATGCCCTGCGCTATAATCGCCTCTGCCCCACCCTTGGCGATGACATAGGCGCACTGGAAATAGTCGCCCCGGTCGATCAGCACGATCATCCGGGAACCGCGTATGCCGCCGCGTATCAGCCCAACCTGATAGGCCTTGGGCACGGCAAACCAGAACACGTCAATCGGCGCGCCCAAGTCTTCGAGCGGCAGCATGCTCCGCGCCAGCGAGCTGCGCCCGTCGCACATCAGCACGAGTTTGCGCGCGGTGATGGTTTCGCCATCCGCCAGCTGCACTCCAGTGCTGCGCCCGCCCGCTGCGTTCACTGCGACCACTTCCGCATTCATCCGCAAGCCAAAACCGGGGAAGGCGGCGGCCTCGTCGCGTAGAAAATCGAGGAAGTCCCACTGTGGCATCATCGCGATAAATGGCGTGGGCATATTGAGGTGGCTGAGATCGCCGATGGTCACCAGATGGCCGTTGAAATCGACCTGCGCCCCGGTCAGCCGGTGGTGCGGCCGCGCGAGAAACCGTTCGAGCATGCCAAGCTCGGCGAGTATCTCCATCGTCGAGGGATGCACCGTGTCGCCCCGGAAATCGCGGAAGAAGTCGGGGTGCTTTTCCAGCACCACCACCTCTACGCCGGCGCGGGCGAACAGCAGGGCGGCCATCATCCCGGCAGGGCCGCCACCGACGATGACAACATCAGCTGCTTCAGCATTGCTCATATGCGTGACAATTGCGCCGAAGTTGCGATAGCTGCAAGCCATGACCGAAGCGCTTGTCTCACCCTTCCTTTCCGATGCCCTTGTCATCCTCGGCGCGGCAGGGATCGTCATTCCCGTCTTCGCCCGTTTCCGTATCACCCCGGTGATCGGCTTCATCTTCGTCGGGCTGGCGGTGGGTCCCTATGGCCTCGGGCGGTTGGTGAGCGTCCAACCCTGGCTTTACTATGTCACCATCACGGATCCTGGCCGACTGAAGCCCTTCGCCGAATTCGGCATCATTTTGTTGCTCTTCTCGGTCGGCCTGGAGCTGTCGTTCGAGCGCTTGTGGGCGATGCGGCGGCAGGTGTTCGGGCTGGGCGCGCTGGAGCTGCTCGGAGGGGCGGCCTTGATTACAGCAGGGCTCGCGGCGCTGGGCAATTCAGGGCCGACTGCGCTGGCGCTGGGCCTGGCGCTGGCACTTTCTTCGACGGCACTTGTCCTGAAGATCACCGATTCGCGAACACCGGTGGGCCGCGCGGCGCTGTCCATGCTATTGTTCGAAGACATAGCGCTGGTTCCAATCATCTTCCTGCTCGGCGCGATGGGCCGCGGCAGTGAAGCTCAGACCACGGCGGATTTGCTCCACACATTGTGGCAGGGCGGGGTGGTCATCGTGCTGCTGCTGGCGGCGGGCAAATGGCTGCTGCCCAGCCTCTTTGCACAGGCTGCCCGCACCAAGAGCCCCGAAGTGTTCCTTGCCGCCAGCCTGCTGGTTGTGATCGCTGCCGCGCTGGCAACAACGGCAGCGGGCCTCTCGCCCATCGTCGGCGCGCTGATCGCCGGGCTGCTCATCGCCGAAACCGAATATCACGGCGAGGTCGAGAACATCACCGCCCCGTTCAAGGGGCTGGCGCTCGGCATTTTCCTCATCACCGTGGGTATGTCGCTCGACCTCGGGCTTGTCGCACAGCAAGCCGGCACGATTGCGCTCGCCGTGGCGGCGGTGTTGCTGGTCAAAGCTGCCGTCACCGCACTGCTGCTGCGGTTGATGGGCGCACGCAGCGGCATGTCGATGGAGGCGGGAATCCTGTTGGCCAGCCCATCGGAAACCACGCTGATCGTTCTCACGGCTGCGGTCACCGCGCGGTTGGTCAGTCCTGAATCGGCGCAGTTCTGGCAGATCGTCACTGCGCTTGGCCTAACCGTCACCCCGCTGCTCGCCATCGTCGGGCGCCGCCTGGCAAAACGGGTTGACCACGCCGCATTGCCGATGCTGTTTCAGGCGGAAGAGGGGCCTCGCGCCATCGTCATCGGCTTTGGCCGGGTCGGCAGACTGGTAGCCGACATGCTTGGCGAACACGGCAAGGCCTATGTCGCGCTCGACAGCGATGTCGATCTCGTGACACAGGGCATACGCGATGGCTATCCGGTCGCCTTTGCCGATGCGGCGCGAGCGGGTTCACTTGATCGTTTCGGGCTGGAACGGGCCACCGCAGTGATCCTCACCATGGACGACCCGAACGGTGCCCGGCGGCTGGTGAAGAAGCTGCGCGGGCAATATCCCGAGCTCCCGATCATCGCCCGCGCCCGCGATGCCAGCCATGCCGCCGCGCTCTATCGCGCCGGGGCGAGCCATGCGGTACCCGAGGCGCTCGAAGCCTCGCTGCAATTGTCGGAAGCGGTGCTCATCGATCTCGGCGTGGCGATGGGTCCGGTGATCGCCTCGATCCACGAAAAGCGCGACGAGTTCCGCGCGCAGATCATGGAAGAGGGGGAGCTGGAAGAGAAGCCGAAGTTGAAGAGCGGGACGCTTCGGGAGAGGGCTGGATAGTGGGCCGACCTATCCCCCCAGCGCCGCCTTCACTGCCGCAATCGCCTCGGCCGCCTTCGCGCCATCCGGCCCGCCGCCTTGCGCCATGTCGGGCCGTCCGCCGCCGCCCTTGCCGCCGAGCGCCTCGACGCCGAGCTTGACCAGATCGACGGCGCTGAACTTGCCCGTCAGATCGTCGGTCACTGCCACAGCAAAGGCGGCGCGGCCATCGTTCACCGCGCAGACTGCAGCCACGCCCGAGCCCATGCGTTGCTTGGCCGTATCGAGCAGCCCGCGCAGTTCCTTGGCGTCAAGGCCGTCGATCACCTGGCCGGAGAATGTGACCCCGCCGACATCTTCGTCGGCCGATCCAGCAGCTGCGCCAACTCCGCCCCCCATTGAACCACTTAGGGCCAGCGACTTCTTCGCCTCAGCCAGTTCTCGCTCCAGCTTCTTGCGTTCATCCAGCAGTGCCGCGACGCGCGCCTCAACCTCGTCTGGTGTGGTGCGCAGCAGGCTGGCAGTGCCCTTGAGTGCCTCTTCGCGGGTGACCAGCCACTGGCGCGCGCCCTCGCCGGTCAGCGCCTCTATGCGGCGAACGCCCGAACTGACTGCACCTTCTGAGACGATGCGGAACACACCGATGTCGCCCAGCGCACGGACATGGGTGCCGCCGCAGAGTTCGACTGAGTATGGGCCAGAGCCAACAACGTCAGAGACGCGGCCCATGCTAAGCACGCGCACTTCGTCGCCATATTTCTCGCCGAACAGCGCCATCGCGCCAGCTTCGATGGCGTCATCCGGCGACATCAGCCTTGTCACCACCGCATCGTTGGCGCGGATTTCGGCGTTCACCTCGGCTTCGACGGCGGCAATGTCGTCCGCCGTCAGCGCGACTGGCTGCGAGAAGTCGAAGCGCAGGCGGTCGGCGGAGACCATCGAGCCCTTCTGGGTGACATGCGCGCCTAGGCGGTTGCGCAATGCTGCGTGGAGCAAGTGGGTGGCGGAGTGGTTAGCGCGGATCGCGTCGCGGCGGATGGTATCGACCGCGAGATGGACGGTATCGCCGAGTTTGATCGTGCCTGCCATCACCTTTGCCTGATGCGCATGTAGCCGCCCGAGGGGCTTGGCAGTGTCGGCAACGTCGAGCTTCAGTCCGTCCGCGCCGGTAATCGCCCCGGTATCGCCTGCCTGACCGCCGCTTTCGCCATAGAACGGCGTCTGGTTGGTCAGGACAGTCACCGCGTCGCCCGCGCTGGCGCTCTGCACTTCGGCTCCACCCTTGACCAGTGCGACAACCCGCCCTTCGCCCGAGACCGAGCTATAGCCGGTGAATTCACTGGCCCCCTCGCGCTCGGCCACGTCGAACCACACTTCGCTGTCGGCGGCCTGCCCCGAACCCTTCCACGCAGCGCGCGCTGCCGCCTTTTGCCGCGCCATGGCGGCATCGAAGCCCGCCTTATCAACCCCGATATTGCGGGCACGCAGGGCATCTTCGGTCAGATCGTAGGGGAAACCGAAGGTGTCGTAGAGCTTGAACGCGGTTTCGCCGGGCAGTTCGCCGCCCGCGCCCATGCCCCCGGTCGCCTCGTCGAGCAGCTTGAGGCCATTGTGCAGCGTCCGCCGGAACTGCACTTCCTCGCGCTCCAGCGTCTCTTCGATCAGCGCCCGCGCCCGGGCCAGCTCGGGATAGGCTGCGCCCATCTCTGTCACCAGCGCGCCGACCAGCCGGTGCATCAGCGGGTCTTTGGCTCCCAGCAGATGCGCATGGCGCATCGCGCGGCGCATGATCCGGCGCAGCACATAGCCACGGCCCTCGTTCGACGGCAGCACGCCGTCGGCGAGCAGGAAGCTGGTCGAGCGCAGATGGTCGGCGATGACCCGGTGGCTGGCGCGGTTTTCGCCCTCGGCTGCAACCCCGGTCAGGCCTTCCGAGGCTTCGATCAGCGCTTTGAAGGTATCGATCTCATAATTGTCATGCTCGCCCTGCATGACGGCAGCGATGCGCTCCAGCCCCATGCCGGTGTCGATCGAGGGCTTGGGCAGCTCCGTGCGGCTGCCGTCGGCACCCTGTTCGAACTGCATGAACACCAGGTTCCAGATCTCGATAAACCGGTCGCCGTCCTCGTCGGGCGACCCCGGCGGCCCGCCGGGGATGTGATCGCCGTGGTCGTAGAAGATTTCAGAGCACGGCCCGCACGGCCCGGTATCGCCCATCGACCAGAAATTGTCCGAAGTCGGGATGCGGATGATGCGGTGTTCGGGCAAACCTGCGATCTTGCGCCACAGGTCGAAGGCCTCGTCGTCGGTATGATAGACGGTGGCGGTGAGCTTGTCGGGGGACAGCCCCCATTCCCTGGTCAGCAAGGTCCAGGCATGGGTGATCGCCTGTTCCTTGAAATAGTCGCCGAAGGAGAAGTTCCCCAGCATCTCGAAGAAGGTGTGGTGCCGCGCGGTGTAGCCGACATTGTCGAGATCGTTGTGCTTGCCGCCGGCGCGCACGCATTTCTGCGAGGATGCGGCGCGCGGGGTGGCGCGGGTCTCGAGGCCGGTGAAGACGTTCTTGAACGGGACCATGCCTGCGTTGACGAACATCAGCGTCGGATCGTTATACGGCACCAGCGGCGCAGAGGGTACCGCCTCATGGCCATTGGCCGCGAAATAGTCGAGGAAGGAGTGCCGGATATCGTTCGTCGAGCTCATCATCGCGCCGATAAGGCAGGCTGGCGCATGCGGCAAGCACATCAACCAAGATTCCGCTTGCGACTCGCCCGCGAGAGGCACAGCATCCGACTCACAGTCTTTGCGCGTCGTGCGAGAGACAAGCGCCCGGCGCGCCTTCACACGAGAGGAGGCGACGATGGCTAGCACTCAACCCAAAGGTACGACATCCGGCAATAAGACCACCCGTGCGGTCGCCTTGGTGGGGCCGGCCGGCACGGGCAAGACCAGCCTCGCCGAGGCGCTGCTGTTTGCCAGCGGCGCGATATCGCGACAGGGCAGTGTCGAGGCCGGCACCTGCGTCGGCGACGCCAGCCCGGAAGCCCGCTCCCGGCGCGGCTCGACCGAAATCAATCTGATGCATTTCGACTATCTCGGCGATCATTTCGCGCTGATCGACATGCCCGGCGGCATCGGCTTTGCCGCCGATGGCCTCGCCGCGCTGCAATCGGCCGATATGGCGCTGGTGGTGATCGATCCCGACCCGGCGCGCGCCCAGCTGGCCGAGCCGATGTTGCGGCGGCTGGATAGCCTGGGTGTGCCGCATGCGATCTTCGTCAACAAGATCGAGAGCGCCCGCGCCGGAGCCGTGCGCGAGCTGATCGCCACCTTGCAGCCGATGAGCCGCGAGCCGCTGGCCCTGCGGCAAATCCCGATCCGCGAGGGCGATCAAGTCGCAGGCTATGTCGATCTCGCGCTCGAACGCGCCTACCGCTACCGGCCCGGAGTGGAGTCCGAACTGATCGAGATTCCCGGCGAATTGTCCGAGCGGGAGAAAGCGGATCGCACCAAGCTTCTGGAAACCCTGGCGGATTTTGACGACGCGCTGATGGAAGCGCTGTTGATGGACGAAGAGCCTGACCGGCAAACGGTCATGGCCGACCTCGCGCTCGATACGGCCGGCAACAAACTCGTGCCGGTGATCCTCGGCTCGGCGCTGACCGGCGGCGGGGTGCGGCGGCTGCTCAAGCTGCTGCGCCATGAAGCGCCCGCACCGGCAGGTGCGGCGGCAAGATTGGGTGTCAACGGTGGCGGCGCGCTGCATGTCTTCAAGATCGCCAATGGCGGCGCAATGGGGCGGCTGGCGCTGGGCCGGGTGCTTGGCGAAGGCCTCAACGAAGGCGATGAGTTAATCGTCTGCGGCGAGGCTGCGCGCACCGGCTCGATCTTCTTCGTCCAGGGCGAAAAGACCGCCAAGCAGGGCGCAGCCGCGCCGGGCGATGTCGTGGCGGTTGCCAAGGTCGATACAGCGAAGAGCGGCTTGCTGCTGGGCCGCAAGGGCGCCGGCAATATAGGGGGCAGTTTGGGGGCAAGCAGCGCGCTGGCAGTCGATTATCCGGCGCGCAATGCCGCAATCGCCATCACCACCCGCGACCGCAAGGACGACGTCAAACTTTCGACAGCGCTGCACCGGCTGTGCGAGGAAGACCCGGCGCTCGAATGGACGCAGGACGAGGCAACGCATGAGACGCTGCTGCACGGGATCAACGACGAGCATCTGGCAGTCGTGCTGACCCGGCTGTCGCGGCGCTACGGCGTCGCTGTCGATACCCACGCACCGCGCATCGCCTATCGCGAATCGATCCGCAAGACTGCGACCCAGCGCGGGCGGCACAAGAAGCAGTCTGGCGGGCATGGGCAATATGGCGATGTCATCATCGAAGTGCGGCCCCTGGAGCGCGGCGCGGGCTTCGTCTTCGAAGACAAGATCAGCGGCGGGGTCGTGCCCAAGCAGTGGATACCTGCCGTCGAGATGGGCGTGCGCGATGCCTGCGCAAAAGGCCCGCTGGGTTTTCCGGTGGTCGATGTCGCGGTGACGCTGACCGATGGCTCCTACCATTCGGTCGATAGCTCCGAACTCGCCTTCCGCATCGCCGGGCGCATGGCGATGAGCGATGCCCTGGCCCAGGCCGCGCCCTATCTGCTTGAGCCGGTAGCCAAGGTGACGGTGGATACCCCGGCGGGTTCTGCCTCGAAGGCGGGCTCGGTACTCTCCAGTCGGCGCGGGCAGATCCTCGGCCTGTCGCCGCACCCCGACTGGGCGCGCTGGGAGCGGGTCGAGGCGCTGCTGCCCGAGGCCGCCCTGCATGGGCTCGACGCCGAGCTGCGCTCGCTGAGCCAGGGACTGGCGAGCTACAGCGCCGGGTTCGATCATCTCTCCGAGCTATCGGGCAAGGAGGCCGATCAGGTGATCAAGGAGCAGGCGGCACCGGCGATGGCTTGAGGGCAAGACTTGCATCGTCCCCGGCTTGATGCGTGGACGACGCTCAGAAGCCCAGATCTTTGATCACCCCGTCGAAATTGCCGCCGAGCATCTGGTTGGCCTTGGCCAGCTTCTCGGCCGGAACCCCGGCGATATAGCCATCCACCAGCCGCTGGAAGTTGCTGATCAGCCCTTCGATATCCTTCGACAGCCGCATGAACTCGAAGCCCTTGGCGTGCAGCCCGACCTGGTTGATCGGGATGTTCGAATAGTCCTGGCGCGGGATCGGCGGGAAGTTCGGGCTGTCGTAAGGCAGGACCACAGGCTCCATCACCGGGTCCGGCTCTTCGCCTTCGGGGAAGGTAGTCAGCGAATAGATCTCGAAGAAGCAGCTCTCCGGCCCCAGCGGGCGGATGCGGTAAGCCGAGAAGCTGCTGAAGTAGGGCAGCAGGAAATAATGCGGGAAGAGGAACTCCACCGCATTGACCGGATGCGAAACGTTGACCTCGCACAGGTTCGGCACCGGCTCGCCCCTGGCCTGGAGTTGCTTGGTGATCTGGTCGGCGACCATGCCGTACCACATCGGGATCGCCTGGCCGAGGTCTTCGGGCAGGCCTTCCGGATCCATCAGGCCGCGGGCGATCTCGACTTCCTTGGCATGCAGCATGCCGGCCATGCCTTCGCTCAGCAGTTCCATGCTCAGCAGCTGGGCGTCGAGAGCCTGGCGCAGCGTGACGCCTTGCGAGGCGGTCTTCATCCGCACATCCTTGCTTGCATCGGGAGGACCGGTCTCGGCACCATAACGGTCGTCGTAGATCCCGCCCGACGCCTGATAGAGCTGCGGATGGGTCTTCATCACATGATAGCCTTCCATGAAGGCTTCCATGGCGAGCTTCCAGTTGGCCGGCAGCACGGTGGCGAAGCACCATTCCATGCGCAGTTTGTCGACATTGTGCGCCTCGAGCCGATCGATCAGCGGGCCGATGCTGTCGCGCAGCGACGGGGCGTCGTCGTCGAGGTTGATCCAGGCAGCGCCAATCGCCGTTTCGACCCGGCAGGGGATGAGATTGATATCGGCATGTTCGAGCTGGCGTTCGCTGAACAGCTGCTTGCCATAGACGAAAATGTTCTCGCCATGCATGTTGAAACGCCAGCCGTGGAATGGGCACACAAAGCCCGACGACTTGCAATTGCCATGGGCGCTGCCCGCTACTCCATCTTTCTTCGGGGCACCGGCAATTGGTACGCCGCGGTGGCGGCAGGCGTTGTGATAGGCCTTGATGCCGGTTTCGCCGGTGTTGACGATGAGCACCGACTTGCCGACGTTCTGGTACTCGATCCAGTCGCCGACTTCGGGAATCTGCTCCAGCCGGCAGGCCATCTGCCAGACATGTGGCCAGACATGCTCGAGCTCGAGCTTGTAGAACTTTTCGTCATAATAGCGCTGCGCCGGAATGCGCTCGGGATCGTCAACGGGAAACGGCACGGCGCGCAGGCCGCCATCGGCTGATTTGAGCACTTCCTCACCTCTCGGATTAGTGATCGGATTTTGCTGAACATATGTACAGGGCCGGTGGCGGTACGCAATGGGGTAGTTTGGGACAAGGGGGACCGCCTGCCCCATCAAAACACCTTCACATATTCCGCCGCAGCCGTGTCAGCTGCGTCTCCAGCAGCACCCACACCAGGCCAGCACAGAGCCGCTTTAGCCGCTTGGCAAAACATCGGGATCGCTCGCCACCACCACAGCACCTTCACCATCGACCAAACAGATGTGCGTGGTCTTGCCACTGACGTCCAATCCTGCATAAATCGCCCTCGGTCATCCCCCTACTTTGGAGCGCTACCCCGGCGACCCCGCGCCAAGCAGGAGTATGGTTACATCAATTTCGCGGTGTCCATGATCCAAACTCCATAACCCGATCAGGGCTAGGTTGTGCAAGGCAAAGGAAGCTGGTAATCTCAAGACATTAGACGGAGGCAACAATGCCTAATCAGTCAATTGATGCTCAGAAAGACGAATTAGCAAAACAGCTATATGACCGTTATTGCGCTTTCAGCGGCATAGAAAACCACAGTTCCAGCCCTTGCCGTACAATAGTTGTTGTCGGTGCTGGAGCAAGCAAGGCAGCCTGCAACCTTCCGACTGGCAGAGAACTTGCGATAAAAGTTCGCGAACATATAATAAAACAAATCCAGAATTACTTAATAGATCAATAAACTGAACGTATATCTCAAGTATATAATTTACCTAAGCGTGATTTCGAAACGCAGCTATTGGCCATGAACAAGTTTGCTCCGGAGCTTGTGCTCATGGCGCTCCGCAAGCAGTGCGATTTTGCCCACTACCCCAGCCTTACTTACGAGATTCTCGCGCACATGATGAAGCATGGATTCCTCGACGCCGTCATCAATTTCAATTTCGACGAACTACTAGACCAAGCGATCGAAGCTGAGGTTGGTGCTGGGCGGTATATCAGGATTGTCCGCGATGGTGACTTTAACCGCGAGCTTCGCATAGACCAAGCCGATCAGAAGCGTTTTGACCGTCCCTTGTATATAAAGCCGCATGGAACGGTCAGCGATCCCGCCTCGTTGCGCTTTACCCGCGAGGCATATTTTGCAATTCCACCTGATACTACCCGATTACTGAAATCATTGATCTGTGGCACTCCTGCAGATAAATATCTAGACAGCGGTCTAAAGAACACAGGAAGTAAAGGACTTCCTGTGTGCATTCTCGTCCTCGGGCATGCGCTGGAAAGCTTCGAATTCAACAAACTTTTTTTGCGGTGGAATCCAGAAAATTCAATGTATGTTACAAAACTCAAACAGGATAGTAAAAAAATATCGAAAGTCTTACAAAATGCAAATATTAAATCAATAGTAATTGATAATAATGATATTAATAATAGTGGTAAAAATGGTCTCCAAGAATTCATGGAGGATTTGTGGAAGATAATTGCCATAAAGGCAAAGCCTCCGGAAGGTATTGATGTGCGTGGTATACAGCGGCATAAACTAATTTCTGGCCTATTCCGGCCAACTGATGAAACCCGCTTGATGAGGGCCGAAAAAAGTAATTCTTCAAAGAAGAAACTAGCGCGCTTAAACTATTTCAAGGATCGTTTCTTAGTTGAATCCATGCTATCCATTGCAAAGGCTAGAGGGTTTGTTAATCTTGGTGAATTAAATCGCGGCAGGGCAGGCCATTATTTCACGTGCTTAAGGGAGGCATGGGAAGAAATGAAGCCGGGTAAATTAAGGGAGTCTAGCCCGATCGATACCATCGACACATATCTCAAGGGGTTGGGAATGGTTCGCAGAGACCCATCGAGACGATCTTACTGGCACGAAAGTCTGTCAAATTCGCCGGGGCGGAAGGCACTGACTGAAAGTGAGTTCAGAGGCTCCACACGTGCCACACTATTGGAAGCATGTACTGCACTCCTTTCGAAGAATCGTAAGGTTAAAATACTAAACCTTTCGAAGAATCGTAAGGATAAAAAATTAAATGAATCCATGTATATATTGGCTGCGGATACTCTTGACGCAATGTTTGACGGAGCTGACGTAGAAGTAGTTCCAGGACACCTTGCTGATTTCCAATTTGACTTCTCAAGTGTGCGCCCCGTTCATTCTTTTGCTCATTTACGGTCCGAAACGAGTAATCTGGTTAAGGGAGAGTATGATGTTCTTGTCTGCGTAGCTGAGTCCGGAGAATGGCTGTTATACAATAATGAGATAGTGAAAGACGGCAAGGCGCTTAAGAGCGTTGGCGTGATTGTTGCTGACCCCACGCATTGCGTCGCACTTAAGAAAGCCGGAATGAAAGTGATGCAGTTGCCTTGGCATCAGCACAATCGGCATATGACAATCAGCTTGAATGTACGCCCTGATACATTTGAGGCAACCATGGCGATCTATTTTGAGCGCAGGCACCGCTCATCAAGGATATCTCCAGTTGTGCTTGAAAATGAATCGGATCTTAAAAGCGTGATGCAGGATTTGGCCGAATATTGGCTGAAAGCGGAACGCCATATGAGTGGTTTGAGCGATGAGATTATCCTGCCGCCGGATCAGGTTGAAAAGGAGTTGGTCAGAATACTGAATGAGCTGAAGGCAAGCACATGTATCAGTTGTAATAGTCCTCCACCAAACCTGCCTCCGCCACTATAATCCGCGCGAGCTTACCCCAGTCCCTCAAAACACCTTCACATACTCCGTCCGCAGCCGTGTCAGCTGGGTTTCCAGAATCCGCCAGCCCACATCCAGCTTCACATAGCGCTCGCGGTAGTGCCCCCAACCATGCACATAGGAATACTCCCCGTTCAGCGGATGCTCCTTTGAGCGCCAGATCAAATCTTCCATCGCCCAGACGCCACTCGCCTCGGTGTTCGAGATAATCTCGATATCCGGCATATGGCCATGATGCACCGAGACCTGATCCGCCGATTGCGCCGTGACCCAATCGATCAGCACATCGCGGGGTCCGACATCCTTGCCGATCTCGCCGACCACCAGCCGCGCATCCGGTGCCCAGACCTCGCGGCGCCACAGCTCCCAGTCCTTGTTGTCGATGCCATAGAAATAACGCGCCTTGAGCCGCTTGATCTCCTCGACCGCGAGCAGGCGATGAATGTCTTTGGCCAGATCGTTCATTGCACTCGCCCCTCAGGCCGCCGCAAGCGCTGCCTTGATTTGCGGCAAGGTTTGCTCGAGCAACTTCAGGCTCTTCCAGCCTTCGACCGGTGAGAGGCCGCCGAGCAGCGGCTGGAAGTTGATCGTGCCGTGCTCGGGCAGGCTGGGCAGCTTCTCGAGCAGCATTTCGGGGGTCCATGCGACGAAAATGCCGGCCTGCCGCAGGGTGGCAGGATCGGTCAGGCCGAGGAATGGCGAGTTCGAGGCATCGCCCTCCTGCTCGGCCCATTTGGCATATTCGGTGATGACGTGGACGGCATGGCGCTCAATCGCCTGCCAGCCAGCTTCGGCGTCCTCGCAAAGGTGCACCCCCTGCGGCATGCCGGGGACCGGGCGGAAATAGGTGCGCGGCTTCTGGCCAAGCCGCTGGCATTCTTCGACATAGAAATCGGCCGTCTCGGTGTTCATTGGCCCGAGGCCGATGTCAAAGCGCATGGCGCGCCGCGCAGTCGCCGGGACGGAGCCGCCGGCCATGATGATGTCCGCTGGATCGCGGCTCGGCAAAGGGCGGATGAAGATGGGGCGGCCCTGAAACTCGAAACGCTCGCCGCGCAGCGCGCGCAGGATGATCTCGATCCCGGCATCAAGCCGCTTGGCGCGGTCGCGGGTTGAGGTCTGGAACATGGCGAATTCGCCCGGCACATAGCCCGCGCCCAAGATCACCCGGATGCGGCCCTGCGAGATCAGGTCCAGAACCGCGATCTGTTCGGCGACCATTACCGGATCGTGCAGCGGCAGGATCACCGCGCCGAGGCTGAAATGGATATTCGAGGTGACGGCGGCCATGGCTGCGGCGAGCGTCATGGGCTGGGGCAGATAGCCGTCTTCCGAGCCGTGGTGCTCCATCAGGTTGATCCCGGCCAGGCCGATGCTGTCGGCAAATGCGGCCATTTCAACCGCAGCCTTGTAAAGTTCGGCGCGCGGCGCCCCCCAATCGGGTGCGCGCATATCGAAGGAGCAGAAGAGATTGATCTGTTTCATGGTTGGCCCTTTATTGCGGCGTAGGAGGGATCGGCATGATCGCGGCTGCCGTCCGAATGCTGCTTCATCGGGATGACTTCGCGAATTTCGTCGAAATCCATCACCGTCACGCGCTTGTCGATCCCCCAGCGGCCGCTGCGTTTCGACCACTGGTCGATATAGCGGCCCCACACGGTCATCTGCATGTGCTTGCCGTCGCGGTTCATGCGCAGGGTCGCGGTGACATAGGCCTCGCTGCCTGCCCTCTCGCCATTCACTTCGATGACGATGTTCGAGATCTGGTGCGAATGGGCATCGAGGTGCTTGTGCGTTTCGCAGACCCAGTCGATGAAACCGCGCCCGCTGCCCTGGAAAAAGTCGGGACCATAATCGGCGAGGCCGTCCTCGTGCCAGATGGCATAGCCCTGTTCATGATCTATCCGGTCCATCGCGCGGCAATAGCGATAGATCAGATCGCTGATCTCCGCGCGGTCTGCGGCGGCTTCAAGTCTGGCGAGGTTGGTCATGCCACTTCCTTCAACACGCCATAGGACGGATCGCTGCCGTCGCGGGCGGAACGCTCATCGTTGCCCAGCGCCGTGACATCGCGCACTTCGCTGAAATCGACCACGCAGTCGCGCCGGTCGATCGCCCAGTGCCCGTCGCGCTTCGACCATGTGTCGATATAGCGCGCCGAGAACATGCGGTTGATCAGCCGCTCGCCATCCTGCTGACGCAAATTGGCGGTGACATAGGCCTCGCTGCCCGCATGGTCTCCGTCGATGTCGATGAGGATGTTGGTCACCTGATGCGAGTGGTGCAAGTAATCGAGATGCGCCACGCAGACCGCATCGATCCAGCCGCGCCCCGAACCCTTGTAGGTCGGGAAATCGGCATGGCTGTCCTCATGGAACACGCCGTGGCCCAGCGGCACGTCGAGCCGGTCGACCGAGCGGCAATAATTGTAAATTTGTTCCTGGATCGCCAGCCTGTCGGCTAGCGTCGCCTGATCGGTTTTGCCCTGCATCGCCTCAGGCCTCTTCTTTGCGCAGGGTGAGATCGTCCATCATTTTTTCGATATATTCGATCTTGGCACGCCGGGCGTCGGGTGAATTGGGGGCATAACCGGCCAAATCGCTGGTCTGGCCCCAGTTGAAGATCGGCCCGTGCGGCAGCTGGGCCAGCGCCGTCCCGGCGACATCCTGCGGTCTGGCCCAGTTCTCCGGCAGCGGCTGGCCGCTTTTCTCGAGCGTAGCGCGGTAGCTCGGTGTGTCGGTCTGGCCTAGCACCATGGTCAGCACATCGACATGGTCATGGCGCAGCTCCGCCCAGAGTCCCTCGGCGAAGTTGAGGACGAAGCCCTTGGACGCGCAATAGACCGAAAGGCCGAACATCCCGCCATAGCAGGCACCCGAGCTGATCAGGATCATGCCGCCGCGCTGACGGATCCGCATGGCCCGGCCGAAATGGTGGGCGAGGCGCATGGTGGTGTTGATGTTTATTGTTGCCAGCACATCCCACTCGGCAATGTCCTGGTCGAGGAAGCGCGCGTTGATCGAGTCTGCACCGGCATTGGTGACGAGGAGGCCGACTTCGCGGTTGCCCACAGCCGAGGCGATCTGCTGGCAGGCATCGGGGGCGGCAAGATCGACCGAGGCTGTCACGCATTCCGCGCCCTTGGCCTGAAGTTCCGCCGCAGCCGCTGCCAGCTTGGTTTCGCTGCGTCCGACGAGGATCAGCTTCATTCCTTCGTCCGCCAGCCGGTGGGCAAAGGCAAGGCCGATTCCATCAGAGCCGCCAGTGATCAGCACCCAGGGGCCGTATTTTTCCGCCAAATCCATTGCACTCTTCCATCGCATGCCCGGTTGCAGGGCCTGTCGCCGAATCAGGCTAGCCCGGACGTGGCGACGAGGGAAGCAGTGAGGAGGCGTCGTGCGGAATTATCGCGGCGATTGCTGTCCTTTCCGACTTCAAACCGTGATCAGTTCCAGATGCAGCGCCCTAAGCGCCCTCACGACATAGCTGGGATTATAGCTGAAGTGCCGCGCGCCCGCCGGGCCGTGGTGTTCCTCGGACAGGGCAATGCCGGAAAAGCGCGTGAGCCAGCGCTCGAGGCTGGCCCTGGTTTCGGCGCGGGCCAGCGGCGCCCCGGCGCAGGTATGCGCGCCGCGGCCGAAGGCGAGGTGCTCCTTGATTTTGGGGCGGCCGAAGCGAAACGCATTGGGGTCTTCAAAGCGGCGCGGATCGCGGTTGATCGCGCTGATCATCAGCACCAGTGTGGTGCCGGCTGGAATCTTCACCCCGCCCAGCTCGGTCGAAACGCGGGCGAGGCGCCCTTCGGTCTTGGTCGACCCTTCGAGCCGCAGCGCCTCCTCGATGAAGTCGGGAAGCAGCGACAGGTCCTGGCGCAGCTGGTCCTGCACTTCGGGCCGCTCGCACATCAGCCGCAGCGACGCACCGAGGAAACGCGCGGTGGTGTCCTGCCCGGCAGCAAACAGGAATGAAGCCAGTTTAACCGCTTCCAGCGGATCGGGCGCGGAGCCGTCGGGATAAGTTGCCAGCGCCAGTTCGGTCATCACGTCGTCCTGCGGGTTTGCCCGGCGCTTGGCAACATAGGCAGAAAATTTGTCGCGCAGGAAATCGAAGGCGATCGCCTGGACGTTCTCCACCCCGATCTGTCCCGGCAGGACACCCATTTTCTCGCGCACCTCCGGGCTCAACATCTCGCGGAAACCGCCGCGGTCCGCTTCGGGCACGCCAAGCAAGTCGGCGATCACCAGAGTCGCGAAAGGTCCGCCGTATTCGGAGATCACCTCGCATTGACCGCTAACGGCAAACTCGTCGATCAACCGGTCCCCGGCAGTCTGCATGTAGCGCGCATTGGCGGCGAGGCGGCTGGGGGTGAACAGCCGCATCAGCAGCGAGCGGGTCGGCGCATGATCTGGTTCGTCCATCACCACCACCTGCCCGGCATAGGGCATGGCCATGCGATGCTCGTCGATCAGCGCGCCGATATCGTCGCCTGCGGGGGCGAAGGGCAGCGGCGGGATCGGGCCGGTGGCGGAGTTGCACGAGGAGTAGGTTTTGGAATCGCGGAAGACAGTGACTGCTTCCTCGAAGCCGACGACGAAGACGGCGTTGCGCTCCGGCACGGGAATGACCGGGCCGAGGCTGTGGAGATAGTCGTAATAGGGGATGGGATCGTCGATCAGCGAAGCGTCGGTGAAGAAATCGACCTTGGTGTAATCGGTCATGGTCCGCTCCTCCAGTTTTTTGCTCCCGCTCGCTCAGACGGTTTCCGGTACCTTGTCGCCGACTGTCCCGGCCAGATCAAGACCTGACATACGTTCGGCAATTCGCGCCCGGTAAGCCTCGATCCCCGCCAGCTTCACCTCCCCATAACCCGCGATCAGTTCCGGTGCGGCGGCGAGTTCGACGGCAGCGTGCATGGTCTCGCCGGTCAGTTTGCCCGCCACACTGCGCACCAGATCGCGGTATTCGCCGATCAGCGCGCGTTCCATGCGGCGCTCGGCGCTGTAGCCGAAGATGTCGAGCACGCCGCCGCGCAGGCCTTTGGCCTTTGCCATCACACGGAACAGCGGGAAGATCAGCCAGCCGGGCAAGGCGACCTTCTTCGGCCTGCCGGTTTTCGCATCCTTGCGGAAGAAGGAGAGATAGGGCGCGCCGAGATTGACCGTGAGCCGGGGCTTGCCGGCGAACTGGTCGGCAAGGCGAGCCTTGAACGACGGATCGCTATAGAGCCGGGCGACTTCGTATTCGTCCTTATAGGCCATCAGCTTGGCGAGGTTGCGGGCGACTTCGGTGAGGAAAGCCTCGCAATTGCCGAGCCCGCGCAGGGTCAGCACACCGGCAATCTCATCGATGAAAGCGCGATATCCGGCGGCGTAAGCTTCGTTCTGGTACGCTGCCAGCAGGCGGGAGCGGCTCGCAGTCACTTCCGCCAGAGTCCGCGGGAAGGCGGGCTCGTGTACCGGCGCATCGGCCAGCGCGAACAGGTCCTCGGCGCTGTGCGCTGCCAGCCTGCCGAGCGAAAGCGCATTGAGGTTGGCCTTGGCTGCCACTCCGTTCAGCCGGATCGCCTCCTCGATGGACTCAAGCCCGACCGGCAGCAGTCCCTTTTGCGCGGCAAAGCCGACCATCATCATGTTGGTGAAGATGGTATCGCCCAAGAGGCGGCTGGCCAGCGCTCCGGCACGCAGGGTGGCGATCTTGGCCGGGGCGATGCGCTTGCCGATGGCAGTCAGGAACCGCGTGGCGGTGAGATCGAGGTTGCGGTTGGTCTGGAATTCGCCGGTCGGCACGACATCCTCATTGGCGAGCATATGCGTTGCCGGCCTTGCCAGCGCTAGCACATCGGGGGCCGAACCGACGATCAGGTCGCAGGCGATGACGACATCGGCCTGCCCCGCGCCGAGCCGGGCCGAGGGGATCGCGGCAGTATCCTTGCCGATGCGCAGATGGCTGGTCACCGCGCCGCCCTTCTGCGCCATGCCGGTCTGGTCGAGCACCTTGGCGGCCTTGCCTTCCATATGCGCCGCCATGGCAAGGATCGCCCCGACGGTGAGCACGCCGGTGCCGCCGATGCCGGTGACGAGGAGGGCCTGGGGGTTTTCGGAGACATCGAGAACCGCAGGAATCGGCAGCTTTGCGACCATTGCCGCCAGCGCCGCATCGTCCACACTGCGCTTGACCAGACTGCCGCCTTCGACCGTGACGAAGGACGGGCAGAAGCCTTTGACGCAGCTGTAGTCTTTGTTGCAGGTCGACTGGTCGATCGCCCGCTTGCGGCCAAATTCTGTCTCGACCGGGGTGACCGACAGGCAGTTCGACTGCACCGAACAATCGCCGCAGCCTTCGCAGACTGCGGTATTTATGAAAAGTCGTTTGTCTGGATCGGGAAGTTCACAGCGCTTTCTGCGCCGCCGCTTTTCGTTGGCGCAGGTCTGCTCGTAGACTATCGCGGTGGTGCCCTTTATCTCACGGAATTCGCGCTGAATTTCATCGAGATAGTCGCGGTGGAGCACGCGGATTCCGGGGGGCATATCGCTCGCCTTGAAGCGTGTCGGGTCTTCGCTCACGAGGGCAGCCAATGCGACACCTTCGGCGACCAACTCGCACACAATCTGCTCCGGCGTCAGCGCGCCTTCGGCCGGCTGCCCCCCGGTCATCGCCACGGCATCGTTGTAGAGGATCTTGAAGGTGACATTGCTCTTCGCCGCCACCGAAGCGCGGATCGTCAGCAGGCCGGAGTGGGCGTAGGTGCCGTCGCCCAGGTTCTGGAACATATGCGGCGTATCGACGAAGCTCTGCGCTGCGACCCAGGGCATGCCTTCCTGCCCCATGCTGACGGTCTGCATCGTCCGGCGCTCGGGCATGAAATGGGCGAGGCCATGGCACCCGGTCGCCCCCATCGCGGATGAGCCTTCGGGAACCAAAGTGCTGGTGTTGTGCGGGCAGCCCGAACAGAAATAGGCCCCCCGGATTGCCGTGCGCTCGAGGCCCTGCGCGCTGGCTTCGATGTCGCGCAACTGGGCATCACGCGCAGCTATCTCATCGGACAGCATGCCATGCGCCGCCAGCCGCCGGACCAGCGCCCGCCGCACCGCGCCCGGATCGAGCACGCCAATTTCCGACAACAATGTGGTCCCGTCAGGCTCACTCTTGCCCGACAGCGCCGGGGCATTGGCGCTGCCATAGAATATCCGCGCAAGCTGTTCTTCGATGAAGGCGCGCTTTTCCTCGACCACCAGCAGTTCGGCGCTGCCGCCGCAGGCCTCGCGGATGAAACTGGCATCGATCGGCCAGACCAGACCGAGCTTGACCACCCGCAGGCCAATCGCCCGGCACTTCGCCTCATCCAGCCCGAGATCCGCGAGCGCCTGGCAGACATCGAGCCAGGCCTTGCCCGCTGTCACCACGGTCAGCCGCCGCTCGGGCGCATCATGGCTGACCCGATCGAGCCGGTTGAGGCTCGCGAACAACGGCACCAAGGGCAAGCGATGCTCGATCACCGCCTCTTCTTGGCTAAGCGCCGACGCATTGAGCCGCAAATGGGGCGAAGGCCTGCCCGCCGACAAGGGCATGTGGATCGGGAAGCTATGACCGGGCAGCGTCACCGTCGTCGTCAGATCGAGCGTGTCGGTGACCGCCTTGATCCCGACATAGAGCCCGCTGGCGCGCGACAGCGCCCAGCCGAGCTGGCCCATCGTCAGGATTTCGTCGGTTGTCGCCGGGTACAGCATCGGCGCCATCGCCGTGACCATGACATGCTCGGACTGATGCGCAGTCAGCGAGCTCTTGGCGGCATGATCGTCGCCGCACAGCAGCAGCGCCCCGCCGTGCTGGTGGGTCCCCTCAAAATTAGCCGCCTTGATCGCCTCCCCCGCCCGCTCGACGCCGACACCCTTGGCATACCACAGCGCAAACACGCCATCGACGCGGGGGCGGCCATACCAGCCAAGTTGCTGGGTGCCGCGCAGCGAGGTGGCGGCCAGTTCCTCGTTGAGGCCGGGCTCGAAGCGGATGTCATGCTCGGTGAGGATCGGTTCGTTGGCCCACAGCTGGGCATCGAGCGTGGTCACCGGCGAACCGCGATAGCCGGTGACATAGCCGCCGGTGGTGAGGCCAGCCGCATTGTCGCGGCGGGATTGGTCGAGGAGGAGGCGGACGACGCCCTGCAGCGCGGAGAGCATGACCTGGCCCTCGGGCTGGGTGTATTTGTCGCTCAGTGTGACGACTGATTTGGTCACTTGGTTTCCGTTGGCTGGTGTGTGGGGACTGCCTTTCAGATGGCGGCTGGGGATGCAAGCGGGAAGGGTTTGAATCGAGTGTCGTGCCTGTGCTTCGGCCTTCGACAGGCTCAGCCTGAGCCTATCGAAGGCCGCGCACTGCCCTTCCCCCTCCTCTTCTTGGGAGGGGCAGAGAGACTTGGGCCTGCGTAGCAGGTCCTAGAGTTTTTCCGTTTTGCAAGGAATCGCATCCCCTTTCCCCTCGAGGGGAGAGGATACGCAGGCTTGAGAGCGCAGCGAACTAGCCGGAGTTGGCGAGGGGTGGTCCGCCCTATCGAGAGGGCGGTACACCCCCACCCAACCTCCCCCTCAAAGGGGGAGGGGCAGGTTGCGTCAAGATCAAACGGAATAACTTTAGTCGCAGCGGGGTGGGGTCTCTCCGGCGGGCGCAGCGCTATGAGGATAGGCCCCACCCCAACCCCTCCCCTGAAGAGGAGGGGCTTAAAACTAACGCGCCAGCGGGTTCTGCTCCGGCTCGGCCACCCGCGTCAGCCGGTTGCGGTCGCGGTGGTGGAAAGGTTCGGCCTGGCCGGTAATCTGCATCACCGTGTCCTCGTCATAGGACCAGGTGCCATCGTCGTGGATGGTGACCGTGATGGTGAAGCTGTCGGTGCGGAAGTTCTTTTCGAGGAAGGGATTCGAGCAGATCCCGTAGTCGGTATCGCCGCGCGTGGCAGTCAGGGTGAAGCTTTTGGTATCCGCCCTGGCCTTGCCCGCCGCCAGCACCGTCTGCCCGCGCGGGATGGTCAGGCTGTGCATCACGGTTTCGCTCGCCGGTTCCCAAAGCCAGTAGCCAACTTGATCGTGATAGGTGCCGGTCTGGCCGACTTTGGTCATGCGGGTGTGATAACGCAGGGCATAGAGCAGCTGCGGCCCGTTATTGCCGGGATCGACCGGTTGCAGGGTGATCCGCTCCCAGAATTCCAGCGTGCGCGGTCCCGCTGCCTTGGGGGCAATGTCGACGCCGCGCTGGCCCTCCCAGACGCCCGCCATCGGGGCCAGCGGGCCTAGATTGGCCAGCGTGTCGCAGTCAATGACTTCAGGTTCGGCATAGATGTCGGCAGGGTAGTCGGACATGGCGGTCTCCTGATTCTCCGGACGATATTTGGGGCAAGCATGCGCGGCCTGACTCCGGGGAAGGATCAGGCCAGATAGCCCGCCAGCTTGGGCACTTCCGCCAGCGCCCGCAGCACATCGTTGAGATGGGTGCAGCCCTGCGGCCCGCGCAAATTCTCCAGCACCGCCTCGCGGATTTCCGGCAAGCGCCGTCCGATCAGCCGCTGGGTGTTGTGGATCGCGCCGGGGCACTCGCCGAAGGGCAGAATGCGCGCTTCGGGTTCCAGCGTCAGCAATTCGCCGGTTGCAAGATCGGCGGTGGCCGAGAGATTGTATTCGTGGATCGCCACCCTTCCGCTGGTCCGGCGCTTGGCGCTGTCCTGAAAGGCGGCTTCGATGCGGATGAGGCCAGCAGAATCG
>JAHFPT010000027.1 GCA_023266625.1 Novosphingobium sp. | reverse complement strand
CGCCGGAACCAGCTGGAGCACCTTGGGCCGATGACGTGCCACAGCGCCGAGAATGGTATGTTGAATGGAGAATTTTTCCTGCAGCGCTATCGGCCGCCCCGACCAGAGCGCCAGCATTACGGAGAACGAGCCTGCGTGAGCCAATGGGCGGTAGACGATCGAGGGAGACGACTTGATCGAAATCTCGTCAGCCCCGCCCTTGTCGCTGCGCATGCCCACCCGGAGCGCTATCAGCATGGCCTCTTCCGTCTGGGGCGAACGCTTCGGCGGCCCGGTCGTGCCGCTGCTCAGCCGTTCGACTACATAGCCGGGCATCGGATCGCGATGCTTGCCGGGGCCGACCTTTTCCAGGCCCTCGACCGCGCGGACCGTGCCGCCACTGGCGTCCAGCGTGACCACGAGGCCGGCGGTGCCGGCCTCGCGCGCGGCCTCGACCACGCCTTCAGTCTCCCAGAAATGGCTGCTGGCGATGATTGCCGGGAAGCGCTGTTCGCGAATTTCGCGGGCATGGATCTGGGGGGGCAAGTGCGGATTGATCAATGCGCAGCAGTGGCCATGCATGGCCAGACCCGCCTTGCCGGCAATCGCGCCGGGCAGGTTTTCTGCTGCCCAGCCGACGACATCATGCGGCTTTACCCCGGCATCATGAAGCGCCGCGCAGATCGCGTCGGCAAGGGCCTCAACCTGGGCCCAGCTGGAGGTAGTTCCCTCGAATTCGATTGCCCAGCTGTCGCCGCCCAATTGCAGGACTTTGCGGATTCGATCTGCCAACTCCATTCACCCACATCCTTACATTCGACCGTTGCAGCGACCGGCTTGGCCCAAGGTCCGCCAGATGGCCTGTCAAGCCATAGTCCGAATCTACCGATACCTGCCATGCAGCACGCACACAAAACCGAACTTCCGCCTCAGGCCAACAAGGGCGCGCCGCAAGTGAGAGTATCGCATGCCGTCAGGGCGAATGACACATGTTGTGGCAAATTGTCCTGACAGCGCTAGTCTCCTAGAAACCCGCCTTGCAACTGTTGTGCGATTTTGCGCGAATCAACCAGGCCGGGAAGGGGTAGTGCAGATGTCCACCCAGAAATACCAGGGTCGCGAGGCGATCATCGCGGAGCTTCGCGGTTCGGCCCTGTGGCTGAAAATGGACGAAGAAAAGCGCCCGAATGGCGATTTGACCGATCTTCTGCGGCTGGTCAGCCACGATCCGGATGTGCGCGTTGTCGTGCTGACCGGGGCGGCCGAAAAGATATTCTGCGTCGGCGGCGGAGGCAAGGGCGCTGGCGACACGATGCAGGAGCGCGATGCATACTGGTTTGGCGGCATGCAGCTGGCACGCGATGTCATCCTTGCTGCGCTTGATTGCGAAAAGCCGATCGTCGGGCGGATCAACGGCCATGCCGTGGGCAAGGGATGTTCGATCGCCCTGTGCTGCGACGTGACCGTGATGGCCGAAGAGGCGAAAATCGGCGATACCCATGTCAAGGTCGGCCTCGCCGCCGGCGATGGCGGCTCGCTGCTCTGGCCCTATATCGTCGGCCCGCTGCTGGCGCGGCGCTATCTGCTGACCGGCGACCTGCTCACCGGCAAGGAGGCCGAACGGATCGGCCTGGTGACAGAATCGGTCCCCCGGGCTGAGATCGACGCGCGCACCGAATATTGGGTTGGCCGCCTGATGGAGGGCGCGCCGGCGGCGATAACCATGACCAAGCGTGCGCTGAGCGCATGGGTGCGCAAGCAGGCGGCCGATCATCTCGATATGTCGCTGGGCCTCGAAACGCTGACTTTCATGACCGAAGACCACCGCGAGGGATCGGCGGCGCTGGTCGAGCGGCGCGCGCCCAAATTTTCCGGGCGCTGAGCTCCCGGTCCGAACAATTCATGTGAGCCAAGGTGATGCAATGAGTAAGAGCGAAGGCCCGCTGGCCGGAGTCAGAGTGCTGGAATTGGGGCGGCTGATCGCGGCGCCGTTCTGCGGCCAGGTCCTGGGCGATCTGGGGGCAGATGTTATCAAGATCGAACGCGTCGGCGGCGGCGACGATATTCGCGGCTATGGCCCGCCGTTCCTCGGCGGACGCGAAGGGGCGGGTTCGGCTTCGGCCTTCTATCTCAATTTCAACCGCAACAAGCGATCGATCCAGATCGATTTCGGCAAACCCGAAGGCGCCGAGCTGATCCGCAGGCTGGTCGCTGAAAGCGACGTGTTCATCGAGAACTTCAAGGTGGGCGGCCTGGTCAAATATGGCCTCGACGAAGCCAGCCTGCGCAAGGTCCGCGAGGATTTGGTCTACCTGTCGGTCAGCGGCTTCGGACAGAGCGGCCC
>JAHFPT010000058.1 GCA_023266625.1 Novosphingobium sp. | reverse complement strand
CCCGACGGCGGCGCAGACCGGGCTGTCGCAAGATAGCCAGATCGCCATTGCGGCGGCGCTGCGGGCCGGGAACAAGATCGAGGCGATCAAGCTCTATCGCACGGCGACGGGCGAGGATTTGAAGACCTCCAAGGATGCCGTGGAGGCAATGGAGGCATAGAGGCAGCGCGCAGCTATCCGGCATGTGTCGCCGCGTTCAGCTCTTCCACTGCGCGCCAGGCCTGATCGATCGCGGTGTGGGTATAAGCATCCCAGCCAGCGTCGGAATTGGCGATGGCGACATTGCCCACCCGCCGCCGCGCCAGCTCCACCTGGAAGGGTTTGGTGTCGATGTTGTCATAGAGCGCGGTCGGGTAATAGGCATAGCCATGCGACCAGCGGTTGACCGTGATCGCCAATATGTCGCGCTTTGCATCGAAGCCGCCGAGCCCGAGCATGCGCGTCAGCTCGTCGCGGATATTGGTCTCGAAGTCGGCGAAGCTCATGCCGAACAGCTTCATCCGCGCCGCCCGGTATTTGTCGGCCAGCCCCGGCCCGGCATCGGGCACGGTCGGCACATGCACCAGATGGGCAACGATTGGCTGCGTGGGGTCGGGCGAGAACTGGTAGCCGCCCATACTCACCGGATAGTCGAGCTTGGCCAGTGAGAAGAAGCCCGAAGGGTTGGTGATCGAGTGGACTTTCAGCCGGTCCCACGCCTCCCAATTGCGCAGCAGCACATTGGTATAGGTCAGCGGGCCTTTGACATTGCGGTGCAACGCCTCGCCCTGCGCCGGATCGAGCCCTTGCAGCACATAGGGGATCATCATGTTGTAGCAGGCCATGATGCAGGCCTTGGTGCGCACTCGCAGGGTCTTGCCATCCTTGACATAGCCGATATCGACCGAGCCATCCGCATATTGCTCGACCTTGACCACGGTTGAACTCTGGCGGATTTGCACCTTGTTTTCCGGGTGATCGAGCTTGGCATAATCGAACTTGGCGAGAACGATGTCGTCCATGGTCTCGCCGGGCGCAATGCCGGGGATCAGCTTCCTGACCAGCAGCCGCGCGATCGAGGCGTTGCCGTCGGGGAAGTGGTAGATATAGGGTTCGTCCACTTCCGCCGCCGCTTCTGCGCTGCGCTCGAGCTTGAGACCCTGGAAACCGGGATAGCCGGTCTCATAGGCGTCCATGGCCGAGACTCCGTCGATCCCCACCGCGAAGAAATCGCAGCTGTTGTTCTGGAAACAGGCCTCGACTTCGGGCGCGAGCTTCCACTGGTCGCGCAGAAAATCCCGGTAGCTCAAATGGGCGATGGCGTGTTCGACGTCCGCCTGTTTCTTGCCCGGCCAGAAATTGCGCTTCTCGGTGAACAGGGCGACGATCTGCGCCTTGCCTTCTGCCGACAGCGGAAAATCGGCGAGGAATGATTTCAGCGGGCGGGCATTGAGGCGCTTGGCATCGAGGTCCTCGGCCACCCCCAGCCAGGGGCTGCCGGTGACAAGCTTGTCCTGCCCGAAAGTTTCCTTCCTGAAAAACACCGCCCGGCTCATCCCGCGCGAGGGATAGTGGTCGCGGTCGAAGGCGGTTTCGAAGCGGGCGATGTCGATGCCCAACTCCTTGACCAGCCCCATCGCGGTCTCGCTGTAGAGGCTGTTTGGCGATTGCAGCGCCTCGGTGCCGCCATAGCCGATCAGCAGTTTGCCGCCTGCGTCGAACTCGTTGCGCTTGGCGTGGCCGCCGAAGTCGTCGTGGCAATCGAGGATGAGGATGCGCGCGGCAGGGCTGCGCTTGGCGTGAAAATAGGCCGAAGCCAGCCCGCTGATCCCCGAGCCGACCACAACGAGATCGTAGCTGGCCTCGATCGGCTCGCTGGCGATGCGGAACTCGGCTCCGTCGCGCAAGCGGTGCGCCACTTCGAAGGCCCCGGCATGGCTGCCGCGCATGCCGCTGCGCAGCGGAGGATAGGGCTCGGGTACCCCCGAGGCATTGGCCTGGCCCGATTCCCCGTCCGGCGATGCTCCCGGCGCGCAGGCCGACAGGAACAGGCTGGCCGGGGTTACCCCCGCCCCGATCGCCAGCGCCACCCCGTCGAGAAAATCGCGGCGCCTGATCTCCATGGCAAACTCCTTCGTTGACTGTGCGGGGCCTGCTGGAGATTTCCTCAACCGTAAGCTCAAGCCGCCTTCAAATGCGGAATTTTCGCCAGTTCATCGGCCATTTCCAGTTCGGCGATCCTGAGGTCGTAATTGCGCTGCAGATTGGTCCAACTCTCGGCATTGCCACCAAACATCTTGGCAAGCCGCAGCGCCATGGTCGGTGTGACCGGCTTTTTCTCGCCCAGAATATCGTAAAGCGTCTGGCGCGAAATGCCGAGCAGGCGGGCGATTTCAGCCTTGGGCCGGGCGACTGCGGGCAAGATATCTTCACGCAGCAGTTCGCCGGGGTGCATCGGGCGCAGGCCTGCAACAAGCGGATTGGTCATCAGTGATAGTCCTCCAGATCGACGTCGATGGCGTCATTGCCATCCCAGCCGAATGTAATTCGCCAATTGCCCGAGGCATCGACCGCGTATCGGCCTTTGTCCTGCCCTTTCAAGCCATGAATTCCGGCACGGTCCCGGCGTTCAAAGCCAGAATGATGCGGCGTAGGCGCACCGAATTTTGGACACTCAACTTCGATGCATCGCCCTGCTCCGCGAAACGGCGCAGGGCTTTGCTGCGATATGAGCGAATCATATCAGTAAGCTATCGGCTTACGACCGGCCTGTCAATCAGTGGCTTACAGCCGCGCGCAGATCGCCAGCGCCAGATTGATCCACAGCGCCAGCATGCACAGCACGCCGAAGACGAACGCCCCGCCGCGGTGCGTGGGATTGTTGTAGCTCATATGGATCGCGCTCTGCACCAGTCGCGCGGCGACATAGGCCCAGGCGAAGGCCAGCGTCCAGGTGCTCACGGCGGGCAGAACGAAGGCGGTCAGGCAGGCGGCGTAGAACAGCGTCGGCAGCTCGAACAGATTGCCATAGTGGCGCACTGCGGCGACCGTCGCCTCGGGCTCGGGCGTGCCGAGATGGGCCTTGTAGTAGGCCGGATCGTGCCCGCCTTTGACCGCCGCGCCGCGTGCGGCGGCCATGCGGATGAAGCCGATGAAAGTCAGCAAGGCGATAACCAGCATCGGCAGCAAGATACTGACAGGATTGGCAGCGTTAAACATGACATGGTTCCCCTCTTCCCGGCGGCCCCCGCCACCTCGCGAGCGCAACATGCGCAGCTTGCGCGGGCATGCAAGCTTTTTGCAGTAAGTACTGAGCGCAATATCTGAAACTGGGCCTCTAATTCCCGCTCATCCTGAGCTTGTCGAAGGACCCTCGTGCTTTCGCACCCTCACAGTAACAACCCTGTGGTTGGGCTACGCCCGCCTTCGGCACGACAAGCTCAGCATGAGCGGGTCTGGTTCAGATTTTGCGTAACTTGCGCTATTCCCCTGCCCAGCCAGTTTCGCCAGATGGTGCCGCGTGTCGCCCAGCAGCATCTCGATCGTGCACGACAACCATATTGTGTGTTTCAATCTGAAGATTTGCGGGGCTGCGGTTTACTCCCACCGCGTCTCCAGGCCAAAACTGTTGCATAATGGCAATAGTGAATTGCATTATTATCTGCCGGGCCATCCCTGCCCATTGCGATGCCTCACGCTTGGCACTAGACAAGTCCGGTTCCGGCAGCTGCAAGGCATTCGCCCGGATCATTGGGATATTGAAACGGGGAGCCGGGGACCGAGGCGACCCTCTTTTGAGTAACGGCCACAAGGCCGCACCATTTCAAATATGTGGAGGGAAAATCAATGAGCTATTTCCGGGGCAAGAGCCTTCAAACCGCCGCGCTGCTGTGCAGTGCCGCACTCGCCGCACCGCTATGGACCGCGCCCGCACAGGCGGCAGAAGCTGCGGCGGCGGATGCTGACAGCAACGACATCATCGTGACGGCGCAGCGGCGCAGTGAAAAGCTTGAAGAAGTGCCGATGACGGTACAGGTGGTCACGGCGGCGACGCTGGCCAATTCGGGTGTGAACACCATCCGCGATCTGGCGAACGTAACCTCCGGCTTTCAGGTCAATCAGGGTGGCTCCTATCCCCAGCCTGCCATTCGCGGCATCACCTCGCTGGCGGCGGGTGCCTATGAAAACAACGTCGCGGTTTTCGTCGACGGGCTTTATGAGGCGACGCCGCAGGTCATCAACATGGACCTGCCCAATGTACAGGACATCCAGATCCTCAAGGGTCCGCAAGGTACGCTCTATGGCCGCAACGCGACCGGCGGCGCGATCCTGATCAACACGCTTGATCCGGGCAGCGAAATGAAGGGTCAGGTCGAAGCAACCTACGCGCGCTTCAACGACTATCGCGCCCGCGCCTTTGTGGCCGGTCCGATCAGCGACAAGGTCGGCATCAGCCTGGCGGGCACGCTGCGCCACACCGATGGCTACTACAAGATCGCCAGCCGCTCGACTCCCGGCCAGTTCGACGGCAGGGGCCTCGGCCTCGAGCAGGAGTCGGTCCGGGCGAAGCTGAAATTTGACCTTACTGACACCTTTACCGCAACCCTTGCCTACAATTACACGCGCGCCAAAGACGGACGCGGTGTGGTCTTCACGCCGATTGAAAACGTCGCGGCTAACTACCTGGTTCCCGGCCGGAACACCCGGCCGACAAATCTTGGCGAAGTGGCGGGCGATGTCTTCGATCTCGACTACAAGCAGCACGAAGGCTCGCTGAAGCTGGAACTGGACACCGGCATCGGCAAATTGCGGTCGGTTACCGGCTACTCGAAGGCCAGCCTGCTGACGCGGTTCGATTTCGGCGGCAGCTATGTCCCTGACAGTATTTCTCCGTCGGACATCCGCGACCGGGCTATCCAGGAATCCATCGACTTTACTGTCGATTCGATCAAGAATCTCGATCTGATTATGGGTGGAAACTATTACAATATTAAACTTAACTTTAACCCTAACATACCAAACTCGACATTCCTCGGCCCGGCTTCGTTTTCGCCCTTCACCTATCCCGATCCGGCGACAACTACCGTTCCGCTGACCGACTACCGCAGGTCATCCGACACGTTCTTTTTCAGAACGAAGAAAGCCTGGGCTGCCTTTGCCGAGGCAACCTTCCATGCGACCGACCGCCTGAACATCAAAGTCGGCGGACGCTACAGCGAAGAGACCCAGAACGTTTCGGGTTACAAGCTGAATTACGTCACGGCTACGGGAGCGACCCTGGGAACAGTCCTCAACTGCGCCTATTCAATATCCGGCGAGACCGAAGGTGGTGTAACCTGTCTTAACGGCGCTTCGGCCAAAACTTCGCACTACAGCAGGTTCACGCCAAGCGCATCTATCCGCTATGAGATCAGCCCGGGCACCAATATCTACTTCTCCTATACCAGTGGCTTTCGCGGCGGCGAATGGAACAGCGCGATCCCCGGCGACAACCCGGCTAACTGGCGCGACGTGAAGCAGGAAACCGTCAATGCCTTCGAACTCGGCTTCAAGACAGCCGGTCGCCGGTTGCGCTTCGAACTGGCGGGCTTCTATTCCAAATACAAGGATCTGCAGGTCAGCAACACCCAGATCGTCGGGGGCGTTCCGCTGGTCATTCTGGCTAATCTGCCCAGCGCCTCGATTTATGGCGCTGAAGGCAGCTTCGATTTCAAGGTGACCGACAACTTCACGGTTCGTGGCGGCGCGACCTACTTGCATGCCCGCTATGGCCCGGGTTCGGTCTTCACCGGTGTCGGCGTCAATCCGGCTGCGGCAGGATTCAACGTCAATACCGATCCGCTCAAGACATTCCAGAACCAGACCCTTTCCATGGATATTTCGGGAATGCAGATGGCGCGTGCGCCGAATTTCGCCGGGTTCCTTGGTTTTGAGTACAATATCCCCCACGGCGATGGCGGGCTGCGCTTTGCGGCCAATGTCAAATACACCGACAGCTATGTGGTGACCAACCCTTCGATCTTTGGCGGTGAAGCGGGAGCAACATTCAACCCGAGGTTGCTGGCTGACCCGAAGGCACTGCCGAATAATCAGGCGGCATTTACGGCTGCGGGTGCCGCGGGTGCTCCCTTTCTGGCCCGCTCCAACGAACAGCGCGCCCGGCAGGAAGCCTTTGCCCTGGTCAACGCCTCTGTCACCTGGACCGATCCGACCGATCACTATTACGTCCGGGTCTGGGGCAACAACCTGACCAACAAGTATTATCGGGTTCACTACAATCCGCTGGTTGGTTCAGGCACCTATCAGCCAATCGGCGAACCGCTGAGCTTCGGCGGCACGGTCGGCTACAAGTTCTGAGCTGCCAGTTCTGATCTGATCGTCTGACTAACAAAAGCCCGGCTGCGTGATCCGCGCAGCCGGGCTTTTTTTGCGAGAAGCCGAACAGACTTGCGCCTGCCTGCTCCCCTCCCGCTTGCGGGAGGGGCTGGGGGAGGGCCTGTTATCGGACCGCGCCAAACAAGCCCTCCCCTAACCCCTCCCGCAAGCGGGAGGGGGACCTCCTCAATCCCACCTGATCGGCAGCGCATCGAACGCAATGATATTGCCGGAATGAAACGTCGCCGGTGCATCCGGATCGAGCCGGAACCTGGGCAGCCGCTTCAACACCTGTTGATAGAGTACCTGCAATTCCACCCGTGCCAGATGCGCGCCGAGGCAGCGGTGGACGCCTGCGCCGAAGGCCAGATGCACCTTGTTTTCGCGGGTCAGATCGAACTTCTCCGGCGCAGCGAACTCGCGCGGATCGAGATCGGCGCCGGGATAATAGAGCACCAGCCATTCGTTCTGCTTGAGGTTCCAGCCGGCAAATTGCGTGTCCTTCGCCACCCGGCGCATCGGAATGGTGAAGCTGTAGCGGCGCAGCATTTCCTCGGAGGCCTCGACGATGAGGTCGGGCTGGCTGCGCAGCTGGTCCTGCAGATCGGGATTGGCGGCGAGGTGGCGGATGGCGAAGCCCATGCCGTTGATCACCGTGTCCAGCCCGGCGATGAACAACAGGACGCAATAGTCCTCCATCAGCTCGACCGTCATCGGCGCGCCGTCGATCTCGGTCTGCCACAGCAGGCTGATGATATCGTCTTGCGGCGCGTCCTTGCGGGCCATGATCTCGGGCAGCATCGAGTCGGCCACCTTGCGGCTGAGCCCAGCGCCCTTGATCGGATCGCCGGTGGTGTTCGCGAGGAATTCGTGAACCAGTTCGCGGAATTCCGCCAGCCGGCCCACCGGCAGGCCCATCAGCTTGAGAAACACCGTTACCGGCAGCGGCTCGGCGATGGCGGTGATGAAATCGCAGTGCCCGTGACCAATCACCGCGTCGATCAGCTGGTCGGTCAGCGCGCGGATATCCTCGATCTGGTTCATCGCGGCGCGCGGGCTGAAGGTTTTCTGCAAGGGTCCGCGGAACTTGGCGTGGTCGGGCGGGTCCATGGTGATCGGCGTCGGTTGCGGGGTGCGCGGCATGCCTTTGGGCATCATCGCCATCATCGCCTGCATCTGCTCCGGCGGCATATAGGCGCTGGAAAACCGCTCGGTATCGCGCGCCGCCTCGAAGATTTCGGGATAGCCGATGACGATCCAGCGCCCGCCATTGCGCGGTGTCCAGAACACCGGCGGGGCCTCGCGCAGCAGCGCGCGCACCCGCTCGTGCGGATCGGCGAGCAGGCCGGGATCGACGCGCATGTCGAAGTCGTAGACCGCCTCGGGCGGGACGTGGGCGGGGGTCGGGACGGCTGGTGACAGGGCTTCCACGCGGGTCTCCTATAATAAGCTGCGAAATTTCTGCACCACTTTCACCTCTCCCGGAGGGGAGAGGTAGCGCAGCTTGCGGGCTTGCCCGCTAGCGTAGCTTGGAGAGGGGGTTCCCACCTTTCGAGGGCAGAGCCCCCTCTCCAACTTCGGCTAGGTGGCAAGCCACCAAGCCTCCGTACCCTCTCCCCTCCGGGAGAGGGGGAAGTGATTCAGGCATCTCTTGCAGCTTTCTAACCCGCCTCGAACTTATGATCCACCCTAAATCATACCCGCCGCCACAAAGGCCGGTCGGCAAGGATCGCCCGGGCGGCATTATGCCCCGGCGCACCGGTCACCCCACCGCCGGGATGAGTGCCCGATCCGCACATATAAAGCCCGGCAATCGGCGCGCGATAATCGCCGTGGCCGAGAACGGGGCGCGCCGCCCACAGCTGGTCGAGGCTCATCCGCCCGTGGAAAATATCGCCGCCGATCAGCCCGAATTTTCGTTCGAGATCGAGCGGCGAGTGGATCTGGCGGGCGATCACGCTGGCTTTGAAATTGGGGGCATGGGCGGTCACCGTATCGACGATGCAATCGGCGGCGGCCTCGCGCTCATCGTCCCACGAGCGCGCGCTGCCATCAGAATGTGGTGGCAGCTCGGGCGCGAAGTGCTGGCAGAACAGGCTGGCGACATGGCAGCCGGGCGGGGCGAGGCTGTCATCGACGGTCGAGGGAATGGTCAGCTCGACAACCGGCTGGCGCGACCAGCCAAGCGCGCGGGCATCGTCGAAGGCGCGGTCCATATAGTCCAGCCCCGGCGCGATGACGATGCCCGAGGCATGGTGTTCGGCCTGTGCCTTGCCGGGCAATACGGCAAAATCGGGCAGCTCGGACAGCGCGACATTCATCCGGAAGGTGCCCGAGCCGGTATTGTATTGCGCGATGCGGCGGCGAAAATCGGCACCCAAATCGCCCGGATCGACCAGCTGGCGATAGAGCAGCGCCGGGCCGACATTGGCGGCAATGATCGGCGCGGACACTTGTTCGCCGCTCTCAAGAACCACGCCCACCGCCCGACCGCCCACCACCAGCACCTGCGACACCGGCGCATCGAGGCTGATTTCGACACCCTGATCCAGGCATGCCGCCGCCATCGCCTGGGTAATCGCGCCCATGCCGCCCAGTGCATGGCCCCAGGCACCCGACTTGCCGCCCACCTCGCCGAAAACGTGGTGGAGCAGGACATAAGCCGAGCCGGGGGTCGAGACCCCGGCGTAATTGCCGACCACTGCGTCGAAGGCGAAGGCGCTCTTGATGCGGTCGTCCTCGAACCAGCCATCCAAGAATTCCCGGGCTGAGCGGGTGAAGATGTTCAGCAGCTCGTGCTGCGACGCCCGGTTCAGCCGCGTCAGAGGCCAGCCCTGCCGGGCCAGCGCTGCCAAAGCGCGCAGGCCGCCGCCGGGCTGCGGCGGAATTTGCAGGGCGAGATCGCGCAGCAGCTGGGCGATTTTTTCGAGCGCATTGGCATAGCCGGGATAGGCTGCGGCATCCTTTGGCGAAAAGCGCGCGAACTCTGCCTGCGTCCGCGCCATGCCGCCGCCGAGCTTGAGATAGGTGCCGGGGAAGGGCAGGAAGTTGGCAATCGGCCGCTCGACGATCTTTAACCCGCGCTCGTAGAGCCGCATATCGGCGATGATTTTGGGCCGCAGCAGGCTGACCGTGTAGCTGGCGGTCGAATTGCGGAAGCCGGGGTGGAACTCCTCGGTCACCGCCGCCCCGCCAACCACGCCGCGCCGCTCAAGCACCCGCACCCGCAGCCCCGCGCGCGCGAGATAGAAGGCACAGACCAGGCCATTGTGCCCGCCGCCGATGATCAGCGCGTCGTATCGCCGTGTCACAGCTTGCTCGTCCTTCCCGCTGGCGCCGTTACTGCACCGCTGCTAGTGTCGATCCGGAACCAACAAATCAACAATTCACCGTTCGTCCCGAGCGAAGTCGAGAGACAATGGCCGAGCGAAGCCGAGGCCCGCACCGCTGAAGGTTCTCGGCTACGCTCGAACAGGGTCCCTCGACTTCCGATCTTGCAGATCGGAAGTTTATACAGAGCGAAGTCGATGGGCTCGGGACGAGCGGGTTTACGGTAGTTTTGAGACGGTATGACCCACCGCTGCTCCCAATGCGCATAGCCGTTGCCGACATCGGCGGAACAAACGCGCGTTTTGCTTTGGCCGAAGTGGCGGGCGGCAAGGTCGTTTCGCTCGGCGAGCCGGTGGTGCTGGCGGCCAAGGACCTTGTGGGCATTGCCGAGGCCTGGCAGGCCTTTGGCGCAAGGCTGGGCGAAGTCTTGCCGCGCCATGCCGCCTTTGGCCTGGCGGGGCCGGTGACCGGCGGGCCGGTGCGCTTCCTCAATTCGCACTGGGTGGTCGATCCGGCTGTGCTCAAGGAGGAGCTGGGGCTGGAGACATCGCTGCTGCTCAACGATTTCGGGGCGATGGCCTATGCCGCCGATGCCCTGCCACTGGGCGATTTTGCACATGTCTGCGGGCCGGATGTGCCGCTGCCTGCGAGGGGCGCGATTTCGGTGATCGGGCCGGGAACCGGGCTTGGCGTGGCAGTATTGCAGCGGTGCGGCGCGGGTGTCGTCATTCTCGAAACCGAAGGCGCACACATCCATTTCGCCCCGCTCGATGCGGAGGAAGCGCGGGTCTCGGCGGCCATCACGGCGAAATATGGCCGCACGGCGGTCGAGCGAGTGGTTTCCGGGCCGGGTCTGGGCGAAGTGATCCGCAGCTTCGATCCTGCCGATGGCCGCGACGATGCCGCGCTTTGGGCTGCGGCCATCGCCGGGCAAGAGCCGCGCGCGCTGGCGATGTTCCTCGCCAGCTATGGTGCGGTCGTGGGCGATTTGTCGTTGGCGCACGGTGCTTTCGGGGTGGTGCTCAGCGGCGGTCTGACCGCCCGTTTGCAGGCACTGCTGCCGGGTAGCGCGTTTTATGCCCGTTTTTGCGACAAAGGGCGTTATCAGGCGCGCATGGAGGCGATTCCGGTCAAGCTGATCACCCATCCCCAGCCGGGCCTGCTCGGTGCCGCCGCCGCCTTTGCCAGGGAGCATACATGAGCGATATCGATAGAATCATGCGCCGCGCGCCGGTAATTCCGGTGCTGGTGATCGAGGATGCGGCCCATGCCGTGCCCATCGCCGAGGCGCTGGTCGCGGGCGGCTTGCCGGTGCTCGAAGTGACGCTGCGCACCCCGGCCGCACTCGATGTCATCAAGGCGATGCGCCAAGTGCCCGGCGCGATTGTCGGGGCGGGAACGGTGCTGAGTCCTGCCGATCTCGACGCGGCGCTGGCGGCGGGGGCCGAATTCATCGTCTCGCCGGGGCTGACCGAGGTGCTGGGCAAGGCGGCAGTTGCCAGCGGCATTCCGTTCCTGCCGGGCACAGCCAATGCCGGCGACATCATGCTGGGACTCGATCTTGGGCTTACCCGGTTCAAATTCTTCCCCGCCGAAGCCTCGGGCGGCATCGCTGCGCTCAAAGCGATCGCCGCACCGTTCGGCATGGCGCGGTTTTGTCCGACCGGCGGGATTACCCAGGCAAGCGCGCCCGATTGGCTGGCGTTGGATGCGGTGCTCTGCGTCGGTGGGAGCTGGTTGGTGCCGCATTGGCTGCCCGACCCGGTCGCAATCGAAGCGGCGGCGCGAGCGGCAGCAGCGCTGAAAGTTTAACCTTTTTTCACAGCCGAGTGCCGCGCCGGAACGCAGGCGAATCGACCGTTCAGCTTTGCGTAAAATGGGCTTATATAAATACTCACCTATTGGCGTTAGCGGGTGGGTATGGACATGAAGATCAACGGAGCTGTGGTCCTCGCGCTGGCCACTTTGGGCCTTGTCGGAGCCGGTGCCGCCATGCAGATGGCCGCGCCGCCCGACCGTCCGGTTTCGCCGCGCGCGGCCGTCGCTGCTCAGCGTACCACTCCCGAATCTCTCCCCGCTACTGCTGCCGTACCCGCACCCAAGCCCGACGAGCGCTTCGTCATCAAACGCATTCTGCCGATTTCCGGCCCGATCAAATATGGCGAATGGCATTGGGACGACGCCAATGTCCCCGAAGGCCCGATTGTCGTGACGGTCGATCTCGATGCGCGGGTGATCTCGGTGTTCCGCAATGGTTACGAGATCGGCGCATCGGCGGTCTTGCTGGGCACGCAGGAAAAGCCGACGCCAATCGGCGTTTTCCCGATCATGGGGAAAGAGCGCCACCATACCTCCAACCTCTATGATGCGCCGATGCCCTATATGCAGCGTCTGACCAACGACGGCATCACCTTGCATGCTACCAAGGTCGAATGGGGCTATGCCAGCCACGGCTGCATCGGCATGCCAGAGGATTTCGCCAAGAAGGTGTTCGAAACCACCCATGTCGGCGACAAGGTCTATATTACCCGCGGTAAGACGGCGGGGCTTGGGGATTCGCTGGTCGGCACCTGACTCTGGCTGCGCAAAGCGGCTTTGCTCGGCTGACAAATTGCCTATAGGCAATGGCATTTCCACGGGAGATGCCAAAAATGAGCGGTGCAGGTGCCGAGCGCACAGCGGCGATTGCCGCGCAGGTTGAGACCTTCGTGCGCGACATTATCGTTCCCTATGAACAGGACCCCCGCCGCGATCATCACGGCGCGCCGACCGAAGAGCTGGTCGATGAAATGCGCGAGAAAGCCCGCGCTGCCGGGCTCATGACCCCGCATATCCTGTCCGACGGTGGCCACCTCACCCAGCGCGAAACCGCACTCGTCCTGCAAAAATCCGGCCTCTCGCCGTTCGGCGCGTTAGCGCTGAATACCAATGCGCCGGATGAGGGTAATATGTATCTGCTCGGCAAGGTCGGCAGTGAGGAGATGAAACAGCGCTTTCTGAAACCGATGATAGAAGGCCGCGCGCGCTCGGCCTTTTTCATGACCGAACCGGCCGAAGAAGGCGGCGCGGGCTCCGATCCCTCGATGATGCAGACCACATGCCGCCTAGATGGCAACCACTGGGTGATCAATGGCCGCAAGGCCTTCATCACTGGCGCTCTCGGGGCCAAAGTCGGCATCGTCATGGCCAAGGCCCCAGAAGTCGAGCATGGGTCGGGAGCCTGCATGTTCCTGGTCGATCTGCCCGATCCGGCGATCCGCATCGAACATGTCCCCAACACCATCGACAATTCGATGCCCGGTGGCCATTCGACCGTCGCTATCGAGAATTTGCGGGTGCCCGCCAGCCAGATGCTGGGCGAGGCCGGCGAAGGCTTCCAATATGCCCAGATCCGCCTCGCCCCGGCGCGGCTGTCGCATTGCATGCGCTGGCTGGGTGCCTGTATCCGCTGCCACGAGATCGCCACCGATTATGCCAACCGCCGCCAGGCCTTCGGCAAGGCGCTGATCGACCACGAAGGCGTCGGTTTCATGCTCGCCGACAATCTGATCGACCTCAAGCAATGCGAACTGATGATCGACTGGTGCGCCGGGGTGCTCGATAGTGGCTCGCTGGGCACGGCGGAAAGTTCGATGGCCAAGGTTGCGGTGTCCGAAGCGCTGATGCGGGTTGCCGACCGCTGCGTCCAGGTGATGGGCGGAACCGGCGTCACCGACAAGACCATCGTCGAGCGTGTGTTTCGCGAAATCCGCGCCTTCCGCATCTACGACGGGCCGACCGAAGTGCACAAATGGAGCCTCGCCAAGAAAATCAAGCGCGACTGGGCGAAGGCACAGCAATGAGCGCGGTCGATCAAGACGCCAACGCCGGGACCAGCGCGGTTCGCGAGGGTTTCGCTTTCGATGAGGCCGCGCTGGTCCGTTGGCTGGAGGCGAAAGTTGCAGGCTTTGCCGGGCCGCTCACGGTCGAACAGTTCAAGGGCGGCCAGTCCAACCCCACCTACAAGCTGATCACCCCGCGCAAGGCCTATGTGCTGCGCCGCAAGCCGCCCGGACAGGTGCTGGCGGGTGCACATGCAGTCGACCGCGAAGCGCGCATCCTCACCGCGCTTGGCAAGGCCGATTTCCCGGTCGCCGATGTCTATGGGCTGTGCACCGACGATGCCGTCATCGGCAGCTGGTTCTATGTCATGGACATGGTCGAAGGCCGCATCTTCTGGGATGCGACGTTCCCCGGCCTGTCATCGCCTGAACGCGCCGCCTGTTTCGATGCGATGAACGAAACCATCGCCCGGCTCCACGGCATTGACTACGCCGCCATCGGCCTGGGCGATTATGGCAAGCCCGGCAATTATTTCGCCCGCCAGATCAGCCGCTGGTCGCGCCAATATCTCGAAGACAGCGACGCCGGGCGCGATGCGAACATGGACCGGCTGATCGAATGGCTCCCGGACAACATCCCCGAAGGCGACGAGACCGCAATCGTCCACGGCGATTTCCGCTGCGACAACATGATTTTCCATCCCAGCGAGCCGAGAGTCCTGGCGGTGCTAGATTGGGAGCTGTCAACGCTGGGCCATCCGCTCGCGGACTTCGCCTACCACGCGATGATGTACCGCATGCCGCCCGATATCGTCGCTGGGCTGGGCAATTCCGACCTCGCTGCGCTGGGCATTCCATCCGAAGCCGAATATGCCGCCAGTTACGCAGCCCGCACCGGACTCTCAAGCTTTGCCAGCTACGACTTCTGCATCGCCTTCAATTTCTTCCGCCTCGCCGCGATCTTCCACGGCATCAAGGGCAGAGTGATCCGCGGCACCGCCGCCTCAGCCCATGCGATGGAGCGGGCGAAGCACTTTCCGATGCTGGCGCAGCTGGCCAGCGAGGCCATGGAGGCCTGCGGTTAATCGGGTTTTGGGTCTAGCGCCCCAGTTCGCCGCCCTCGACCACTTGCCGATATTTCAACGTAGCATCGACCAGTCGGCTCATGCACAGAGCAGCCGCCGACCCTCTCCGCCCAGGCCTCATCGATGTAACAATGGCAGGTCGCACAGGCGAGGCCGCCGCCGCATTCGCCGACGATGCCTTCGATGCCGTTGTACAGCGCTCCACGCATGACGTTTTCCCCAACGGGGACGTCAATCGTCTGCGCGCCGCCATCATGGTCGATATAGGTGACTTTCGGCATCGCGCGGCCTTTTCCTTCTCCGAGCCGGGCGGATCACAAACCCAGATCGATGATCGGCCCGTCGAAATTGCCGCCCAGCATCTGGCTGGCTCTGGCCATATCATCCGGGGCTGCATCGCCGATGTAGCCATCGATGATGCGGTGGTAATTGCTGATCAGTCCCTCGACATCGCGCGACAAGCGCATGAATTCGAAGCCTTCCGAATGCAGCCCTTTCTGCTGGATCGGGATGTTCGAATAGTCCTGCCGGGGGATCATCGGGAAATCCTGACTGTCATAAGGCAGCATGGTCGGCTCCATCGGGACATCCGGTTCCTGCCCCTCGGGGAACGCAGTCAGCGACCAGATTTCGAACAGGCAGCTTTTCGGACCAAGCGGGCGGATACGGTAGGATGCGAAGCTGGTGAAGAACGGCAGCAGGAAATAATGCGGGAACAGGAATTCCACCGCATTGACCGGGTCGGACACAGCCACGGCATTGAGATCGGGCACATTCTCGCCCCTGGCGCGAAGCCGTTTGGTAATCTCGGCCTGAACGATACCGAACCACATTGGCACGGCCTCAGCCGGATCTTCGGGCAGCTCGACATCGACGAGCGAGCGAGCGATCTCAACCTCTTTGGCATGGCACATGCCAGCCATGCCGTCGCTCAGCAGCTGGAGGTTTTCGATCTGCGAGGCAAGATTGTCGCGCAGGCTCTGATTGGGATTGACCAGCGGACCGAGGCCCCCGGTATCGTTGCCATAGCGCGCATTATACAGCGACGGCACCGAGCGTTGCAGCTGGGGATGGGTCTTCATCACATGGTAGCCTTCCATGAAGGCTTCCATGGCGATCTTCCAGTTGGCCGGAAGCACCGTGCCGAACCACCATTCGGAACGCAGATTGCTCACGCCGTGGGCTTCGAGCCGGTCCAGCACCGGTCCGAGCGATTCCCTGAGCGAGGGCGCATTGTCATCGAGATTGATGAAGGCGCAGCCACCCCAGGTCTCGACCCGGCAGGGCTTCAGCGCCAACTCGCCCTTGTCGAGCAATTCCTCGCGGAACAGGTGCTTGCCATAGACGAAGCTATTCTCGCCATCCATGTTCCAGCGCCAGCCGTGGAACGGGCAGATGAAGCCCGCCTTGGCGCAATTGCCGTGCTCATTGCCCTTGCCGCCGGCAATCGGCACGCCGCGATGACGGCAGTGGTTGTGGTGGGCTTTCACCCCGTCCTTCGTCCGCACGACGATCACCGACTTGCCGAGGTTGGAATATTCCACCCAGTCGCCGACGTTCGGTATCTGTTCCAGTCGGCAAGCCATCTGCCAGACATGCGGCCACAGGTGCTCGCGCTCCAGCTCAAAGAACGCCTCATCGAAATAGCGCTTTGCTGGGATCAGTTCGGGATCGGTAACGTAGTAGGGATTAGCCGCCTGACGCAATCCTGCAGGGTCCATTTCAGCCATGGGGCACCTCTTGTCTTGCCGTTCTGAAGGTTCTGGAAGGTAAGGTCAGGAAAAGTATTCCTCGCCGAGCAGGATGGTGCGGCGCAACAGTCGGCCGCAGTCGGGATCATAGGGCATGGCCCGGTGCAAGGTGCCGGTATTGTCCCACATCACGCTGTCGCCGACTTCCCATTCATGCGCGTAATGATAGGGTTCCTTCGTCGCGTGTTCGCGCAAGCCGTGCAAAATGCGTGCGCTTTCTTCCGCCGTTTTGCCGACCACATGCTGCGCCGTATTTCCGAGAACCAGAGACTTGCGTCCCGATTTGTGATGCCAGACCAGCGGCAGTTCGGCGCTGCCCTTTGACTGCCAGTCCTCCAGCTGTTCGAGCGTGGGTTCAGGGCAATGATAGAGCTGCGACACCCACATCGCGTGGATCACGCGCAGATCGTCGATCTCCGCCCTGGTGTCCGCAGGCAGGTCGTCATAGGCGGCATAACAATTGGCGAACTCGGTGTTGCCGCCCCAGGTGGGCAGCACTTTCGATGTCAGGATCGACCCCCTGACCGGCACCGGATTCATCGTGCCATCGATATGCCAGAAAAGCGAACCCTTGAGATATTCGATAACCTCCCTGGAATGCTCCTTCGCATCGAGCGAAATCGAGAAGACCGCGCCGCCATCGACGCCGATTTCCGTCGCATTGCCGCCCAGGCTGTTGCTGAACCGCACCTGTTCCTCATCGGTGAGATTGAGCTGCTCGAACACCAGCACCCCGCGCGCTTCGAGCAGTTCGTTGATCGCGCCGGACAACGCGCCGCTCAGCAATTCGTCCTTGGTGTTGAGCACACGGCTGCCGATCTTCGGCTTGATCTGTTCGTGCGACAGGCGGACGAGTTGAGCGACGGACATTGGAAATTCTCCGGGCTAGCGAAGGGACCGGAAGTCCGGTCCGAAGCTATTTCCGGATGAAACCTATGGCCGGTACGAAAGGCGCGCTTTGATCTTGCGCAATTGCGCAAGATTCATGCCGGATCGAACGGAACCGGCGCGCCCGTGCCCATGTACTTGGCCAGCTGGGCATGCAGGTTGGTCACCTTGCGCTCCTGCCAGGGGTTGGGCAGGTTGCCCTTGAACCCGCGCGATTTATAGCCGCGCTGCATCTCGACCATGTTCGAGATGTCCTGCGCTATCACCAGCGGCCAGGCTTCAAGGTCTTGCCCGGCAAAGGTCCATTCGGTCTTCGGTTCCTCGCCTTCGGGAAAGCGGTCGAGCGCGACGGCCTCGAAGACGCATTTGTCGGGGTCGGTGCCGTAGGGCCGTACCCGGTAGGCGAGCGCGAAAGTTGGCCCGGGGATGAAGTTCATGTTGGGGAACACGCTGAGCGCGAGCCCGGCGGCGGCGATCTGCTGCCCGGTGAGTTCGGGCCAGATCACGCCGCGCGCGGCATCCTCGCGCTTTGCCGTTTCCAGCCAGTGCTTGTGAACTTCGGCGGCGGGCGTGCCTTCGGGCAGGTCCTGCGGCAACCTCTGCGCGGTGCGGACCAGTGTTTCGCTGGTGCTGGCACCGATGGTTTCCCAGTATTCCGCCTGCATCTGCGCGATGGTGATGCGCGGATCGCCGTCGCCGGCGGCTCGGTGGACACTGGTATCGACCGCGGTGCCTTCGTCGCGGTGCGCCTTGGAATCGAAGCCGGTCTGACCGTGCCGGCCGAGCGCCTTGCTGAACGAATAGAAGTCGCCGTACTTGATCAGCTGCGGATGCGTTCCCTGGACGTGATAGGGTTCGAGAAAGGCCTCGAGCGCGACTTTCCAGTTGCAGTCGAAAATGCCCCAGAAGCGGAAGCGGTAGCGCATCTTGTCGAATTCGAACGGGTCGATCAGCGACGCGATGGGTTCGAGCCAGTCGCGCAGAGGGCCTGCGCCAGGGTCCATGTTGATCCAGATCCAGCCGCCCCAGGTATCGACCTTGACCGGCGTGAGGCTGGTGCATCCGGTGTTGAGTGCGCCCTGCCAATCCTCTTCGTCCGGGATGTAGCTCGCCTTGCCGTCGAGCCCGAAAGTCCAGGCGTGATAGTTGCAGCCGAACTTGAGCTGGCTGCCGCAGGCGCTGTGCGAGCCTGCCGCCTGCTTCACCACGACCGGGCCGCCCCCGGTATTGTCGCCCACCAGCCGCCGCCCGCGATGCGGGCAGACATTGTGATAGGCCTTGAGCGTGTCAGGCGTATCGCGGATGATCAAGATCGAATCGTGGCAGATGTTGTAGGTGATATAGCTGCCAACCTCGGGCAGTTCCTCCACCCGGCCAGCCTGCTGCCACACTTTCGACCACAGGTGCTCCGGTTCAGCCTCGGCATATTCGCGGCTGATGAAGGCTTCGACCGGGAAGGTCAGCGGTTCGCTGAGCGCTTCGGCGACAATCTTTTCCGGCTTGTTCATGGCGACCTCCTTCCCGGCGTCTGCGATTATTCCGCTGGCTCAAGTTCGCGTGCGCGCGTCAGCACAAGCCCTTCGAGCTGACCCGCATCGCGCCACTTCCGGAGCATATCCTCGAAGGCGTAGTAGCCCTCGCCCCACGGCTCGCCGAAGATGTGGCGCTTCTTCGTGTCGTCGCCCTCATTGTTGAAGTAACTCGGTGTACACTCGTTTACGTAAGTGGAGTTATCGACCGCGATCGAGCGCAGGTGCCGGATGTAGGCGTCCTGCGCTTCGGCGCTCGGCTCGACTCTGACCGCGCCGCGCTTGAGCGCCTCGCTGGCGATATAGCCGATGTGGAAACCCTGATCGACGAAGGTCTTGGAATTGCTTGCGTTCGCCGCAGCCTGGGTAAAGCCGGTGAAGAACATGTTGGGGAAATTGTGCGCCGTCATCCCCTGGAAGGTCTGGAAACCGTCCTTCCAATATTCGTAGATCGACAACCCGTTCACCCCCTCGATCGTGTCGATGCCCCAGCGGCGGTCGAGGTCGCTGGTCACTTCGTAGCCCGAGGCGAGGATCAGGCAGTCGATCTCGTATTCGACGCCGTCGTGGACGAAACCGTTCTCGGTCAGCCGCTCGACGCCCTGGGTTTCGGCCACGTCGATCAGCGTGACGTTGGGCTGGTTGAACGCCGGATAGAAGTCGTCATTCGAGGCCGGGCGCTTGCACAGATAGCGGTAGTAGGGCTTGAGCGCCTCGGCAGTGGCCGGATCCTCGACCACGTCGATCCGTGCGCGCAGCCGTTCCATCACCCGGTAGTCCATCACCTCGCGGCGTGCGGCGTATTCTTGCGGAGAGATGTCGGGCCAGCCTTCGGCCTCGAGCTCGGCCGAGAGATTGCGGCTGATCTCGGTCCAGATGTCCTGTACCAGATCGGGCTCGCCGGGTGCGAGACGTTCCATTGCCGCGTGATGGAAGTTCCTGATGCGCTCCTGCTGCCAGCCGGGTTTCTGGCTCTTGTACCATTCGGGATCGGTCGGCCGGTTGTTGCGCTCGTCGATGGTCGAAGGCGTGCGCTGGACGACATAGGTCTGGCCTGCATGTTTGGCGAGATAGGGCACGACCTGGATCGCTGTCGCGCCGGTGCCGATGATCGCCACCTTCTTGTCGGCGAGCTTGTCGAGCACCGGATTGCGCCAGGAGCCGCCGGTGTAGTCATAGTCCCAGCGGGCGGTGTGGAAGATCTTGCCCTTGAACTGGTCGATCCCCGGGATACCCGGCAGTTTGGGCTTGTTGAGCGGACCCATGGCAAGGACCACGAAGCGCGCCTTGATGTCGTCGCCGCGATTGGTCCCGACGTGCCAGCGGTTCGTTTCCGCGTTCCACTTCAGCGTCTTGATCAGCGTGTGGAACAGCGCGTTGTCACGCAGGCCGAAGGTATCGGCGATTATCTGGCAGTGATCGTGGATTTCATAGCCGTCGGCGAACTTCTTCGACGGCATGTAGCCCGTCTCTTCGAGCAGCGGCATGTAGACCAGCGAATCATTGTCGCACTGGATGCCGGGATACCGGTTCCAGTACCAGGTGCCGCCGAAATTGCCGCCGTGATCGATGTTGTAGAAATTGGTGATCCCGGCCTGCTTGAGCTGGTGCGCCACCATCATGCCGCAATAGCCGGCGCCCAGTATCACCACATCGGTCTCGCCGGTGATCGGCTCGCGCGGGGCGACGGGGGTATAGGGATCTTCCTCGTAGAGCTTCGCCCATTTGCCGCTGGCGGGGATGTACTGATCGTTGTGGTCCTTCTTGATGCGGCGGTCGCGTTCACGAAGATACTTCGCATGCATCGCAGGAATGTCGATTGTCGCAGCGGCGGGAGGGTTGGTGGTCTGGCAGTTCATGAGTGTCTCAATTCCAGCTTTGATCGGGATTTGATGCTGAGCCACTCGTCCGTCGGCAGGACGGCTGCATTGTTCCCGATCAATTCGTTTCGAACGACGAATTATGGCGAAAACAGTTTCCGCTGATTGATCGATGTCAAAGCCTGGTCTCGCTACAGGCCCCATGTCTGGCATCGGGAATGCAATTCCCTCTCCCCACCTCTGAGCGGCTGGCTATTTGGGCCAGCCGCTCTTCTTTTGGTCAGGTACGGAATAGATCACACTGCAGAGCTGAAGCGCTGCGGCGAATGCTGGCGATAGGGATCGAACAGCGCTGCAATCGTGCGGGCATAGGGCAATCCGCCGGGCGCAATTCGCAGCACCTCGCCCTCGACCGATGCCAGGCCGTGCGCAATGAACGGACCAAGCGACGCGCTCACAGACGAAAGCCGCTCCGTGCCGACATGTGCTTCGCCCTGGCACAACAGCGCTTCGATCAGCCGCCCGATATCTCCATCCTCCAGCGAACGGGCAACACCATGCGAAGCCGGCAAGATGCCTTGCGACAGCAGCATGCGATAACGACCGGCATTCTTCTCGTTCTGGATGAGGAGTTCGGGAAAGCTGCTGATCGCCGAGGCACCCAGACCGATCAGCACCGGTGCGGCATCGTCGGTGAAGCCCTGAAAGTTGCGATGCAGGCGTCCTTCCAGCGCAGCCTGCGCCAGCGGGTCGCCCGGGCGGGCGAAATGGTCGAAACCGACCGGCTGGTAGCCCGCTCCAGTCAGGAGACGATACCCCTGCTCGGCCATGGCGAAGCGCTGCGCCTGATCGGGCAGGGCAGTGGCGTCGATTTGCCGCTGGCGCGCGATCATGTGCGGAACATGGGCATAGCCGAACAGGGCAATGCGATCCGCGCCCAATTCGGCTGCCCTAGACAGTGTCGCGGCGAGCGATTCCCAGGTCTGGCCCGGCAGGCCGTACATAAGGTCGAAGTTGAGCGAGGTTACACCAGCCTTGCGCAACAGTTCGGTACCCTGCTCGATATCGGCATCGGGCTGAATCCGGCCAATAGCCTGCTGGAGCGCAGGGTCGAATGTTTGTACGCCCATGCTGGCATATTCGACGCCAACGAAGGACAGCACCTGCCCCCATTCCCCGGTCAGGTTCCTCGGGTCGAGTTCAATCGAAATGATTGGATCATCCAGCCCGAACTGGATTGTCAGCGCATCGACCAGCCTGACGAAGTCTGTCGGAGCAATCGCATTGGGACTACCGCCGCCGAAAGCAATGCGCCGGACATCCGCCCTGCCCCTAAGCCGCGCACCCACCAATGCGATCTCGCGGTGGAGAGCATCACGATAGCTGGTAAGCCGTTCGCGGCGATTGGTGGCACTGGTGTTGCAACCGCAATACCAGCAGATCTTCTCGCAGAACGGGATGTGGACGTAGAGCGATATGCCGCCCGAAGCTTGCTGCAACGCCCTGTCGAAATCGCCCGGCCCGACCGCGCAGCCGAATTCGGCAGCTGTCGGGAAGCTGGTGTAGCGCGGAACCGGTTTCGCCAGCAGATCGGGAAAATAGGGCCACATGCCGCTCATTAGAGCAGCCTTCACACGGTGCTTCATTGCGAAGGGTCAAAATCCCGCAGCAGTCGCTTGCACGATTGGCTCGCATGGCAACCCTTGGCACAACACGCGATCCCGTCTTCATCGCTCCTTCGGCCCTTCCTCGTCGATGAGGATGCGGTTGGCCGCGCCCTCAAGATCGTCGAACTGGCCCCGGCGCAGCGCCCAGAAGAAAGCGGCAAGCCCGGCCAGTCCCATGAACAAAGCCAGCGGGATAAGGAGCGCCAGGCCGTTCATCGCGCTGCCCGGATAAGGCGTAGCGAATTGGCGATGACGATCAGCGAGCTGGTCGACATCGCTGCCGCCGCCAGCAGCGGTGTGACATAACCGAACATTGCCAGCGGCACCGCGAGTATATTGTAGCCGATAGCCAGCACGAAATTCTGCCGGACGACCCGCATGGTCCGGCGCGCGGCGCCAACTGCGCGCGGGAGGGCCAGGAGGGAATCGCCAAGGAAAACCAAATCCGCCGCCTGCCGCCCAACGTCGCTGGCCGAACCCGGCGCGATCGAGGCATCGGCTGCGGCGAGCGCCGGGCCGTCGTTCAGCCCGTCTCCTACCATCAGTACCCGGTATCCGGCGTGTTGCAGCCGGTTAATCGCATCCTGCTTGTCCGCTGGGCTGGCACAGGCATGGCCGGTGAGGCCGACACTGCGCGCCACCTCGGCAACCGCGCGTGCATTGTCGCCCGACAGAATCGTGGACTGAATGCCCAGCGCAGCGAGCTGGGACAGGGCCTCACCTGCGTCGGGGCGGAGGCGGTCAGCAAAGGGGATCAGCCAGGCTGGCCGGCCTTCGATGTCGAGCGCCGTACCCATTCCAACGGTCGTTTCGGGCCGCTGCAACGCGACGGCCAATCCGTTCCAGCGGGCACGAACGCCGTGCCCGGCTTCCTCCTGCACGTCATCGAGCGCCGCCGCCCGGTGCCCAGCTGCCACCAGCGCTTCCACCAGCGCGCGCGACAGCGGGTGGCGGCTGTGCGATGCCAGCGCCAGGGCTACAGCAGCAGCGTCCTTCGGCATCGCGGAAACGACTACTGGGTCCGGCGTCGGCCGGCCCAGGGTCAGGCTGCCGGTCTTGTCGAGCAGAGCCCGGTCAATCAGCGCCAGCCGTTCGAGCGCACTGCCGTCCTTGACCATCACCCCTGCCCGCATCAGCGCCCCGCTCGCGACGACTTGCGCGACCGGCACGGCCAGGCCGAGCGCACAGGGGCAGGTGATGATGAGCACGGCAATAGCGATGACGAGCGACTGGTGGAGGCCTGCCCCCGCGATCATCCAGCCGATAAAACTCGCCAGCGCCAGGCTATGGACCGCCGGGGCGTAATAGCGCGAGGCGCGGTCGGCGATGCGGACATAGACGGATCGCGCTTGCCCCGCAGCTTCCATCAGCCGGGCGATTTCGGCGAGCGCCGTGCCCTCGCCCGCCGCCGTCACCCGGACGTCTACCGGATTATCGATATTGAGTGTGCCCGCCAGCACCGGCTCGCTTACAGTGGCGGGAACGGGGGCGCTTTCTCCGGTCAGCAATGACTGATCGAAGCGGCTGGTGCCGGCTACCACTTCGCCGTCTGCCGCCAGCCGCTCGCCTGCGGCAACGCGCATCAGCATGCCTGGGACAAGATCGCGCGCGGCAAGCCAGGTCATTTCTCCCTCGCGCCCAACTACCAGCGCGCCTGGAGCCGCCTGCCGCAGCAGAGCATCGACCCCGGTGCGGGCGCGGTCGCGCATCATTGCGTCGAGCGCTCTGCCTGCCAGGAGGAACAGCAGCAGCATCAATGTGCCGTCGAACCAGGCATCGTGGCCGCCGGTCACTGTCTCATAAAAGCTGAGGGCAGTCGCCAGTGTCACGCCAATCGAGATCGGAACATCCATATTGGTGCGCCAGCACTTCAGCGCTTGCCAGGCGGAAGTGAAGAACGGCCGTCCGGCAAAAGCGATGGCCGGCACGCCGATCAGCGCCGAAAGCCAGTGAAACAGCTCGCGCGTCGTCCCTTCCGCTCCTGACCATATGCCGACCGAAAGCAGCATTACATTCATGCAGGCAAACCCTGCCACCGCCAGCGGCGCCAGCAACGGCTTCACCGCAGAGGGGGGAGCGGCGAGGTTCTCGCAGCGCAGCTGGCTGGGAAAACCGATGGTGGCCAGCGCCTCGACCAGTACTGGCGCTGTCAGTGCCGGATCATGCGCTACGGCCACCTGCCGTGCAGAGAGGTTGGCCCGGGCCGAAACGACTCCGGGAAGCGCCTGCAAGCCGCGCTCGACCTTGCCCATGCAACCGGCGCAATGCATGCCGGGGACGACAAGGACGGTCTCCTGCTTGGCGGCTTTGGGATCGTGGGAAAGCACGTTCATCGCACATCCTCCTCGGTCCGCCAGGCTGTGCCGCCAGCACGTACCTCGATGCGCAGCCGCCAGCGCTCGGACGGCAGGGCTTGCTGCGAGACGAAGCGACCGTCGGCTCCACGGGTAAAGGCCAGAAACTGGTCCGGCAGGCGGCCAAGCGGGTGGCGGGCGATTGCTTTGACCTGCGCGCCTTCGTTCGCAACGCCCGCCAATGTCACTTCCACCCGCCCGTCGCTGCGGTGCGTGGCGGCAGCCTTCCAGCCGAGCGCCTTTTCCTGCGATGCCTGGTCAAGCCAGCGGTTGAAGTGCTGGCTGGCAACGTAGCTGTTCTCGACCACCACCCCGCCGAATGTGGACATTGCCAGGCGCGCCATGATGAAATTGACCACAACCACCACGGCGAAGAAGGCGATCAGGATCGCCGCCATGTGACGGCCAGTGAATTGCTCGCGCGCGGTTTTGCTCATTCGTCATCCTCCGGTGCATCGAAGCGCGTTTCATGGGCATCGCTGCCGCCCTCGCTATCCAGCGCGCGCAGGGTGAAGCTGAACTCCTGCTCATGGGTATTGCGCGGGGCGATGACGTAGACCCGCACCGCCTCGGCCCGATCGGGCGCGACCTTGCGCGTCAGGGTGCGCGCTGCGGCGGAACGCGGCATGTCGTCGCTCCACATCACCGCGGCATCGAGCCCGAGCAGGCCGATTTCCATCAGCCGCGGGCGGTCCTCCATATTGCGCAGCTTGACCGTATAGCCATTGCGCACGGCACCGTTGCTCATCAGCATGAAGGCCGGGTTGCGGTCCTTGGCGACCGACACATCGATGTGCTTGCGCACTCCGAGCGCAAACAGCAGCGCCAACCCGATCGATGACCAGATGCCGAGATAGATCAGCGTGCGCGGGCGGAAGATCGTGCGCAGGATATTCTCCGGCGCAGCTCCGGCCTTTTCCTTGGCGCTGCCTTCGAGCGTCGCATAGTCGATCAGCCCGCGCGGGCGGTCGAGCTGCTGCATTACGGAGTCGCAGGCATCGATGCATAGCGCACAGGTGATGCAACCGATCTGCGGGCCTTCGCGGATGTCGATCCCGGTCGGGCAGACGGCGACGCACTGGTTGCAATCGACGCAGTCACCGAGTGGTGCTGCCGAATTGGCCGCTTGCTTCACCGAACCGCGTGGTTCGCCGCGCCAGTCCTTGTAGGTGACGATCAGGCTCTTCTCATCGAGCATCGCGGTCTGGATGCGCGGCCAGGGGCATATGTAGATGCATACCTGTTCGCGCATGAAGCCGCCGAAGATGAAGGTGGTGGCAGTGAGGAGTGCGACCGTTGCATAGGCGACCGGGGACGCCGTACCAGTCCAGAATTGATGGTGCAGCGTTGGGGCATCGGCAAAATAGTAAATCCATGCGCCGCCGGTTATGAAAGCAATCGAGAGGCATATGTACCATTTGATCAGCCGCCGGGTGATCTTGGCAGGCCCCCAGGGCGCAGACTGCAGTTTCTGCTGGGCATTGCGATCACCGTCGATCAGCCGGTCGACGTGCTGGAACAGATCGGTCCACACGGTTTGCGGGCAAGAATAACCGCACCAGGCGCGACCGACCGCGCTGGTCACAAGGAACAGGCCAATCCCGGCCATGATGAGGAGGCCGGCGACGAAATAGAATTCGTGAGGCCAGATCTCGATGCCGAACATGTAGAAGCGGCGACCCGCAAGATCGATCAGCACCGCCTGGTTGGGCGCATAGGGACCGCGATCCCAGCGGATCCACGGGGTGATGTAGTAGATGGCCAGGGTCACGGCCATCACCAGCCATTTGAAACGGCGGAAGGGGCCTTTGACGGCCTTGGGAAAGACCGAGCGACGCTTCTCGTAAAGGAGGACGTCTCCTGCGGAATCAGGGCTGTGCATTGGCTGCGACTGGGGCTGCGACTGGGGCTGGCGCTGCCGGTCTGGCTGCGGCCTCTGTGAAATCCTCGCCGCCTCCCAGCGAATGGACATAGGCCGCCAGCATCCGGATCGTCGCGGTGTCGAGCTTGCGGGACCATGCAGGCATAACCCCGGCGTGGGCATTGGTGACACTGCCTACAATCGCCTCGCGGCTGCTGCCATAAAGCCAGATCGCGTCGGCCAGGCTCGGCGCGCCGAATTGGCGCAGGCCTTTGCC
>JAHFPT010000057.1 GCA_023266625.1 Novosphingobium sp. | reverse complement strand
GGGCGATATCCTCGTCGCTGTCGACCCCGAAGTTCTTCAGATATTCGTGCTTGTCGCGCATTTCCTGATATTCGAGGAACATGCCGTATTCGCTTTCGGGCATGCCGATGGTGTCGAGCAGATGGCTGTAGGCGGCGATGTGCACCGTCTCCATGTTGGAGAAGGCGGCGAGCATCATCTTGATCTCGGTCGGCTTGAACACGCGGGCGTATTTGTCGTGGTAGCAATCCTGCACCTCGATATCGGCCTGGGTGAAGAAGCGGAATATCTGGGTGAGCAGATTGCGCTCATGGTCGGAGAGATTCTGCGCCCAGTCGCGGCAATCCTCGCCGAGCGGCACTTCCTCGGCCATCCAGTGGATCTGCTGCTGGCGCTTCCAGAAATCATAGGCCCAGGGATATTCGAAGGGCTTGTAGGTCTTGCGGGCTTCGAGGAGTGACATGGGTTTATGCCTCAGTTGGAAGTGTGAGTGGTGGGGAGGTGAGGGGTAGGAGCGCAACCTTTGCGAAATCCGCCACCTGCCCCTCCCCCTGGAGGGGGAGGCTGGGTGGGGGTGTACGACGCCAGCCTCGACGCGAGGCCTGTCGGCCTCGCTCCCCCACCCCCAACCCCTCCCCGCCGGGGAGGGGAGTTAAGGGGCAATTTGGTCGGAAGCTGCGTTATCTGCATTTCTCTTTCACATTTCCCTGACGGGTGAAAAATCGGCGACCGGCACAGTATCTGCGCGGCCGAAAAACGTGTCGAGGTCTTCGTTCGACGCCGCCCGGCGGGTGCGGTTGGCGGGGTCGGTGAAGGCCGCATCTGCCCGGATCAGCGCGCGTTGCACTGCCGGACGGGCTGCGATTGCCGCGCGCCAGCGGACCAGCGCCGGATATTGAGCGGAATCGAAGCCGTGGCCCTCTAGATAGTTAGCCCAGGGCTGAACCGCCATGTCGGCGATCGAATAATCCCCGCCCGCGATCCATTCGCGGGTTTGCAAACGGGTATCGAGCAAGCGGTAGAGCTTTTCGGCGGCGGCGGCATAGCGCGCTTCCGCATAGGGGCTGTCCATGCCATGAAGGATGAGGGTTTCGCTCATTTCAGCGCACCAGCGAAGCAAGAAAAGGATTGAGTTCGCGCAAAGGCGCAAAGGCGCAAAGAGGTTTCGTTTGAGGCGAAGCCTCCACTAACTCTTCCCCTGCCGTAACGCCCCGCCGTCAGAATTTTGAGAATTGCCTGCGGCGCTTCGCGACATCTTTGCGCCTTTGCGCCTTTGCGCGAAAAATTCTTATTTCTTGTCCTGCGAGCAGGCATCACACACACCCGCCCCGCCAGCGGCTCGGCCGGCAGCACAAAGGTCAGCAACCGCGCAACGCTGGTCCCATCGTTGCGCCAGCCGTGCACCGCACCCCGGCAAATGCCGATGTCGCCCTTGCGCAGCACGACGTCACCGGCTTCGAGCACCAGCACCACTTCGCCCGCGATCACATAGAAGTGATCGGCGGTATCGGTGAAATGCATGCCGGGATCTTGTGCGCCCAGGCCGGGAGCATATTCGGCGATCATCACAGAATAGATCGGGTCGGTCAGCTGGTGCATGCCGAAAGGGGCAAAGCCGCCCGCAAAGGCTGCGGCATTGTCGACCCGCCCGGCGGCGCCGTTCCACAGGTTGGTGACGGCCATCGGCTGCGGATTGCCCGACAGCGGGATCGGCTCATTCGAGACGACGCAGCTCTTGCCGTCCGGCCCGGCGGCGGCGACGATGCGGCGGGGCTGGCTCATACGGTGCGCCCCTTGCCGACCGGATGGGCAGGCACTGTCACGCTGACCATGCGGGCGGGCTGGCCGGTATCGTTGCGCCAGGCATGGATCACCCCGCGATCGACCACCAGATCGCCGGGGTTCAGCACGACTTCCTCCGCCTCCAGCTGCAGCACGATCTGGCCGCTCAGCACCACGAGATAATCGAGGGTGTCGGTGGCATGCAGATAGGGACCCATATGCGGCGGGAACTCGACGTGCATGAAGTTGCTGCCGCCATCGTGGAGATGCTCCATCGCATAGGGCACGGCCGTGTCTTCGCTGCCGGAGTTGTCGGCAGGGACCGTGGCTGTGCGCCAGATCATGTCGCTTGATTGGCTGAGTTTGGGGACCGGACCATCGATCAGGATACAGCTTTTGCCGTCGGCATCGAGGCCGGTGACGACGCGGCGACTCATACTGTCCTCCCGTTTCCGACTGGATGGGCAGGCACATTGACCGCTACGGCAACGCAAGGCGTAGCGGTCAAATTGCGCCAGCCGTGCAGCACGCCCCGGTCCACCACCAGATCGCCAGGGCCAAGGTCGGCCTCGCCCCGCTCGGTCACCAGTGTGACCGCGCCCGAAAGGATCACCAGATAGTCGATGCTGTCCGTCGCATGCATGTGCTCGCGGGCACCGGGCGGGAAGGTGCAGATCGCGAAAGTGCTGCCAGGATTGTGCAGCATCGCGACGGTGTAGGGCTCGGCGGTATCGGCATTGCCGGAGTTGTCGGCAGGCTGGACCTTCGACTGCCAAACCAGCGCCGCGTTGATGTCGGCGAGCACCGGGACGGGCGCGTCGATGATCACCGCGCTCTGGCCTGCCGCATTGAGGCCGGTGACGACGCGGCGGTGGCTGAGTAATTTGGTATGGACGAATTCAGCCACGTCATGTCCTCTTGAAGCAACTAACGCAAAACCTGGATCGCTTTTCCCCTCTCCCCGCCGGGGAGAGGATAGCGAAGCTTGCCGCTTTCGCGGCTAGCGCAGCTGGGTGAGGGGGTTCGACCTATCGAGGGCAGAACCCCCTCTCCAACTCCGGCTAGGCGCAGCAGCGCCAAGCCTGCGAATCCTCTCCCCACTGGGAGAGGGGAAGGTAGCTCAGACTCAACGAACTCCGCTCACCTCACTGACACGCCAGACATTCCTCATAATCCGTCTGCGCCGCCAGCTCGATGATCGCCGGCTCAGCGGTATTATCCGCCTCCACCCCGCCGGCAAAACCCGCGCGCTGGACCGACTTCGAGCGCAGATAATAGAGCGACTTGATGCCGCGCTCCCAGGCCTGATAGTGCAGCATCATCAGATCCCATTTGTCGACATCGGCCGGGATATAAAGGTTGAGCGACTGCGCCTGATCGATGAACGGGGTGCGGTCGGCGGCGAATTCCAGCAGCCAGCGCTGGTCGATCTCGAAGCTGGTCTTGTAAACCGCCTTTTCCTCAGAGCTGAGGAAATCGAGGTGCTGGACCGAGCCGCCATGCTCAAGGATTGAATTCCAGACGTTGTTCGAATCCTTGCTCTTCGCAGCCAGCAGCTTTTCGAGATAGGGATTCTTGACCACGAAACTGCCCGACAGCGTTTTGTGGGTATAGATATTGGCCGGGATCGGCTCGATGCAGGCCGAAGTGCCGCCGCAGATGATGCTGATCGAGGCGGTCGGCGCGATCGCCATCTTGCAGCTGAAGCGCTGCATCACGCCCATATCTTCGGCATCGGGGCAAGCGCCGCGTTCCTGGGCGAGCAGCAGCGAGGCCTCATCGGCCTTGGCGCTGATGTGCTTGAACATCTTGAGGTTCCAGGCCTTGGCCATGGCGCTCTCGAAGCCGATGCTCTTCATCTGCAGGAAGGAGTGGAAACCCATCACCCCCATGCCGACCGAACGCTCGCGGCTGGCGGAATATTTCGCCCGCGCCATCTCATCCGGCGCGCGGTCGATATAGTCCTGCAAGACATTGTCGAGGAAGCGCATGACATCCTCGATGAACATCCTGTCGTCGTGCCATTCCTCCCAGGTCTCAAGATTGAGCGAGGACAGGCAGCACACCGCCGTGCGATCGTTGCCGAGGTGATCGACGCCGGTAGGGAGCGTAATTTCCGAGCACAGGTTCGAGGTCGAGACCTTGAGCCCGAGATCGCGGTGATGCTTGGGCATCATCCGGTTCACCGTGTCGGAGAAGACGATATAGGGTTCGCCGGTGGCAAGCCGGGTCTCGACCAGCTTCTGGAACAGCGAGCGCGCATCGAGAGTGGCGCGCACTGAGCCGTCCTTGGGGCTGCGCAGATGGAATTCCGCGCCTGCGCCGACGGCTTCCATGAATTCGTCGGTCAGCAGCACACCGTGATGAAGGTTCAGCGCCTTGCGGTTAAAGTCGCCGCTGGGTTTGCGGATTTCGAGGAACTCCTCGATCTCCGGATGGCTGACATCGAGATAGCAGGCCGCCGAACCGCGCCGCAGCGAGCCTTGCGAAATCGCCAGGGTGAGCGAATCCATCACCCGCACGAAGGGAATGATGCCGCTGGTCTTGCCATTCAGACCGACCGGCTCGCCAATCCCGCGCACCTGGCCCCAATAGGTGCCGATGCCGCCGCCGCGGCTGGCCAGCCAGACATTCTCGTTCCAGGTGCTGACGATGCCCTCCAGGCTGTCCGACACCGAATTGAGATAGCAGCTGATCGGCAAGCCCCGTCCGGTGCCGCCGTTCGACAGCACCGGCGTCGCCGGCATGAACCACAGCCGCGAGATATAGTCATAGAGCCGCTGGGCGTGATCCTGGTCGTCGGCATAGGCATCGGCGACGCGGGCGAACAGGTCCTGATAGGTCTCGCCCGGCAGCAGATAGCGATCGTCGAGCGTATCCTTGCCGAACAGGGTGAGCAGCGCATCGCGCGCGGCATCTGTGACGATCTTGAACCGCCGCGCCATGATTTCTTTCGAACCGGCAGCAGCGGCTGGCACGCGTTCGGCGGCAGCTTCGGCGATGGCGCTGGCGGCAGTGGCCAGCGCGGCGCTGCCCAGCTGCTCGACCAGATCGGCCGCTCCCGCATCGTGTTTTTCCGCCATCCGTATTGCCGGGCCTTCGCCCGCCTCCATCGCTCTCGCAGTCGTCTCGACAGGCAGCGTATCCGCTTCGAAAAGGCCTGCTTCGCTAACTGCCAACTCTGCCTCGTCCGTGTTCCTGAAATCCACTCTACAGCCCCCAATCCTGAACCAACCCAATAGCGGCAGGAACCAGCCCCGTTCCGCATTCGTTCGACTCGGGCGCAAGCGCCCAGCCTAGCACAGTGAGGCGCAAATGGGGGATTATTTATCCCCGATTTGTTCCCCAGGCCCGGCCTGCCGCAAACCCTCCAAAACCCGAATCCGCAATGGTCGACGCGCAACCGGCACCCCGGCCCACACACCGACAATGAATCTAGGTTTAGAGGTTCCCCCGATTGCCGAACCACTAGCGATAGTGCCTGATCCTGAATCCGGCGCAAGAGGATAAATTCGCGGTTAACCCTTGCGCGGCGCTGCCGGACCCGCGCCGGCCCATATTGCAGTGCAGCGACGCGCCGGAAAGTCGGCACTTGCGGGCAGCGCAAGATGCAAAGTGAATCTGTGAAAAAATATTTGCGCCGGTGGGTATTGCCGGGGATAAGGTCGGCAATGGTTGGCTTGTGCGGAGTTTGCCGCAAAACCTGCCCGGCAGCGCGCGGCAAAAAGGGATCGCCACACTATGTTCAACATCATCGGTGCCATCATCAGTGGCTTCTTCGTCGGCGTGCTGGCGCGCTGGTTTTATCCGGGCGACGTCGAGACCAACTGGGTGATCACCATACTGCTCGGCGTCGGCGGTTCGCTGCTGGCCGGGCTGATCACCGCCTCGCGCAGCCAGGGCGGCATCGGCCAGGGCGTCAGCCGCGCCGGATGCCTGGCCTCGGTGCTGGGCGGCATGGCGCTGATCTTTATCGGGCGGCGGCTGGGCTGGGTCTAGGACCTCCCCACCCGCGCCGCCCATTATCCATTTTCCTACACACCCCCGCTTGAGGCAAAGTCCCTAGCCGCCCGCTCATCCTGAGCCCGTCGAAGGACGCCCAATGACCGACCAGCCCACCCGCCAGCACTTCCTCCCCGCCTTCATCCCCGTCCCCCGCGAGAAGGACCGCAGCAACGGCTGGAAGCCCGAAGTCCAGCGCGCCTTCATCGAAGCCCTGGCCGAGACCGGCTCGGTCAAGAGCGCCGCGCGCCGCGTCGCCCGCGCCGATCATGGCGCCTATCTCCTGCGCCGCCACCCCGATGCACAGGAATTCCGCCGCGCCTGGGATGCCGCGCTCGACATCGGCATGCGCCGGATCGAGGACGTCGCCATGGACCGTGCGCTCAACGGCGTCGAACAGCCGGTCTACTCCTACGGCAAGATCGTCGGCAGCCGCACGGTCTACAACGACCGCCTGCTGATGTTCATGCTCCGCAACCGCGCGCCCGAGCGCTTCACCGGGGGAAAAGCCAAGGCGCCCAACGCCGTCGACCAGATGCAGCTCAAGCGGCTGAAGCAGCAGTGGCACCAGGAATGGCAGCGCCAGCACGCGATGGAGAGCGCGGAGCGGTCCCGCGCGCGCGGCGACGACCTGCTCGAACAGATCAATACCATGCACCGCCGCTGGTTCTTGCAGCTAGGCCCCCAGACCCGCGCCGCCTACCGCAGCTTCCGCGAGACCGAGATAGCCGAAGCGCAGGCCCAGGACGAACTGCTCTGGGCCATGACCGACGCCGAGACCGACTGCGAAGAGCTGACTTCAACCGGGGCCTCAGCCGAACAAGCCCAAGCCGCCGAGCAAGCCGACGCCCGCGCCGCCGAAGCCGAATATGCGGAGTGGTTCAGCGAGGAGCGCCGCGCCAGGATTAGCTGGGTGATCGATGTGGTGTTCGGCGCGGTCAGCGCGGTGGGGGATGAGGGGGATGGGGAGGAGAATCTCTAAATCACCCCTCTCCCCTTGCGGGAGAGGGAGGGACCCGCCGCGCAGCGGTGGGAGGGAGAGGGGCGGCTCGCGTCTGCGAGCCAGAAGATTTTTCCGCGCTCGCGATCATGCGAGCATCTGCGATTGCCCCAACCGTTGCAACTCCCATGTGCCACAGACGCGGCACGACCCCTCTCCCTACCCTCTCCCGCAAGGGGAGAGGGGTTATGGCTTTTGGTTGAGCCACTTCACCACAAAGTCGATCACCGATCCCAGATTCGGAAACTGCGCTTTGAGTTCAGTCGCATGTGCCGAAATCCAGCCTGCGAAATCCAACGCTGGCTTCCACACCGCTTTGACCACTTTGCCACTCGCGCTTGCGATGTTTGAAATCTTGCGGCCAAAGCTACGGAGGAAGTTTCCGGCAATCTGCCTGATCGTGCGCAAATCAGGGTCACTTGGCTTTGCATCCACTGGCGTATTGGCGAGCGCAGTTTCCAGAACCACCTCGGCTGCTTCCGTGCTAACGCCGCTCTGCTTCACGCCATCGATCAGCTGGCGCAATTCTTCGCGCTCAATCGCAACCGGCTCAAACCGCCGCTCATAGATCGCCTGTTCACACTGCGACATGCGATCATCCAGCGCGACCAGCATCGCATCCGCATCCATAGTGCGGTCCAGCGCTTCGATCTGCGCTTCGGCGAGTGGCGGTTTCGAGGACGCTGGCGAAAGATGATCCTTGAACTCCCGGCGCATCGCCTTGCTGAACAGAACATAGGCTTCAGCCTGCATGGTTTCAGGCCTGTCAGACAAGGCCTGGAGAAGGCGCATTAGCACGTCGGCAATTTGCACGGCCTGCGTCTTGTCAGGTGCAGACGCCTCCAGCGCAGCGATCAGACAATCCCGCATCAAGGCGTGGCGGCGCGCCAAACCCTGACCCGTGTCGCCTCGCAGAACCGGCACGATATCGATCCGGCCATCGGCGCTTTCGCCGAATTGAGGGACGCGCGGGTTCTGCTCCAGGATTTGCTCGTCAATAGCTCCGGGCGGAATGGCGCGCTCTTGCTCAGCCTGTTTCAACAGTTCTGCTCGCCACTTCCCCAGTTGCGCATTGACGAAGGCAGGGTCTTGCTCACCGCGCTTCCAGAACTCCTCATCGGCCTCGATCAGCCGCCGCGCCATTTCCGCGTCTTGTTTCGGCGGCAGGGCCCATTCGCTTGGTTGCCCCTCTACCCGCCAGTCGTACCAGATAATCCAGTTCTTCCAGCTATCCGGTTCATCATAACCGAGTTCCGCCACTGCCCGGTATATGGCATTGAATTCCGCAGGCCGCGCCTTTAGCCACAACGCGCTTGATGCCAGTCCGACCGCGTCACCGCCCGTTTCATCAACCCAACGGCAATCATCTTCGATAGTGCCCCAGACGACGACTCGAGCGTGGGCGAAGGCGGCGGCGTGGACGGCTTCCTCGGCATGGGCTGAGGCGCGGGCGGCGGCGTCGGCGGCGCGGGCGGCGGCGCTGCGGGCGCCGGCGGCGCGGGAGGCAGTCACGGCGTAGGTGGCGTCGGCGGAGGCGCGGGCGTCGGCGGCGTAGGAGGAGGAGTAGGCGGAGGAGTAGGCGGCGTCGGCGGCGTAGCGGGCGTCGGCGGCGCGACCGACGGCGGCGGCGGCGGCGCGGCCGGCGTAGGTGGCGATTTTACGGTCCAGATATTTGCTAGCCGATCGCGAAATCGTGATAGCACGAAACACCGTCGAAATCAATCTTCGGTGTTCCTCCCTGCCAGCTATGTCGATCGCGATTGGCAGTACCCGCAGCGCGATTCGCGAGGCCATGATCACAGCCATCTCGGGCGGCTGGTCTTGCAGCCACTCCTCGAATTGTTGACGCGATGCGATTTCGGCCATGCGTGGTGATTGTCGCATCATGGCGCGCCGGACAAGCGCAATCGCCTCTGCTTGCTCACCCCCCTTGCCCCAACTCTGTATATCCGGTATATACTGCTTCCATGAACGCCTGTCGCCATTCCAAGACCTTCAAATCCGGCAACAGCGAAGCCGTGCGCCTGCCCAAGGGGCTGGGCTTCGGCATCGGCATCGACGTTCTGGTCGAGCGCGAGGGGGAGCGGGTTGTCCTGACGCCGGTGCGCGATCCCGCCGCAGAAAAAAAGCGGCTGCTCGACATGCTGGCGCGCCTCCAGGCGATCGGCGCTCCGGCGGACGGCGTGCAGGATCGCGATCCGTTCGAGTTTCCCGAACGGCCCGGACTATAGAGCGCTTCTCCACGTGATCTTCATCGATACCAACATCGCGATCGCGCTGCGCGACGTCGATCTCGAGACCCACCGGCTCATCGCGCAGCTCGACGAACGCCCGGTGATTTCGATGATCACCCGGATCGAACTTGAGAACGGTGTCAATCGCGAGCCCGCTGGAACGAACCAGCGACGCGACCTGCTTGAAGCGTTGCTGCTAGACCTCACCGTCGTAATGTTCGTTCACGCCGATATTTTGGCCTATGGAGCGATTATCTACGATATTGGGCATGATCGCCGGCTTACGCTTGATCGGCTCATCGCGGCGCAGGCGCTGGCGCGTGATGCGCCGCTGATTACCCGGAACGGCAAGGATTTCAGGCGGATCGCCGGTCTGAAGTTGATTGAATGGGAAACGCCGGAGGACTTGTAAGCCCCTCCCCTTCAGGGGAGGGGAGAAGGAGCTACTCCTCCCCCATCCGCATCGTTGACCTGCGGTCGCCTAACGGCTCGACAGGCTCAGGACGAGCGGGTCACTCCTCCCCCATCCGCAACGCCGCAATAAACGCCTCCTGCGGGATGCTGACATTGCCATACTCCCGCATCCGCGCCTTCCCCTTCTTCTGCTTGTCGAGCAGCTTCTTCTTGCGCGAAATATCCCCGCCATAGCACTTCGCCGTTACATCCTTGCGCATCGCCTGGATCGTCTCGCGGGCGATGACTTTGCCGCCGATCGCCGCCTGGATCGGGACCTTGAACAAATGGCGCGGGATCAGCTCCTTGAGGCGTTCGCACATGTGGCGGCCGCGATCCTCCGCGACGCTGCGGTGGACGATCATGCTGAGCGCGTCGACCGGCTCGTTGTTGACCAGAATGGACATTTTGACGAGGTCGCCTTCGCGGCTGCCGATCTGTTCGTAGTCGAAGCTGGCATAGCCGCGGCTGATGCTTTTGAGGCGGTCGTAGAAATCGAACACCACTTCGTTGAGCGGCAGCTCGTAGCTGACCTGGGCGCGGCCGCCGACATAAGTCAGGCCGGTCTGCACGCCGCGCCTATCCTGGCAGAGCTTGAGGATGCTGCCGAGATATTCGTCGGGGGTATAGATCACCGCCTTGATCCACGGCTCGTCGATCTGCGCGATGCGGCTGGGGTCGGGGTAATCGGCGGGGTTGTGCAGGGTCATCTCGCGGGCGTCATCGGTGCGCGATTTGTTGAGCTGGATGCGATAGACGACGCTGGGCGCGGTGGTGATCAGGTCGAGGTCGTATTCGCGGGTGCGAGGAGACTGGCCATGCCGGGGGCATGGTCAAAGCGAGGAGCCGTTCCTGGATGATCTCCAGATGCAGCAACCCGAGGAAGCCGCAGCGGAAGCCTGGATGTATTTCCACATGACGAAGCCGGAACGAAACGCTAACCCCTGCGAATGCCAAGCGAGATTCACAATCATCTCAAGCACTACGCAAAGCGCATCCGTGACCAGTTGCGGGCTAATGCCGATGCGTCCGAACCTGCGCTCGCGCCAGTCTTCCAGGAACTGATCGCCAGCCTATTGCCGCTGCTCCCGGCAGTGCCGCCACTGACGGTATCGCCGGAATTCAACAAACCCGGCATCGGCAGGCCTGACATAGCCCTTATCCGCGCGGGCCAGCCGCCGCGCGCCTTTGTCGAACTGAAGGCCCCGGCCAAACCCGCCGATCCGGAGCGCTGGACCGGCGCACATGACAAGCGGCAATATGAGCGGCTGAAGGAACTGGCGCATTGGTCCAGTTCCAATTTCGCTGACTTCCACCTGTTTGGGCGGGATTCGGCACTGGGCAGCGCGAGCATCGTTCCGGCACCCGCGCTCAGGGCTGATACGCAGGATAAGACTGCCGACGAAGCCATCGCGGCTCACCAGCCCGCCGCCTTCCTCGATCTTCTCGCCGCGCTGGCCCGGGCAGATGCGCCTGAAGCCAGCAATGCAAAACAACTTGCCGAGCTCATGGCCCATTCGGCCCGGCTGGTGCGCAGTGCGGTGCTGGAACGGCTCAGCGAACTGCACATCGAGGGCAAGGATGCCGATCCGCTGATGATGGTGCGTGAGACGTTCAGGAACGTGCTCTATGCCCATCCCGAAGCTGGTGGCTATCCCTCTGCGGATTTCGATGCACTGTTTGCCTCGGCATTTGCCCAGACTCTGGCTTTCGGCCTGCTGCTGGTGCGCGAAGCGAGCGATGGTCCGGTTGGCGACGACGCGTGGAAGCAGATGCCGGATGAGCATCCGCTGCTGAAAGCGGCGCTGCGCGTGCTGAGCGAAGATGAAGTCACCAGCCAGATCGACTTCGGCTTCGAAGTCATGCGCGATTGCGTCAACAGTTTCGCGCCGGAAATTCTCGCCATGCAGCCGGATGGCCGCGACCCGATCCTCTATTTCTACGAGGATTTCCTCGAGACTTTCGACCCCAAGGCGCGCGAGAAATATGGCGTCTATTACACGCCTATCGAGGTCGTGCGCTACATGACCGGCGCACTCGACCGGGCACTGCGCGACAATCTGGGCACCAAGGGTCTGCGCGATCCGGGTGTGACGATCCTCGATCCCGCCACCGGCACCGGCACTTTCCTGCTCGGCGTGGCCGAGCGGGTGCGCGATCAGGTGATGGCAGAGGAAGGCGGCAAGGATGCATCATCGGCCTTGCGCGCGCTGGCCGAACGGATGTTCGGCTTTGAGCTGTTGGTCGGGCCTTATGCCGTGGCGCATTACCGGCTGCATCATGCCTTGCGTTACCGCAAACCGGATGAGGATGAGACCGGGCCGCAGGCAGTCAAGCTGCCGCGCCTTGGCGTCTATCTCGCCGATACGCTGTCCCGGCCTGACGATGTCACGGCGATGGGGACGCTGGGGATTCAGGGCATCCCGATTGACGAGGAGCGCGCCGCCGCCAACGAGATCAAGGCGCGAAAGCGAATTCTCGCGATCATCGGCAACCCGCCCTACAAGCGGCTTGAAGAAGGCGAGAACGAAACCCTGGTCGGCCGCTTTATCGACGACATATGGGAAGACCTCAAGCAGCCGGTCAAAGACGCCGGAATGGGCGGCCAGCTTAACACTTTCCCCGAATTCTCGGTCGCCTTCTGGCGCTGGGCGATCTGGAAACTGTTCGAGGCGGACAATGCGCCGCAGCGGGGTGTGATTGCCTTCATTTCCAATCGCAAGTTTCTCACCGGCTGGCCTTATGCCGGGCTGCGCAAGATGATGCGCGAGAGGTTTGATCGGATCGAGGTGATCGACCTGCGCGGCGATGTCCGCGCCGGAACGCGCGGCGATGTCGATACCGATCAAGGGGTGTTTAACATCATGGTCGGCACGGCAATCACTCTGGCGATTGCCGATGGCAGCAAGGTGGAGGGCGCGCTTGCCGAAGTCGTTTACACCGATTGCTGGAAGGAAGGACTATTCGGACGGAAGAGCAAGCTGGACTGGCTAGAGGGTGCCGCCGAAGAGGGGTGGCTACCCAATTCAGTCGGGATTGACCGGGGCTTGCTGGACGATTGGCGACCAGCGCCGTTCGAGAATGGCGAATGGCTATCGGTTCGTGAGGCGTTCGCCTTTTCCAAATCGGGCATGAAGTCAGGCAACGATCCGATCTTCGTCTCTGCCGATCCCAAGCAATTGCCCTTTCAATTGGCGCAAGTATTGGCCACCCGGGATGATCCTATATTCGACGCAGGAATGGTTCGCGGCTTGGCTTATCGTCCATTCGACAATCGCCACCTCTACAATGACCTGCCTCTCTTGAATCGTCCCGGCCCGGAAATGCAGCGAGCATGGGGCACTGCAAACATCGGGCTTTACTCACTAAAATCAAACACTGGCGCGGGTCCCGGCATCTGGTGCCATGGCCTGCTGCCCGACTACCACTCGATCAAGGGCAGTAACGGCGGCTACGCCTTCCCGCTCTATGATCGCCGCGCCGGTCCCGACGCGCACAACCTCAACCCCGTCCTCGTCGCCGCGCTCGCAGAAGCCTATGGCGTGGCGCAGACGCCCGAGAACATTTTCGACGCCATCCTCTGCCTGCTTTCGGCGCAAAGCTACACCCGCCGCTTCGCCGAAGACCTTGAGGATATCTTTCCGCACATCCCCTTCCCCGCCGATCCGGCGGTGTTTACCCGCGCGGCACGGATCGGCGGTCGCATCCGTGAGCTGGAAACCTTCGCCAAAAACAAGGAACCCGCGCCGGAATTCCGCCCCAAGGCATTCTGCAAGCTGGCAGTCGATACCGACGACGGCGCAGTGATCGCCGATGTCGCCTACCGCGAGGGCGAGCTTTCGCTGTGGAAGGCGGATGGCAAAGCCGTCACCGCCTTCACCGGCCTGCCCGAGGCGGTGTGGTCCTTCTCGATCAGCGGCTATCGCGTGCTGCCGCGCTGGATCGATGGCCGCAAGGGACTGCCCTTCACCGACGCGCTCAAGACCGAATTGCGCGATGTTGCCGCACGTATCCACGAACTTATCCATTGGTTTGCCGAGGCCGATCTTGTGCTGGAGGCAACGCTCGCGGATACGATCTCACGCACTGGACTTGGATTCCCGCCGCCTGCCGGGGATGAGATTGAGGAAAGCGATGAGTGATCTGTTCGGAGACGGACAATTCAGCCTGTTCGGCGAGGCGGAGAATCGCATTCCGCATCCGAAGCAAACGGAATACGTCCCCGATCTCGAACGCATCCGCTCGCGCCTCAATGCCGTGCTCGAAACTGCGCGCGCTGCACCGGCGCGGCCTTGGTCGGCCAAGGAACAGCGCATGTGGCAGACGGTGTTCCCCAATATGTCGAAATGGCTGCCGGACGATGAACGCGATCAGCTGTGCTTTGAATTTGCGGCAGAGATAGAGCGCCTGCTCAAGGCGGCGTAGTCACTCCTCCCCCATCCGCATCGTTGACCTTCGGTCGCCTTCGGCTCGACAAGCTCAGGACGAGCGGGTCACTCCTCCCCCATCCGCAACGCCGCAATAAACGCCTCCTGCGGGATGCTGACATTGCCATACTCCCGCATCCGCGCCTTCCCCTTCTTCTGCTTGTCGAGCAGCTTCTTCTTGCGCGAAATATCCCCGCCATAGCACTTCGCCGTTACATCCTTGCGCATCGCCTGGATCGTCTCGCGGGCGATGACTTTGCCGCCGATCGCCGCCTGGATCGGGACCTTGAACAAATGGCGCGGGATCAGCTCCTTGAGGCGTTCGCACATGTGGCGGCCGCGATCCTCCGCGACGCTGCGGTGGACGATCATGCTGAGCGCGTCGACCGGCTCGTTGTTGACCAGAATGGACATTTTGACGAGGTCGCCTTCGCGGCTGCCGATCTGTTCGTAGTCGAAGCTGGCATAGCCGCGGCTGATGCTTTTGAGGCGGTCGTAGAAATCGAACACCACTTCGTTGAGCGGCAGCTCGTAGCTGACCTGGGCGCGGCCGCCGACATAAGTCAGGCCGGTCTGCACGCCGCGCCTATCCTGGCAGAGCTTGAGGATGCTGCCGAGATATTCGTCGGGGGTATAGATCACCGCCTTGATCCACGGCTCGTCGATCTGCGCGATGCGGCTGGGGTCGGGGTAATCGGCGGGGTTGTGCAGGGTCATCTCGCGGGCGTCATCGGTGCGCGATTTGTTGAGCTGGATGCGATAGACGACGCTGGGCGCGGTGGTGATCAGGTCGAGGTCGTATTCGCGGGTCAGGCGTTCCTGGATGATTTCCATGTGGAGCAAGCCGAGGAAGCCGCAGCGGAAGCCGAAGCCGAGCGCGGCGCTGCTTTCGGTCTCGAAGGAGAAGGAGGCGTCGTTGAGGCGGAGCTTGCCGATGCTGTCGCGCAGCTTCTCAAAATCGGCGGCATCGACCGGGAACATGCCGCAGAAGACGACGGGCTGGACCTGCTTGAAGCCGGGGAGTGCCTCTTTGGCGCCGTTCTGCACCGTGGTGATGGTGTCGCCGACGCGGGCCTGTGCGACGTCCTTGATCTGCGCGGTGATGAAGCCGATCTCGCCGGGGCCGAGTTCTTCGAGTTGCTCGATCTTGGGGGTGAAGCAGCCGGTGCGGTCGATCAGATGCTCGGTTTCGCCGGCCATGAATTTGACTTTCAAGCCTTTTTTGATGACGCCATCGATCACGCGGACCAGGATGACGACACCGAGGTAGGGGTCGTACCATGAGTCGACCAGCATCGCCTTGAGCGGCGCGGCGCGGTCGCCCTTGGGGGGAGGGATGCGGGTGACCACGGCTTCGAGGACTTCGGCGATGCCGATGCCGGACTTGGCGCTGGTCAGCACGGCGTTGCTGGCGTCGAGCCCGATGATCTCCTCGATCTCGGCGCGAACCTTTTCGGGCTCGGCGGCGGGGAGGTCGATCTTGTTGATGATCGGTACGATTTCGTGGTCGTGCTCGATCGACTGATAGACGTTGGCCAGCGTCTGGGCTTCGACGCCTTGCGCGGCGTCGACCACCAGCAGCGCGCCTTCGCAGGCGGCGAGGCTGCGGCTGACCTCGTAGGCGAAGTCGACGTGGCCGGGGGTGTCCATCAGGTTGAGCTCATATTCGAGCCCGTCCTTGGCGGTGTATTTGAGGCGCACCGTCTGCGCCTTGATGGTGATCCCGCGCTCGCGCTCAATGTCCATGTTATCAAGCACTTGTGCGCTCATTTCGCGCTCGGTGAGGCCGCCGGTGTGCTGGATCAGCCGGTCGGCCAGCGTGGACTTGCCGTGGTCGATATGGGCGATGATGGAAAAATTGCGGATACGGGACTGGTCTGCCATCCTCGCCCGTTAGCAGCGCGTGGGAATGCTGTCAGCCTTCATCCTTGAGTGCCTTGCGGGCAATGTCGTTGACCTGCGCGAATTTGGGCATGCTGAAGCCGCCGCCCGCGCCGCCGCCCATCGCCCCCGGGCCGACCAGCGGATATTGACCCTGCGGCAGAGCTGCCAGCGGCATCCCGGCGCTGGCCAGTAAATAAGGCGAAACCCGGTTGCGGGTGCACAGCCCGCCAGCGCCGTCATCGACCAGCGGCAGTTCGAATTCGAGCCCGAACATCGCGCCCATCGAGCGCCGTACAACCGCCACCGCGAGCTGGCCTTCGCCGAAATCTGCAACGAATTTCGTGCCTGGAGGCACCTCGATCAGCCCCTCGAGCATGCAGCCGGTGCGCGAGATATTGCGCATCATCACTTCGTAGCGATGATCTTCGTGGATCAGCCCAATCAACCGCAACACCGTGCGGCGATCGGCGCGGTATTTGCTCGGCCCGTCAGGCTCGATCACCCAATCGCCGCTCGCCATCGCCTCGATAACCTGTTCGAACGATACCGGATCGGCATAGATATAGCCCTGGATCTGCTTGACGTTTAACGCGCGCATCATCTTGAGTTCGTCATGCGCCTCGATACCTTCGGCCACCGTATCCATGTCGAGCGCTTCGGCAAGGCTGACGATCGCCTTGATGATCGCGACATTGCGGTTGCCCGGCTCGGTCACCCCGGTAATGAAGCTCTTGTCGATCTTGATTTTGTCGAACGGCGCGTTCTTGAGATAGCTGAGCGAGGAATAGCCGGTGCCGAAATCGTCGAGCGACAGCCGCACGCCGAGCATCTTGAGCGCGGCGAACATATCGGAGGTTGACTGATCGTCGGCGAGGAAGATCGATTCGGTCAGTTCGAGTTCGAGCCGGGAGGGCAGGAGCTCGGAAGCGGCGAGCGCCTGTGTGACCAGCGAGGCAAAGGCCGAATTGGCAAACTGCATCGTCGAGACATTGACCGCAACGCGGACATTGCCCGGCAATCGCGCGGCATCGGCGCAGGCTGTTCTCAACACCCAATCGCCCAGCGCGCCGATCAGATTGCTTTCTTCGGCGATCGGAATGAAAACTGCGGGCGGAACAACGCCCAGTTCAGGGTGTTTCCAGCGCAGCAGGGCTTCGAGTCCGACGACTTTATTCGTCAGGGTTTCGACCAGCGGCTGGTAGGCGATAAAGATCTGGTCCTTGGCCAGGGCGTCGCGCAAATCCTCCTCGATCTGTCGGCGGCGTTCGGCCTGGTCATGCAAATCGCTCGAATAGAAGCGGAATTGTCCGCGTCCGCCGCCCTTCGAGGCATAGAGCGCAAGGTCGGCGCTGCGGACAAGCTCCTCCGCCTCGATACCATCGAACGGCGCGATAGCGATTCCGACCGAAGCGCCGATGACACAGCGGCTGCCGTCGATCGAATAAGGCTGCGAGACGATGTCGATTAGCTTCTTGGCGATGTCGCCAAGCCGACCGCGGTCTTCGATGTCAGGCAGGATGATCTGGAATTCGTCGCCGCCGATCCTGCCGATCTCGCAATTGTCCGGCACGATCTTCCCGAGACGCTGCGCAACCTGCTTGAGCAATTCGTCGCCGGACTGGTGGCCGAGCGTATCGTTGACCTGCTTGAAACGGTCGAGATCGACCATCATCAGGGCGCAATTGCGCTTGGCCGCCTTGTAGGCGGTCAGGATTGCACCGAGGCGCTTGTCCATCTGAAACCGATTGGACAGGCCAGTAAGCGAATCGAACAGAGCCAGGCGCGACGCGTCCTTCTGGCTCAGGCGCAGCGTGGTAATGTCCTTGCCATTGCCGAGGAAGCCGAGGAAATTGGCATTGCTATCGAGCTGCGGCCGGCCGGAGATCGCCCACCACAGCTCGCCCTCTTCGGTCGCCGCCCTGACCTGGAGTTCCGAAAATGTCTTGTGCGCGCTGAAGATCAGCGGCAGCGGCCGTTCGACCTGATCGCCTTCGCTGCTTGCGAGGTCGAACAGCGAGGGGAATGGCTGTCCGGCAAGCTCTTCGCGCTTCTTGCCCAGTTTGTCGGCAATGCTTTCGGAAATGTAGACAATCCGGCCTTCGCTGTCGGTCGACCAGAACCACCCCTGTCCAGACCGCTCATAGTCGCGCAGCAACAGATGTGCCTGACCCGACCCATCTCCTGGACCAAGCGAGCGCGCATCACCTTTGGCTGGCCCGGAGCCGAGCATTCCGCGCAACCGGCCGATCCGTGAGCGATCATGCGCTGACACTGAAACTCCCCTAAACAAAAAGGCATATGTGAACGGGATACACTGTAGGACTTCGTGGTTTACGAAGTCCTAATTCGCCCGCCGCCGATGCCGGACCGGAGCCTATCCAGCCTTCTTCAGCAGGATAGTTTCGACTGGGCGTGGCGGGCTGATCGGTGTCCGCCCGGTCTCGTTGAGCTGCAGCGCCACGGCGAATTCGACGCCCATGCGGTCTTCCTGGGACCAGCACGTTGTCGCGACGACGATATGCCCTTCACCCATCTGGACGTTGAAAACTGTGCCCTGTGGAACATTCCATAGACCTTCGATCATCGCACCAGTGGCCGAGATATTGCGGATCGTGCCGTTATAGCGTTCGCCGCTGTGCTCGAGGACAATTTTGCGGAGCATCGTTTGGCGGTGCGCGCGGGCGGCGCGCGGTCCCTGGGCGGTGGCAATCAGCCCCGCTTCCAGCCGTGCTGTCGCCGAAGCCAGGTTGAGCGGCTTGTCGTAGATATAGCCCTGGATATGACTGCAACCGAGCATGCGGATCAGATCCAGCTCGTCCAGCGTTTCGACCCCCTCGGCTGTGGTCTCCATGCCCAGCGCCTCGGCCAGGCTGACGATCGAGGCAATGATCGCGCCATTGCGGCTGCCAGGCATGGTCGCGCCGCGAACGAAGCTCTGGTCGATCTTGATCTTGTCGAACGGTGCCTTCTTGAGATAGCCGAGCGAGGAATAGCCGGTACCGAAATCGTCGAGCGACAAGCGCACGCCGATCCGCTTGAGCGCGGCGAACATGGCATCGGTGTTGGCATCGTCGTTGAGGAAGACGCTCTCGGTAATCTCCAGCTCCAGCCGCGCGGGATTGACCTGCGCTGTGGCCAGCGCATGGGTCACAATCGCCGGCAGTTCCGGACTGGCGAATTGCAGCGGCGAGACATTGACCGCAACGCGAACCGATTCGGGCCAGCCTGCCAGGTCCATGCAGGCTGTGCGCAGCGCCCATTCGCCAATCGGGGCGATCAGCCCCGCCTCCTCGGCAATCGGGATGAATTTGGTCGGCGACAGGGAACCCAGCTTGGGGTGGTTCCAGCGCAGCAGGGCCTCGAAGCCAGTAATCTTCTCGGTCGTGGTATGAACAACGGGCTGATAGTGCAGCTCGAGCCCGCCACTGGCCAGGGCATCGCGCAGATCATTCTCAAGTTCGCGGCGTTCTTCGGCGTCGCTGTGCAGGTCGGGCGCATAGAAATGATGGCGGCCGCGGCCTCCACCCTTTGCTGCATAGAGCGCCAGGTCGGCGTTGCGGATCAAGGCTTCGCTGGTGACTCCATCTTCCGGCGAGACGGCGATGCCGATCGATACCCCGATCACCGCGCTCATCCCTTCGATCGAATAGGGGTGCGACAGGTTCTCGATGATCCGCTGTGACAGCTGGGCCAGCTCTTCGCGGCGGATCGCCCCGGGTATGACGATCTTGAACTCGTCGCCGCCAAGCCGACCGACCCGACCGACCTTGTCGACGGTGCGTTCGAGCCGCTGCGCCACCTGGGTCAGCAGTGCATCGCCAGCCGGGTGGCCCATGGTATCGTTGACTTGCTTGAAGCGGTCGAGGTCGAGCAGCAAGACGGCACAGGCGCGCTGTTCGACGCGCTGCGCATTGAGTATCTTTTCCAGCGTCTGCGACATCTGGAAGCGGTTGGCGAGGCTGGTCAGCGAATCGAAATGGGCAAGGCGCGAGGCATCTTCCTGCGATCGGCGTTTTTCCGTCAGGTCACTGCCGAAACCGCGGAAGCCATGGAAGTTGTCGTAACGGTCGTAGACCGGCTGGCCCGATAACGACCACCATCGCTCCTGCGTATTCGTCGCTGCCTGGACAGCGAGATCCTGAAAGGACGAACGGGCCGAAAGATGAAACCGCAGCGTCCGTTCGCCCTCCTGGACGGAAGCGCCGAGAATGAAGAGTTCGGTGAGCGGACGGCCGAGCAGCACTTCCGCCGGACAGCCAAGAACATCGCTGACGGAGGCTGAGACATAGGTAATTCCTCCAAGCCGGTCGGTTTCCCAAAACCAGCCATGGCCCGTCTTTTCGAAATCGGTAAGGATATCCATTGCCCGGGTCTGGATCAGATCCTGACGGCGGCGCTGTTTCATCGCCGCGCGGTTTATCCGCGTCTGCCGGGTAACCAGGAAGAGGCCTCCGCTGATCCCGCATCCCAGGAACACGTAAGATTGCGCGCTCCCCAACGCGACGACCGTCGGCAACCATAATGCTGCGATGGCCATAATCTTTGCCTGAAGGCGTCTGGACAACAGAATCGAAGCACCCGTGGTGACGACAGCCAGCATGCCGACGGCGGCGGTCCGGAAGGGCGTATCCTGCCCCAGGGTCCACACGGCCACGGCGACGCCGAACAACAGCATCGGCAAACCGACGGCGACGGCCATGACCATGTTGCGCTGACGTGCCGTTCGCGTGTGTTCGCGCTCAATCTTGACGAACACGGGTGCCATCGCGCTCAGCAGGATAGCTGCGGCCGCGCTTCCAACAGCAAGCACGCCCGGCAACGAACGCGAAGCCAGGTGCGCAAAAAGCAGGGTAACCCCCATCGTTGCAGCCATCAATTGCCAATGGGGCGAGAGGTGGAAAAGCCGTGTCGTGGAAGAGGGCTGCGGACCAGCCGCCCCAGCACGGCCGCGTCTCCCGGCAACGCCAGCTGGAGCGCCCGGCGCGCGCGCACTCTCAACACGTGCCGCTGGCACGTGCGGTCGCACCTCGCCCTGCTGCAAGCCTGTCGCTTCCCTCGCCATGTTTGCCTATTGCGCCGGGCCGGCTTGAGAAACGGTTAAGTAGCCTCATTCATTGCCGAAAATCGCCGGCCGCCGGTTGTCAATCCTGGCCTGAGCGGGGATCGATGGCAAAGGTAAGCCGGGGACAAGCGCAACGCGGCCGGGTTCGGTGGCTTTTCCGCTTGCGAAATCGGGCTAAGACGTAATTGGCTGACTAGTGGATGCAAATGTCAGAATCGGACCACTAGCGCACAGGCCGGAGCTTCGGGGGAGGATCAAGCGTGAGGCATATCGCAATCATCGGTTCGGGTCCGGCCGGCTTCTACACCGCCGAAGCTGCGCAGAAGCAGTGGGGCGAAGCTGTGCGGATCGATATTTTCGACATGCTGCCCGTGCCTTACGGGCTGATCCGCACCGGTGTCGCCCCCGATCACCAGTCGATCAAGGCGGTCTACCGCCGCTATGAAACGACCTCGCTGTCGGGCAATGTCCGCTTCATCGGCAATGTCATGGTCGGCAGGGATATCTCCGTAGCCGAGCTACAAGAACTCTATGACGCGGTGGTGCTGGCCACCGGCGCGCCGCATGACAAGAAGGTCGGCCTGCCCGGCGAAGAGCTTGGCAATGTTTTCGGCAGCGCCGCCTTTGTCGGCTGGTACAACGGTCACCCCGACTTCGCCGCGCTAGGCCCCGATTTATCAGGGAAAAACGCAGTGGTCATCGGCAATGGCAATGTCGCGCTCGATGTCGCGCGCATCCTCGCCAAGACCCGTGAGGAATTCGCCGGGAGCGACATTGTTGCCCATGCGCTCGATGCGCTGGAGGGCGCGAAGACCGAGCAGATCACCATCCTCGGTCGCCGCGGTCCGCATCAGATCGCGATGACACCCAAGGAGCTGGGTGAACTCGGCCACCTGACACGCGCCTGCCCGCGCGTCGATCCCGCCGATCTGCCCGAGGAAGGCGAGGATGCGCTGCTCGAGCCGGGCCAGCGCAAATCGGTAAACCTTATACGCGGCTTTGCCGCTATCCCCGAGAGCCACCGCGAGGACAAGTCGATCGACCTGGAGTTCGACTTCTTCGCCGCGCCCAAAGCCATTCTCGGCGCCAATGTGACTGGGGGCCGGGCCACCGGCGTCGAGGTCGAGCGGACCCGGCTGGAGGGCGGCCGCGCGGTCGGCACCGGCGAAACCTATATCGTGCCCGCCGATATCGTCGTGATCTGCATCGGCTATCAGACTTCGCCGATCGACGGTGTGCCCTTCGAGGAAAGCGCCGGACGCTTTGCCAACCTTGACGGCCGCATCCTGCCGGGTCTCTATTGCGTCGGCTGGGCCCGGCGCGGTCCTTCGGGCACGATCGGCACCAACAAGCCCGATGGTTTCTCGATCATCGGCCGCATCGCCGAGGATATTGGCGCAGGCGGCCGCAAAGTGGGCGGCGAGGGCTTCGACGCGCTGGCGCAGACGCGCGGCCTAAAGGTCGTCGGCTTCAGCGACTGGAAGAAGATCGAGGAAGCCGAAAACGCGCGCGCCCGCGAAGGGTCGCCGCGGGAAAAATTTGTGCGGATAGTGGAAATGATCGAGGCGGCGGGTAAGGGGTGAGGCAAACTTCGTTCATGGGAATTTGCATTGCCTTAACACGCCAGCCAAAATCAGAACGACCCTACCCAAACCCGAATATGCTGAGCTTGTCGAAGCACTGTTTTGCTTTTTGAGTCTGCGCACTACGGCGCGAAGAAAAGGACAGTGCTTCGACAAGCTCAGCATGAGCGGGTAGTGTTTCAGTTTGAATTTTGACGGATAGCCTGTCGCATTCCAGCCGCGCCTCTTGTATGCTTAGCGCAAAGCAGGAGGCAATATGCGCAAAAAATTGAGCAGCTGCCCGTCAGATTATTGCATTGCGGGAAACCCCGCCCAAGACGTGATCGGACATACTATGGCCGCGAATGCAGGGCAGCCGAATCTTGAAGGCTCTTACCGCTGCATCCACTGTCAGACAGGGTGGAAGTATAGTGCCGATGGCAGCGCCAAGGTCATTCTCGGTTACTTCGATGATGATCTTGGGTGGGTGCCCCGTTCCTAACCCCAGCGATGGCCGCTGGCATCACTGATAGGCTGAGGTCGCTTGAGGATATCGTGGCTAAGATCGATGCGGTGGCTCCAGCTCAGAAGGCGCGCGGGCTCTACAGGAAACATAAGGGGTAAAATCTGATGGATGAGTTCGATGAGAAGGCTCTTTTCGGTATACTGGCTATATTAGTTGTTATTGTGCTCTTGCTTTCAGTTCCTATTGGTTTCCTATTTCACGTGGGCTGGAACTTGGCGGGATGACAAAGCCAATAAAATTCAAACTGATATACTACCATGAGCGGCTTTTGTTACTCATCTCCAGCAGGCAGGGCTACTGGTCGAAGGCCTGGCAATCAGCGTCGCTGGCCCATTCGGTAAAGCAATCAAAATTTCCAACGAAGCCGTCGAACCCAGCGTCGTCACGGGCAATCACAACCTGATTGCCCTCAGTATCCCGGATAATTTCGTATTCCGTCATTTGCCATCACACCCGCATCGGCATCAGTACGTAAAGCGCCGGGCTCTTCTCGTCCTGGCGGATCAGCGTCGGCGCACCGGCATCGGCGAGATGCAGCTCGACCGTATCGCCCTCGATCTGGCCGAGGATGTCTTTCAGATAATTGGCGTTGAAGCCGATCTCGAAACCTTCTGAGCCATAGTCTGCGGGCACTTCTTCGGCTGCCGTGCCGTTGTCGGGTGAGGTGACCGACAGGGTTATCTTGTCATTCTCCAGCGCCATCTTGACCGCACGGGTCTTTTCGGTGGCGATGGTGGCGACGCGGTCGACACCTTCGTAGAAGCTCTTGGGATCGATCTTGAGCAGCTTGTCGTTGCCGGTGGGGATCACCCGGCTGTAATCGGGGAAGGTGCCGTCGATCAGCTTGCTGGTCAGCACCACGCCGTTTTCACCGCCGAGGGTGAAGCGGATCTTCGAGGCGGAAAGGTCGATCTCGACATTGGTGTCGAGCGCTTCTTCGAGCAGCTTGCGCAGTTCGGCGATGCATTTACGCGGCACGATGACATCGGGCATGCCCTCGGCACCGTCGGGGCGCCGAATCGTATAGCGGGCGAGGCGGTGGCCGTCGGTGGCAGCGGCCTTCAGCTCCTCGTCGATGACGTGAAAGAATATGCCGTTGAGGTAGTAGCGGGTTTCCTCGGTCGAGATGGCGAATCGGGTGCGGTCGATCAGCTGGGCGAGTGTCGCTGCGGGCAGCTCGAAGCTGGTCGGCAAATCGCCCTCGACGATCATCGGAAAATCGTCGCGCGGCAGCGTCGGCAGCGAGAAGCGGCTGCGCCCGGCCTTCACTGTCATGCGGTTTTCGGCGACTTCCAGGCTGACCTGGCTGCCATCGGGCAGCTTGCGGGCAATATCGAACAGCAGATGCGCCGAGACGGTGGTTGCCCCGGCGCTCTCAACCGAGACCGCGCTCATGCTCTCGACCACTTGCAGGTCGAGATCGGTCGCCATCACCTTGAGCGTACCATCGCTGGCCGCTTCCAGCAGCACGTTGGAGAGGATCGGAATGGTGTTGCGCCGCTCGACGACAGACTGCACGTGGCTGAGGCACCGCAAGAGCGTCGCGCGTTCGATTGTGGCCTTCATGATCGCGTAAAGTCCCCTTCGCCGCCCGGACTCGCCCCGGCCCCGGAATTCGGACTGTCTTCCTTAACGCCGGGCAGGGCGGCGGCAAGCGGGAAGTGGCAGGCGGGATGGGATTCTGGGGAAAAACTGCCATCCCGCCGCTCGGTGCCGCTCAGTTCAGGGCCTGGAGGTAGCGATACATGCGCGGAGTGAGGTCGATATAGCTCATCACTTTGCGCCAGTTGACTGGCGACAGGTGCTTCTCATCGATCCCGCTCGCCACCAGAGCCGCTGCCGCCCGCGCGCCTTCGGCCTCATCCATGTCGCGCATCGCCTGGTTGGGCCGGCCCGGGCCGAAGCCCATCGCCGCGTCGATCCGCGCGGTAGCAATACCTGCGCGGGCGAGCTGGCGGCTCAGCGCTTCGCGCGGCAGCCGCGTCAGCGCGTAGTCATAATAGACCTCGGCCTCCCGGTCAGTCAGCCGGGTAATGCGCAGGCATTGCCGGACTACGCGTTCGAGCTGCTGCTGCAATGGACTCAGTCTCGCGCGGTCGCCCGCAACCATGCCGGCGGCAAGATTATCGGCCAGCCCGGCAGGCGCGCGCTGCATGGCGCAATCAAGCTGGGCCTGACTGCGCGCCATCACGTCAGCAGGGCCGAATGTGGCCAGCGCCGCAATAGCCAGGAAAATCCGTTTCACACACTCTCTCCTCATTACCATAGCGCCTCACGAAAGCATCGCCATCCCGCCATTCACATGCAGCGTCTGGCCGGTGATGTAGCCTGCCTCCCGGCTCGCCAGATAGGCCACCGCCGCGCCAATATCCTCGCCCTCGCCCATCCGCCCCATCGGGATGCGGGCGTTGAGCGCTTCTTTCTGGGCATCGGGCAGAGAGTCGGTCATCGCGGTGCGGATGAAGCCCGGGGCGACACAATTGACCGTGATCCCCCGGCTTGCCAGCTCCTGCCCCAGGCTCTTCGACATCGCCGTCAGCCCGCCCTTGGCGGCGGCATAATTGACCTGGCCGGGATTACCGGTCGCGCCGACCACCGAAGTAATCGTGATAATCCGCCCGAACCGCGCCTTCATCATCGGCTTGGCGGCGGCGCGCATCAGGCGGAAGGCCGCCTCGAGATTGACCCGGATCACCGCGTCCCATTCCTCATCCTTCATCCGCATGGCGAGATTGTCGCGGGTAATGCCAGCGTTGTTGACCAGAATGTCGAGCTTGCCGAGCGTACCGACCGCGGCGGGGACGAGCTTTTCGACGTCTTCCGGGTTGGACAGATCGCAGGTGATGGCAACGTGGTCGACTTCCTGCAGATGCTGCGGGGTGTGTTCATCGAGCTGCTCGCGGAAGGCACGCAGCTTGCCGGCGTTGGAGCCGGAAATGGCCAGCCGGGCACCTTGACTGGCGAGCGACTTGGCGATGGCGGACCCGATGCCGCCGGATGCGCCGGTGACCAGGGCGGTCATGCCGTGAAGGTCGAACATTGTTTTCTCCATTTTTTGGTTCGCGCAGAGGACGCAAAGAACGCAGAGAATTAAACCTCCGGGCGATAGTCGTTCACGAGGCGACGAATCCCTTCCTTCATCGTCTCGCCAGAAAAATTTAGAAGCAGCCCGACAGGCTGCTTCATCAACCGCAGATATGTGAGCAATTGCTTGGCGTGGACCTTACCCAATCGCTCGACCGATTTGATTTCGACAACCAAACAATCCTCGACAAACAGATCGACTCGGAAGGCAACGTCAAAACGCATTTCATCATAAACAATGCCGACTGGAACCTGCCTTGAAACTTGATAGCCGCTTCTCTCCAGACTGCCTGCCAGAACTGCCTCATACACACTCTCAAGCAGTCCAGGTCCAAGTTCGCGGTGAATCTTGATCGCCTCGCCTATGACAGCAGAACTAATTGCATCAATGTCCTTCACGCGACTCCCCTCTGCGTCCTTTGCGTCCTCTGCGCGAAACAATCAAAACCCCGCCAATAGCGCCTCGATATCCGCCATCCCCACCACGCTAACCACATCAACTTCCGCCACCGTACGCCCGATCATCGGCCCCAGCACCTTGCCACCAAGCTCAACGAATTGCTCGACGCCAGCCCCTGCCATCGCCAGCACACTCTCGCGCCAGCGCACCCGGCCGGTGACCTGTTCGACCAGCAGCCGCCGCACTTCGGCCGGATCGGTCACCATCGCGGCGGTGACATTGGCGAACAGTGGCAGGCGCAGGGTGCTCGGCGGGGTCCGCTCCAAAGCCTCGGCCATGGCGTCGGCGGCAGCCTGCATCAGCGTGCAGTGGAACGGCGCGGAGACAGCGAGCGCCATGCCGCGTTTGATGCCGTGATCTTTCACCAGCGCGATGGCGCGCTCGATTGCGCCGGTATGTCCAGAGAGGACGACTTGCGCCGGATCGTTATCATTGGCGACGGTACAAA
>JAHFPT010000240.1 GCA_023266625.1 Novosphingobium sp. | reverse complement strand
GCCGCCCCGGATGATGACTTCGCGCAGGCGTCCCCTGATGCGGACGACGCCGCTGGCATCCATCGCGCCGAGATCGCCGGTGTGGAGGAAGCCGTCGGCATCGATAGTCGCCGCAGTGGCTTCGGGGTTGTCCCAATAGCAATCCATCACCATCGGCCCGCGCACACAAATCTCGCCGGTCTCGCCGAACCGCAGGGTGCTGCCCGCGCGATCGACGATCCTGACTTCGGCGTGCGGCGTCGCCCGGCCAACCGTCTCGCAGATTTCCGCAATCGGGCTGTCCCTGCGGGTGTCGGTGGCGACCGGGCATTCCGACTGGCCGTAGCCGATCACGCAATGCGCGCCCAGCCGCTCGCGCACAGCCTGAACCAGAGTGGGCGGCACGCTGGCTCCCCCCAGGGTGACGGTGCGGACGGTGCCATGCGGTGGCAGATCCCCTGCGGCGAGGATGTCGAACCACATGGTGGGGACCCCGCCCATCCGCGTGGGTTTGAGGCGTTTCATCAGGGCGACCAGCTGGTCCCGGTCATAGCGTTCGAGGACGACGAAGCTGCTCGCGGTGCTGAGCGCGCCCAGGATGATCGCGCAGGAGCCGCCGATGTGGTGAAAAGGGACGGCGTTCAGCCACAGGTCGGTCTCGTCGGCGCCGTCGGCCATCGGCCGCAGCCAGCCGCCGAGCAGGGCTGCGCGTTGGCTGAGCAGCGCGCCCTTGGCTTTGCCGGTGGTGCCGCTGGTGAACTGTATGAGGAAGGGCGCGGACTGGGTGACTTCGGGCAGTGGATAATCCGACGGCGTCGCCATGATCGCGGCGATGTCGGACAGCGGGAGGACTGCGCAGGCGGCCAGCGCGGCGGCGCGGGGCAGCAGCTCGTCATCGCGGTTGCCAAGGCCGGCGAACAGCAGCGCGGGGGTGGTGAGCGACAGGGCGTGGCTTGCCTCCCCGTCGCTCCAGCCGGTGTTGAACGGCGCGATGATCGTGCCCGAAAGCGCGCAGCCGTGCTGGAGCACGACGGATTCGAAGGCGTTGCGGGACCAGAGCGCGATACGGTCACCCGGCGCGCAGCGGGCGGCGAGCCAGCGTGCGACATTCTCCGCCTTGGCGAGAAGTTGAGCGTGGGTGATTGTGGCGATCTCGTCGCCCTGCGGAAGCAGCACGGCGGGGCGGTCGGGGAAGCGGGTGGCATTGCGGCGGAGCAGATCGCCCAGCGACCCGGTCAGCAGCGGCAAGCTGATATCGGCGGGCCAGTCGGACAGCCCAGGACTCAGGCTTTCGGCGGCAAGCGTCATCTGGCTCTAGCCCTCGGGCCAAGGGTCGAGCTTGGCGAGATCGGGCGAGAGCGGTGGAAAGTTTAGCGGTCGTTTTTCGCGGAAGGCGGTGATGCCTTCGCGCATGTCGGGGCCAGAGACGGCCACTTGCAGCAGCTGCCCGGCGCGATCGAACGGCTGCGTCAGCGAGGCGGACATCAGGTCATGATAGATCTGCTGCTTCACCATGCGCATCGCCCAGGGCGAATTTTCCGCCGCGATGGTCCGGCAATAGGCGAAGGCGCGGTCGAACAGCTCTTCGGGCTCGCACAGCTGGTTGACGAGCCCGATCGCCAGTGCCTCCTCGCCGCCGAAAACGCGCGCGGAAAGCAGCATGTCGGTGGTGCGGCCGACACCGATCAGGCGGTTAAGCTGCCAGGACAGTGCCAGCTCCGCGATCAGCCCGCGCTTGACATAGGGAACGCAGAATTTGGCGTCACGCGACGCAAAGCGCACGTCGCAGCACGCCGCCTGCTGGAGGCCGACGCCGTAGCAGGCACCGTGGATCGCCGCGATGATCGGTTTGCCGATGCCCATGGCATACCAATAGGGGCGGCCGTCACGCCCGGTCATCTGGCCGCCGCTGGCAGCGATATTGCTCAGCCCCGCCATATCCGCTCCGGCGCAGAAGCCACGGCCTTCGCCGATGACCAGAATGGCGCGGACCAAGGGATCGGCGGCCATGGCGTCGAGCGTGTTGAAATAGAGCGTGCCCATCGCCGGGGTCCAGGCGTTGAGCCTGGAAGGCCGGTTCAGTTTTATGATCCCGACACCCTCGCGGATATCGGACAGGATCGCGGCAGGCTGATCGGATTCGTCTGCCCAGATTTGCGTCATGGTTACTGTGCTCACAGGTTGGCGGTTGCGGTCAGGTTGGCGACGTTGTCGCGCATGATCTTGCGCTTGTCATCCGCGCTGAAGCCCTCGACCGCCTCGAGGAAATCGAGCGGTCGCTCGACGCCCTCGATATGCGGCCAGTCGCTGCCGAAGATGATGCGGTCGACCGGCATCGCCTTGGTGAGATCGGTGACATTGTCCTCCCAGAACGGTGTGACCCACATATGCTCGTGGAACTGGTCGATCGGGTTCTTCTGGTAGTAGCCCTTCACCTGCGCATAGCCGCGATAGAGACGGGTGAGCAGCGGGGCGACCCAGGCTGCGCCGTTCTCGATCGAGCACATGCGCAGGCGCGGAAAGCGCTCGAATATCTTGTGGCAGAACACGGCGGCGAAGAAGTCGGGCACCGCGCGCTGCGAGGTCACCGCTTTTTGCAGCGGGGTGACGTGGAAGCCCGAGCGGTCTGCCCAGGGTTCCCACATTGCGCCGAGGAAGTCATAGCCATCGTCGCCGGCATGGGGGGCGACGATCACGCCCGCTTCCTCGCAGCGGGCCCAGAAGGGATCGTATTCGGGCGCGCCGGGCGAGGTCGTCCCGGCCTTGGTATAGACCGGGCCGTTGCGCATCGAGACGAGCTTGGCACCCTGCTTGATGCACCATTCGATCTCCTCGACCGCCCAGTCGGGATCGGACAGGGTGATCACGGGCGCGGCAAAGATGCGGTCCTTGTATGCAAAACCCCAGTCCTCGGCGAGCCAGCGGTTGAACGCGCGGATCGTCGCCGCCGCTGCCTCGTGGTCGGGACGGTAACTGACCTCCAGCGTCACCGCGAGCGTCGGGAACAACCATGACGCGCCGATGCCCTGCTCGTCCATGACTTTGAGGCGGACGTCGCGGTCGCGATATTCGGGGCGGATCGGCTCGAGATCACCCATCACATCGGCCAGGCTCTTGCCGTCGAGCTTGGCCGCGAAATAATCGTGCGCGCAGCCAGGTTTGGCGATCGGGTCGAAAGTCGGATTGGGGATATAGCTGTAGAGCTTGTTGCCGAGCAGCAGGCGCTTGCGGCCACCCACTTCGGCCCATTGCGGGCCACGCCGCCGCCATTCCTTGGGCAAGTGGCGGGTCAGCGCGTCTTCTGACTCATAATAATGGCTGTCCGCATCGAACGCCGCATAGCCCAGCTCGGGCGTCATCCGCACGCCGGGCGAGGTGAATCTTTCAAGAGTGGCAGTGGACATCGATCGACTCCGTGGAATTCAGTCCCGGCGCAATCAGGCCGGAAGTTTCAGGACTTCGTTAAACATATAACCATGGGGATGGCCGTCCTCCTCGGTCAGGCGCATGGCTGCCATCGCGACCGGTTTGTCCAGCCGGAAACCGATGCATGTGTCGATGATACCTGAGCTAAAGTTTCTCATAAGGCGGCGATCCAGCCCGTCCTAAATCCTGTATTGCCGGAACCTGTCTACCTGATTGATGGGGGTGTCAATACGACTGGGCGGAGGCGAACTGCTAGCCAGCGACGATGTCCGCCATCAGCCTCATCGCCTCTTTGCTGGTATTGGTGAGGCGCAGGATAGTGAATCCCGCGTCACCCCAGGCCGGGAAGCGTTCCCTGATGCGGGCCGGTGGGCCATAGAGCGCTGCTTCGTCGAGATAATCGTCGGGCACGGCTGCTTCAGCCTCCTGCTTGCGACCGGCGAGGTAAAGCTCCTGAATGCGATCGGCCTCGGAGGCGAAGCCTCGGTCGACCATGGCCTGCTTGTGGAAGTTTTGCTCCTTCGAGCCCATACCTCCGACGTAGAGCGCGGTGAACTTGCGCGCATCGGCCATCGCAGCCTTGACGTCGTCTGTAACGACTACACGTACATTGCTGACGATCTCGAAGTCCTTCCGCGTCTTGCCGTCGCTGCGCTTCGCGAGGCCTTCTTCCAGGTACCTGATCTTGCCGGGCAAGTTGTGCGGCGTCGTGTGCATCGCGACGAGGCCTTCGGTGATCTCGCCGGTCAGGCGCAGGTTGCCCGGTGTATTGGCTCCGAACATGACCGGGATGTTCGGATTACCGTGGAGGATGGACTTGAGCGGCTTGGCCCGACCAGTGGCGCCCGGCCCGTCATAGGGGATGCGGATCTCGGTGCCCTCGTGCATTAGCGGCACCTCGCGGGCCCAAACCTTGCGCATGATCGCGACATAGTCACGGATCCGCTCGGCCGGCTTGCCCCAGGGCTGGCCGTACCAGCCCTCGACCACTTGCGGATTGGATACGCCGAGGCCGATGACAATACGGCCCTCTCCGACGAGTGCATCGGCGGTCTGCGCGGTCATAGCGAGATTGGTGGGCGTGCGCGCCGCCAGTTGGGCGATGCCGGTGCCCAGCCGGATTCGCTTGGTCAGCGCGCCGATATAAACGAGCGGAGTTATCGCATCCGATCCATAGGCTTCGGCCGACCAGATCGAATCGAAGCCGAGTTGATCGGCCAGTACGATTTTTTTCATCGGTAGAGCGAGCTTTGCGCCGCTGTATCCGATATCGAGGCCGAGCTTCATGGTGTGTTTCTCCTGAACTTAAAATTGCGTGCCGCCGTCGCAGTTTATGACTGCTCCGGTCAGATAGCCTGCGCGGGACGAGAGCAGGAAGGCGAAGAGATCGGCGATTTCGCTGGAACGGCCAACGCGTTTCATCGCCACATCCATTTTCCAATCCTCGGCCATCGCCTTGTTGATGGCTTCCATCGGCGGCAAGTCATACTTGTCCGTCGCCATCTTAAGGACGGCGTGGGAGGTTTCGCTGACGATGAAGCCCGGACACACGGTGTTGGCACGCACACCCTGCGCGCCATAGGTCAGCGCGATGTTCTTGGTCAGGCTGGCGACCGCCGTTTTCATCGTCGCATAGCCGAGCAGCGGCGGCTTCTGCGCGCGGATCGAATAAGCCGCAGTGTTGACGATAGTGCCGCCCCCCGCCGCCAGAAGGTGCGGCAAGGCAGCGCGGCAGGCGCGCACCGTGGTCATCACATGGACCTGGAAATACTCCTCCCAGACCTCGTCCTCGAGTTCCAGGAGCGTCTTGCGCGTCTGCATTGTGCCTGCGGTGACGGCCAGACCATCGAGACGGCCGAAATGCTTGATAACCTCGGCAATCGCGTCGTCCATCGCTCCCTTCACCGTACCATCGGCCACCACCATGCGCAGGTCAGATCCGGTAGCCTCTGCTATCGCCCGGGCGCGCGGTTCGCCGGTTTCCCGGTTGCGTCCGATGAGTGCCACGCCTGCACCTTCGGCTGCCAGCAGCCGCGCGGTATCGAGCCCCATCCCGCCGGTGCCGCCGACCAGCGCGAATACCTTGCCCTTGACCCCAAGATCCATTTCTTGTCTCTCCCTTGTCGCCTATCAGACTGCCGCTGCAGGCATCGCCTGCCAATAGCGCTCGCGCAGCTGCTTCTTCAGCATCTTGCCGGTGGGATCGCGGGGGAGCGCGTCGTCGAAGTCGATCGACTTCGGGCATTTGAGCGAGGCGAGCTGGGTCTTGCACCAGGCGATGAGCTCGGCTTCCAGTTCTGGTCCTGCGGCGATTCCTGCGGCAGGCTGGACCACCGCCTTGACCTGTTCGCCCATGTCGGGGTCGGGCACGCCGAAGACCGCGACATCGGCTACTTTGGGATGCATGGTAAGGAGGTTTTCGGCCTCCTGCGGGTAGATGTTGACCCCGCCGCAGATGATCATGAAGGCGCGGCGGTCGGAGAGGAACAGATAGCCGTCCTCGTCGACATGGCCGATGTCGCCGAAGGTCGCCCAGTTGGCGCGGCTCGGGTGGCGGCTGTCGCGGGTCTTGGCGTCGTCGTTGAGATAGTCGAACCCGGCATTGCCCTCGAAATAGATCAGTCCGGTCTCGCCCGGTGGCAATTCCTGCCCGTCCTCGCCGCAGACATGGATGATGCCCAGCATCGATTTGCCGACCGAGCCCGGCTTCTTGAGCCATTCATGGCTGTCGATCATGGTCGAACCGGCATTTTCGGTGCCGCCGTAGATTTCGAAGAGGATCGGCCCCCACCAGTCGATCATCGCCTGCTTGACCTCCACCGGGCACGGCGCGGCCGAATGCAGGGCGAGCTGCATCGAGGATAAATCGTAGTGAGAGCGCACTTCCTCCGGCAGCTTGAGCATGCGGGTGAACATGGTCGGCACGAATTGCCCGCGTACCGCGCCATGGTGCTCGATCCCGGCCAGAACCTTTTCCGCATCGAACTTTTCGAACACCAGCACCGTGGCACCGAGCTTTAGCTCGGACAGGACGAAATGCAGCGGGCCGGTATGATAGAGCGGCGCGGTCGCGACGAAAATTGTGCCGGGCTGCGTCTTGAAGACGTGGCGATGCATCAGCTGCAGCGAGTCCTCGCCATCGTAGGCCTGCTCAGACAGCGGACGATGCACACCCTTCGGCTTGCCGGTGGTGCCTGACGAATAGACCATCGTCAGCCCTGCCGACTGATCGGCGATCGGTGTACCGGGCAGGGGTGCTGCGGCCGCTTCCCAACGCGGAGCGCCCGGCAGGTCGCTGCGGATGGCGAAGACCCGCTCGACCTTGGGGCAGAGCGCTGCCAAATCGCGCGCCAGCTCCTCGGCAGGGGCGCCGATACTGGCGTCGATGATGAGGATGCGCGCACCGCTGTCGTCCACGATATAGGCGGCTTCCGGCGCGGTCAGTTTCGAAGCGATCGGGCACATATAGAGCCCGGATCGCTGCATGGTGAAGGCCAATTCCAGATAGCGCGGATTGTTGGTCGACCAGATCGCGAACACGTCGCCGCGCTGCAGACCCAGGCTGCGCAACAGATGCGCACCCTGGTTGGACGCGCGCTCAAGCTCGGCGAAGGTCACTGCCTCGCCTGATCCGGCCATCTGGATTGCGACGCAGTCGGGCGTTTCGTGCGCCCAGTGGTCAATGAACATCCTGCCTCTCCGCTGCTGGCCGGTAAGCCGTCCCGACGGCTGGCGCTTCGTCCGGTCTGTCACGACTTTGATTCATCAGTAAGACGATTGCGAGGCCAAAGGCAAGCTAGCTTTCGTCCCGATTGCCGGACGGCGGGGTTGCGTCGCCATCGAACATATGTAACTGATTGGGGCAGCCGCTAGGACGCGGATTTTGTGCAGCTGATATCCAGGAGCGA
>JAHFPT010000239.1 GCA_023266625.1 Novosphingobium sp. | reverse complement strand
CAATTCCTCGTCGGGCAGCGCCGGGGTCGAGGAAAAGGCAATTTCCGGGCGAAGCGCAGTGCCGGTGACGGCAATCCGCGCCGTCAGCCCGCTCTGCTGGTCTTCCGCGACAATATCGAGCCGGGGATCTGGCGGACTGGAGCCATCGAAGAGAATCCGCCCGCGCGTCATTGCAAAACGCTTGCCGGCAAATTCATAGCCGCCGCGTATGAGGTCGGCTCGTCCGCCGACTGCCGGGCTGGCAGTGGTGCCGCGCAAACGGATATCGGCACTCCATTCGCTGTCAATGCCCAGCCCGCGGACATCGAACCGGCTGGCCCCTTTGGCATCGATCAGAAACCGCCAGGGCACCTGCTCGCGGCGCGGCGCGACGGCGTCAACCGGGCGGTTGATCTCGCGGGTGCGGATGTTGGGCAATTGTTCGATTGCCGCCCCGCGCCCCAGCTGCCAGCTGGCGCTGACGATCGCCAATCGCCCGGCGATGACGCCGCCAGCCCCGTCCGAGCGAATCAGCAAGGGGCCAGTGACCACCGCGCCCATATCGTCGCGGGCCAGCAACCGGGCGCTGTGTGCAGCAAGCCGAAGATCGATTGCCGGACCGTGCTCGCCAATGCCGGAGAAATCGAAACTGCCACTGCCGGCAATTGTCCCGCCACCTGCGGTTTGGCCCGACAGGCTGGTGAGCACCAGCCGCGAACCGGAAAAGCTGCCGCGCACGCTCAGGGCGCTGACACTGGTGCCGGTCAGCGCGCTTTGCAGCTGCAACCCGCTCCCAGCAAGCGATCCGCGAAACGACGGGGCAGCGGGCGAGCCGGTAACGTCGGCGGCGACAGACAGCGGCCCGGTAAGGTCGAAGCTCTCCAGCGCGGCGAGCCGCCACAGCGTATCGGCGGGTCCGGCATAGCGCACTTGCGCAAACAGCGCGCCGCCCTGGATCCGCGCTGCCAGCGCCCCGTTGGCTGCAAGGCCGGAAATCCGTCCCTGGAGACGCCCGCGCACCTGCCCGCCTTCGCTCACCACCGCCCGCATCTCAAGCCGATCGGGCAGCAGCGACCCCGCCAGCGCAACATCCGCCGGTCGCGACGTCAGCACCAGTCCGGAGCGCGTGAGCCCAGCGATACGCACCTTCAACTCGCCAGTCGGTGGCGCGCGGCGCGCGTGGCGATAATCGACCAGCCCGGAAATCCTGCCACCAAGGCCAAGATCGGCAATCGCAACATCGGCGAGCGACAGCGGCATGTTGGCGAGTGCCAGATGCAGCTCGTTCGCTTCGCCGCCAGCCAGGCCCGATGCAATCGCCCTGCCCCCGGCGAAATCGACCTGGGTTGGCGCCAGTCGCCAGCCGTCAGGTTCACGCGTCATGACCGCGCGGCGCGGCAGCGAGATCTGCTGACCGGCATATTGCCCCTGCGCCGCCACAGCCACCCGCCCGGGCGCGACATCGCCCAGCAGTTGCAGTTCGAACCGGCTCCCGCGCCGTCCGGCAATCGAGGCATTGACCTGGCCTTGCCCATTGGTCAGCCTTGCGTTCGCGGCCAGCCGTCCGATGAACATCTGCCCCTGGCCGATACCTTGAGCAAGCAGATTGCCACTGACGGTGCTGTGCCCCTCGCGCAGCAGACCGGTCGCCTCGAGCCGGGCAGTGCCGATGGTCAGGGGCACATCGCCGCCGAAGCGTGCGTAGCTGGCGGTCAGCACCACGGTGAAGCCTTGCCCGCCATCACGGGCCGACAGGCCCACCGTGCCGCCGATACCGCCCCCGGCGAGGCTCAGATTGCCGCTGGCCAGACCATTGTCGAATGCGAGCATGCCGGAGACCGAGGTCTTCCACACGTCGAGATGCTCGACGTCGATCCGCGTCGGCCCGCCGCTTTTGGCGAACAGGCCGAGCACCCCGGCGAAGGGACCAAGCGTGGAATCCCCGCGCGTCTCGATGCGGAAACCGCCTGTGATCGGTGCCAGTGCAACCCGGACATCCTTGAGCCCGGCGGCGGGCAGCGGGTCGGCGAAAGTCAGCACCGCATGCGGTCCATCGCTGGCGAAGTTTGCCTCGACAGTGAACGGGCCATAATCGGCCTGCTTACCCCGCCCCGCCAGCGTGGTGCGGCCACCCGGCAGGCTGCGCCCGGCCAGGCCCAGCACCAGCTTGCTGCCGCTCAGCGTCGCGCGCTCGAACAGCAGCGGCTGCCCCCGGCCGAGCGTAAAATGGCCGCCAAAGCGAATGCCGCTGCCCGCCAGCGTGGTCAGCGTGGTCAGCGTGGCATTGTCGACTCGCGCCATCCGCCCGTCGAGCTGGGCATCGAGCGTCCAGGGTGCCTTGCCGAATTTGACGGTAATGCGCCCCTCGGCGTCAGCGCTGCCAAGATCGGTCAGGGCCACTGCCCGCGCTGCCAGCGGCCCCGCCAGGGCATAGCCGCCGCGTGTCGTATCACCGCGCAGCGCCAGCCGGGCGGCGATTCCGGGGACTGAAATCGACAGGCTGTCGGCAGCAATCTGGCTGCCGGTCAGGGTTACCGGACCCCTCACCCGCGGCTGTACCAGCTTTGCGTCAACCGCCGGATCGCCGGTGACGATCCGCATTGCGCTGGCATCCAGCGGCAGCGTCCAGCGCGTGCCATCCCAGCTAGCCGTGCCGGACTGAAGCAATGTTTCAATCCGTGTCGTGCCGCTGGTAATCCGGGCAATAGTGAGGCGGTGGGGGATCGTCAGCTGGCTGAACGCGCCGTCGAGTGTGGCGTTCAGTCGCGCGTCTTCGAGCCGGGCACCCGGGAAAAGCCGCTCCGGATCGCGCGCGCGCGCATCGATCGTCATGGCCCGGAAGCGGTTGCCGGCAAGGTCCACCGCGCCTTTGCCTTGCACCGCCAGCCCCTCACCGATCAGCCTGACATTGCCGTCCAGCACTTTGTCCCTCAAAGTTCCGGACGCAGCAAGGGCTACACTGCTTCCGGCCGCGCGACCGGCAAATCCGGTGAGCATGCCCTCAGGCCAGCCCATACCAAGCGCGCCATAGGTTCCGGAACGATTGCTGAGCCGCAAAGCAGCCACACGTTTGCCATCCGCCTCGGCCAGCAGTGCCCCGTCCCAGCGCCGCCAGCTGCCTTTGCCGCCGATGCCCAGCCGCATGTCACGGTTTGCACCCGCCAGCCCGGCCAGCAAACCGCCCTTCGGCGCGTTGTAATCGAGCTTGAGGTCGAAGCGATCCTTGCCGGGCTCGGCATCGAGCAGCGCGAACAGCCGGTCGCCGCCACCCAGCCGGCCATCGGCCCGGATCAGCGCCTTGCCCTTGCGGATTTGGACACCAGCCAGCAGATCGACGCGACGGGGCGCTCCAAGCACACCCTGCGCCCCAAATACGCTCTGCGCCACGGTCAGCCGTTCGATTTCGAGCCGGTCGATGCGGATGTCGAAGGCGGGCAGGATCGGCGAATTGGGATCGCCGGGCTTTAATTTTGGCAATCGCAGCAACGTGCCGCGCCGCAGGATCAGCTTGCGGATGTCGAGACCGGCAGTGATCCAATTGCCCGGCCGCCAGTCGAGCTCAGCCTGCGGCACTCTGACAAACACACCCTGCGGATCGGCCAGACTGAGATCGTCCAGCCGGGTCTGGCCATAAATCGAGCCTTCGATCCGGCCAATGCCGATCCGCAGGCCGGATGGCGGGGCAAAGGCGGCGATGCGATCGGCGATGAAGCGGTGCCCCAGCGGCGTATCGAGTGCCAGCAGGGCAAGGCCCGCCAGAACCAGCAGAACGATGGGAAATGCCAGGATCCGCTGCACATGGCGCCATCTGCTTTGTTCAACGACCGGCTCAGGCCCAAATGTGTCGGGCGCGTCGTCAGGCAGAGGTGTCACGCCCGCCATCAGAAGGCCTGCCCCAGCGCAACATAGACCGCGACCACACTTTCCCCGGCCCGCCGTTTGAGCGGCGTTGCGACATCGACGCGGATCGGGCCAAAGCCGGTCTGGTAGCGCAGACCCAGTCCGGCACCCAGGCGAAGCCCGCGAAACTGCGGGGTGGTACCGGGATCGACCATGCCTGCATCGATGAACGGCACCAGCGACAAGCCGCCGCCCAGCAGCCCAGTCTTGACCCGCGCTTCCAGTGAAAACTCACTGAGCGAACGCCCGCCGCTCGGTACACCGAGCGAATCGCGCGGGCCGATTTCCTGATAGCCAAAGCCACGCACCGAACCGCCGCCGCCCGCATAGAAACGGCGCGAGGGCGCGATACTGTCAATGCCCGCTCCCGGGATCGAACCCAGCCGGACGCGAGCCGCCAGCACCGCAGCTTTGCCGATTGGCAGATAGGCGCTGGCATCGGCCTGTATCCGCACATAGCTGGTTCTGCGCCCGGCGCTGAACGAGGTTTCCGGCGATGCACGCAGCGCAGCGCGGAAGCCGCGCGCCGGATCGAGCAGATTGTCGGTCGTATCGAGGGCACTGCGCAGCGGCAGGGCAAGCACGTAATAGGTCTGTGGCGCAGAGGCGATGCCCATAACGTCGCCTTCGCGCTCATTGGTGGCAACCGCCTCGAGACCGGCGGACCATACCCAGGGCTTCTGGAAAATCAGCGTCGTCAGCTTTTCGAAGGTAGCGGTGAAAGCTACTGTCCTGGCGACATAGGCCAGACGCTTGACCGAGTTTCCGTAAACATCGAACGTCAAAACCTGATCGCGGCCATGAAAATTATTGCGGCGGAAGGTGACCCCGGCCAGCTGTTCCTTGGTACCGGCTATGCCGCGCACCCGCAGCAGCCCTTCGGGTGGGAACAGATTGCGATGCTCCCAGCTCGCCTCGAGACGGAAGCCCTCGCCCGAATCATAGCCAATCGCACCGGCAATGGTGCGCAGCGGCGCTTTGGTTATGGCGACATCAATCGCCACTGCGCCAGCTGCTTCACCCTGCGGCGCAAGCGTCTGACGCGGAGTGAGAGCCACGCTGGAGACCAGGCCGGTGGCGATGATCGCCCGGCGCAGATCTTCGACCTGGCTGCGCTTGTAGAGATCGCCGGCCTCGAAGCGGGCGATGTCCTGCAGGTGCTTGCTTGGAAGGAAATGCGGCAAATTGCTGACGACGCCCGTATAGCGATAGCGCCCCCCCGGCGTTACCGGCATGGACAAATCGCCCTCCTCGAGGCGATGATCGGCGACCAGCTCGGGCTCGCCCAGCTTGGCGAAAACATAGCCACTTTCGCCCAGCGCGGCATCGAGGTTGACCCGGGCGCTGACGATGCGGTCGTTGTCGAGCGGATCGCCGGTCTGGATGCCGAAGGACGTGCGCAGCGCCGGATAATCGCTGCCCGTCGCCGGCAGGTCGCCCAGTTCGATTGCACCGAAGCGATAGCGCGGCCCCGGCGCAATATCGAAGCGCACCGCCGGGCTGGCAGATGCATCCCCGCCTGGCTCGATTGCACCGATGGTCTGGCTGACCTCGGCGTCGTAATAGCCATAGACGCGCAGCATCCGGCGCAGCAAATCGCCGTCGGTGCGGGCGCGGGCGGAGAGTTGGGCGACATTGTCCTCGCCCAACTCTCCTCCGGCGCCCGACAAGCGCCGAACCGTCGAAAGCGCGGCAAAGCGATCGGCGAAATCCCGGCGCATCGGCATCACTGCCGAATCGCTAGGGAACACCAATGCGAGCCTGGGCGAAATGCGCAGCACGTCGCCTTCGATCCGCTCGGGCACTGGCGCATTGGCTGCGGCCAGGAGAGCCTCGGCGATATCCGGGTCGGGTTCGAGCGAGACCAGCTCGGGAATGGTAAACTGCTCATCCGGCCACGGCAGATGGATGTGGCCATCTTCGGCCATCGGCGAATTGGGGTCCAGTTGCGGCTGGGGCGTTATCTGCTGCGGTGCTGGCTCGGCCCCGGCTTCGACTGCGGCTGGGGACGGAACCTTCGCCCAGGCGTCGGGATTATCGAGCGCCGAATCGGGAATCAGCGCCCTGAGTTCGGCATCGGTATCGCGATTTTGTGCAAAGGCCGGGCTCGCCAGCAGCAATGCTGCAACAAGCGCAGCCCTCACCAATGGCTTTGCAAGCCGCCAGTCATTCGACCAGACGGTACTGGTCCTGTCCGCCGGGCACCCCGTCTTTGCCGCTGCCGTCGGGCATGGGCAAAGCATCACGCCGGACCTGAGCGGCATCGAGGATGAGGCTGTCATGTTCCTTGGCGGCAATCCGTTCCCAGCCGCTGCGGGTGAGGCGTTCAAGCGGGCGATAGCGCACCTTGTATTGCATTCTGGCCGAGCCTTCGACCCAATAACCGAGATAGACGTAAGCCAGTCCGGATTCTGCCGCGCGGCGAATGTGTTCGAGGATGATGAAATTGCCAAGGCCGGTCCGTGTTTGATGATCCGGGTCGTAGAAGCTGTAGATCATCGACAACCCGTCGCCCTGCCGGTCGGTCAGACAGGCACCGACCAAACGCCCGGGAGTGACGCCGTCGATTGAGGGCTCGCGATATTCGACGACATAGCTGGTAACCGGAGTGTGTTCCACCATGTCGGAGAAATCGACTTCATCCATCGATGCCATGCCGCCGCCCGGATGGCGTGCGCCGAGATAACGCTGCAACAGCCCGAATTGTTCCTCAGTCGACCACGGACGGCAGAGCGTGACTTCGAGATCGGAATTGTTCTTGAGGTTCTTGCGCTGGGTCGCCGAGGGCTGAAACTCATTCGCCACCACGCGCACCGACACGCAGGCCGAGCATTCGATGCAGGACGGGCGATAGGCGACGGTCTGGCTGCGGCGGAAGCCGATCCGGCCGAGCGCATCGTTGAGCGCATCGGCGTGGCTGCCGCGCAATTCGGTGAACACCTTGCGCTCGCTGCGCCCCGGCAAATAGGGACACGGCGCCATGCTCGTGACAAAGAACCGGGGGAAGCGAACTGGTGCGGTCACGACCGGGCGTTTTCCTCTGTTTTGGGCGCAGTACATTCAACGCAAATAACTATATGCCCACCCCAAATGCGCGTGGAAAGGCTTTTAACCAAGAAACAGGGTTAACGAAGTCTTATTTTGCACAATTGCCGGCAGAATCGTCTCGCAGCCGGACATCAGTTCAGCTCGACCTGGCTCACCGCATAGCCTTTTGCCCTCAGCGCCGCGACCAGCGCATCGAGCTGCTCCTTGTCGCGGGCTTCGCATTCGATATCGGTGATCAGGCCTTTGGCCGGCAAATGGGTGAAGATGCGCTGGTGCCATATCTCGATGATGTTGATGTTGTGCGCATCGAATTCCTTCATCACCTTGAACAATGCGCCCGGCCGGTCCTGCAGGGTCAGCCGCAGCCGCGCCAGGCGGCCCGAACGGGCCAGGTCGCGCAGCAGCACAT
>JAHFPT010000238.1 GCA_023266625.1 Novosphingobium sp. | reverse complement strand
GGGCGCATCGACCGAAAACATCAGCTGGGTGCTGACCAGCTTCATCATCGCAACCGCTATCGCCACGCCGATTACCGGCTGGCTCTCCGACCGGATCGGCTCGCGCAATCTGTTCATGTATGCGACGCTGCTGTTTCTGGTCTCGTCAGCGGCCTGCGGGGCGGCGACCTCACTGACGGAAATGGTGATATTCCGCACCATTCAGGGCATTGCGTCGGCTTTCATCGGGCCGTTGACGATGACTATCATGTTCGACATCAGTCCGCCCAGTAAACAGGCAATGGCCATGTCGATCTTCGGCATGATGGTAATGGTGGCACCGATCAGCGGGCCGTTCATCGGTGGTTTTCTCACAGAATATCTCAACTGGCGCTGGATCTATTACGTCAACCTGCCGCTGGGAATTCCTGCCCTGGTGCTGATCTGGTGGCTGCTGCCGAGCCGTCCGATCGAGCACCGCAAGCTCGACCTGTTCGGCTTCGCGGCGATCGCCATCGGCCTGGCTTCCTTGCAGCTGATGTTCGACCGGGGGCAAAGCAAGGACTGGTTCGCCAGCAAGGAAATCGTTGCCGAACTGATTATCGCAATTTCCGCCATCTGGATATTCATCGTCCACAGCTGGGGAAACCCCAACCCGCTGTTCAAAACCGCACTCTTTGCCAATCGCAACTTGCTCGCCGGGCTGGCTTTCATGGCATTGTTGGGGGCCGCGTCGTCCGGGCTGGCAGTGATGCTGCCGTTGATGTTCCAGTCGGTATACGGCTATCCGGTGATGGATGCCGGCCTGCTGATGGCACCCCGCGGGATCGGAGTGATGTGCACCACCTTGCTGTCTGGCTATCTCGTGAACAAGTTCGATTTTCGCGTTATAGTATTCGTCGGCTGTCTGATCGCTGCCTATGGCACTTGGACTATGACTAGCTGGTCGCTCGACATGGGTAGCGAGCCGATCCTGCTCGCTGCCTTTATCCAGGGGCTGGGCTTCGGCATTATCGTCACACCGGTGCAGCTCATCGCCTACTCGACGCTCGATCCGAAGCTGCGGCCTGACGGATCGAGCCTGACGACGCTGTTCCGCAGCTTTGGCGGTTCGGTCGGGATTTCGGTACTCGTCACCATGCTCTCGCGCAACCAGCAGACGAGCCATGCCGATATCGCCAGCCATGTCACCGCAACCAGCATTCCATCCTTCGATCTGCCCGCCGTAATCGACCAGCTGCCCGGTATCGGCAGCGGCGTGATGCAAATGATCAATGGCGAGGTCAGTCGGCAGGCGCTGATGATCGCCTTCCTCGACAATTTCTATGTTCTCACCTGGGTAATGCTTGCCTTCGCGCTGCTGCCGCTGCTATTGAAGAAGCCGAAGCCGACGGGGAAAACCGGGAAGCGGCCAATCATCGAGTGATGGATGGAACGGACTTTGATGCGATCTCAACGCCGTGGCTTGCTGCGGTGTGCGCAGTCATACGATGACCCAGTTGGATCAGTCCACGGATAGTTGCTGGTCAGATTGATCTGCCGCCAGTCCAGCGCGGTAGATGAACGGCATTTAGTTCATGCATACATCCCAGCTCTCATGCCAAGAAAAGGGGGCCGATCCGTTGCCGGACCGGCCCTTTGAAGTCTGGGAGAGGATGCCTAAAAAGGCGTGATCAAATTGGATTGCATCACCTTTTTCTGCCAGTGTGAAACGCCCTGCTACCCATGCTGAAAACACATTGATTATTTCCACCATTCGGCATTGAAGGCAGTAGCTTCATCCAAGCCAATGAGCACAGAGCCAACGTCCTCTACCCAGCGTGTGGAGCGGGGGAATCTCTGCCGGTAAAGCCAATGAACCGCAGCTTCTCCGGGACGCAGTGTCGGGGAGCGAGTTCGCCCCTGCGAACCGGAGTCCCGGTGGTCCACAGCGTAGAACTGCTGGACTGGGCATATGGCGGACCACCACCGGAGGCCATGGCCGCTCCGGAACTGGAACACTGAGAGCATTGTTCTGCCCGCTCTAACCGATTTCGGCCGCAATCGCCTTACCGACCTCGATCGTATCGGCGCTTCCCTTGAGGTCGGCAGTGCGCCCGGCAGGCGTGGCGAGTACCGTCTCGATTGCCTGCATGATCGCGGCGGCTGCCTCGGCCTCTCCGAGGTGCTCGAGCATCATCGCTGCCGACCAGATCTGTCCGACCGGATTGGCAATGCCCAGCCCGGCGATGTCGGGCGCCGAGCCGTGGACTGGCTCGAACAGCGAGGGGTGGGTGCCGCTCGGATTGAGGTTGCCCGAGGGCGCGATGCCGATCGTCCCCGTGCAGGCCGGGCCGAGGTCCGAGAGGATATCGCCGAACAGGTTGGAGGCAACGACCACGTCGAAACGCTGCGGGTTCAGCACGAATTGCGCGGTGAGGATGTCGATATGGTATTTGTCGTGAGTGACGCCGGGATAGTCTTTGGCGATGTCTTCCACCCGCGCATCCCAGAAGGGCATGGTGATGGCGATGCCGTTCGATTTGGTTGCGGAGGTCACGTGCTTGCGCTCGCGCTTGCTGGCCAGTTCGAAGGCGAAGCGCAGGATGCGGTCGACGCCAAAGCGGGTCATCACCGTCTCCTGGATGACCACCTCGCGCTCGGTGCCGGGGAACATGTGGCCGCCGACCGAGCTGTATTCGCCCTCGGTATTTTCTCGCACCACCCAGAAGTCGATGTCGCCAGGCTCGCGTCCGGCGAGCGGGCAGGGTACTCCGGGCATCAGCCGCACCGGTCGCAGATTGACATATTGGTCGTATTCGCGGCGGAATTGCAGCAGCGACTGCCATAGCGAGATATGATCGGGCACGGTATCGGGCCAGCCCACCGCGCCGAAGAAGATCGCATCGGGCCGCCCGATCCGCTCTTTCCAGTCGTCCGGCATCATCTGGCCATGCTCGGCGTAATAATCGCAGCTGGCGAAGTCGTGCCACTGCTGTTCGACGGTAAAACCGAAGTGCGATGCGGCCGCTTCCAGTACGCGGATGCCCTCCGGCATCACTTCCTTGCCGATCCCGTCACCGGGGATGACGGAAATGGTATAGCGGCGGTTGCTGGTCACTGTGCTGGTCACTGGGAGATCCTGACTGTTGGTTGCCGTCTGGCCGGTTTCAGCCGTTACTGGCGGCAATCATGTCCGCCACGGCGACGAGCTGTTTGGCCTGGTGCATGTGCAGCAATTCCACCATCTTGCCTTCGACCTTGATTGCGCCCTTGCCCCGGGCTTCGGGCTGCTGGAACGCCTCGATCACCACGCGGGCCCAGCGCAGTTCCTCCTCGCCGGGCGAAAAGGCCTCGTTGCAGGGGACGATCTGGTCGGGGTGGATCAGGCTCTTGCCGTCGAAGCCGAACAGCACGCCCTGTGCCGCCTCGGCGCGGAAGGCCTCGACATCGCGGAATTCGTTGCAGACGCCGTCGAGGATGGCAACGCCATGCGCGCGGGCCGCCGCGACGGCCAGGGTCAGCACGGGCAGGAACGGCGTGCGCTCCGGCGTCAGGCGCGCGCGCATTTCCTTGGCCAGATCGTTGACTCCCATGACCCACAGCGACAGCCGGGTGGTGGCGGCCATGGCGGCGATGGCGTCCAGCTGCGGGATGCAGCGGCAGGTTTCGATCATCGCCCACAGCTGCATCGCCTGGGGTGCGGCAGCGAGCGTGGCCTGGCAGGTTTCGATATCCTGCGGCGAGGAAATCTTGGGCACCAGCACGGCATCGGCTCCTGAGGTGGCGATGGCGGCGAGGTCGTCCAGGCCCCATTCGGTATCGAGCGCGTTGGCGCGGATCGCCACTTCGCGGTTGCCGAAGCCACCTTCCTTGACCGCCGCCAGCGCCGCCGCGCGGGCCTCCACTTTCAGTTCGGGCGCGACCGAATCCTCAAGATCGAGGATGACGATATCGGCCGGCAGGCTGCGCGCCTTGGCGATTGCCTTGGCATTGGTGGCGGGAAAATAGAGTGCGCTGCGGCGCGGGCGGTTCTGGGTACTCATGTCAGGCTGCGGCTTTCGCCCAGAGCTTGGCGCTTGCCCGCTTGGCGCCTTCGACCATCGATTCCAGCTTGCGCCAGGCGATGTCCGGGAAGACCGTGGGATAGCCGGAGAAAGTGGAAAAGCCGCAATCCGATCCCGCCATCACGCGGTCACGCCCGACGACATCGGCATAGCGAAGGATACGGTCGGCGACGACGTCAGGGTGCTCGATGAAGTTCGATGTGGAATCGATCACGCCCGGCACCAGCACCTTGTCGTCTGGCAGCGTTACCGACTGGAACACTGCCCATTCGTGGCCATGGCGGGGATTGGCGCCTTCGAGCAGCAGATAGCGCGGCTTGGCGCTCAGCACGCGCGAGACGATCTTTTCCAGCGGAATGTCGTGATTGTGCGGGCCTTCGTAATTGCCCCAGCACAGGTGCATGCGCACCTTGTCGGCGGGAATGTTGCGCAGCGCATGGTTGAGCGCCTCGACATTGCGCTCGATCACCTTGAGAAACACCTCGACCGGCTCTTTGGCGAAAGCGAAGTGGCAGCCCATGGCGAGGTCAGGACTATCGATCTGGAGCTGGAAGCCCGCCGCGACAATGGCTTCGTATTCCACCCGCATCGCTTCGGCCACGGCTTCGATATATTCTTCTTCGTTGGGATAGTATTCGTTTTTCTGGAAGATCGCGACAATGCCGGGCGAGGCGGCATTGAGGAAGGCGCCGACCGGCTTGGCCGCTGCGACTGCATCCTTCATGATCCGCAGGTCGGTTTCCAGCGCGGTGGTGTCCTTGACGCTGACCGGACCCTGGCAGCATGAGCCGATGCCGCGGGGCACGATGCCGCCGATCTTGACCAGATGCGCGCTGAAATCCTTGAATTCCTTGAGGTCGGCCGGAGTCATGATCTTGCCGGTGCCGCCGAAGCCGGTGAGCCGGTCGCTGACATAGGTCGCATAGCTGGGCTTGGAGAACTCGCCGTCGCTGACAAGATCGATGCCGAGCTCGACCTGGCGGAGAACCACCTCATTCACGGCGCGGGCAAGTTCGGCCTCCAGCGCGGCAGGCTCATAAGGCCGACCCTCGGCTTGATCGTGCATGATGGCGAGCAGGGATTCCGGGCGGGGCAAGCTGCCCACATGGGTTGTCAGGATGCGGTTTTCCACCTCGATGGCTCCTTGGGCAGGTCTGCGCTCTGCGCGCAGAATGATGATCGCTTGCGCAATCGCTTGGCGAGTGGCGTCTTGCCGGTCAACGCTGAATTGTGACCTAGGGTCAGGACTCCGCATAATTCTGCATCGACCCGGCAAATGCGTCCCGGTCAGTGAGTCACTGGGCTGACACTTTTTCGAATCGCCCTCTTGTGTTGCCAGATCGGCAATGATCTAATCGGTTTGCGGGTCGGTTTCATGCAACGATGCGATAATCACATGTGTAAAAGTGCCGCGGAATGATTCAGGCTGCGGCAAAGTTGGGAGCGGGAAAACGATATGGCGGGCAGACTTGCCGGAAAGGTTGCAGTCGTTACCGGGGCAACAGCCGGCATCGGACTTGGAACGGCCAAGCGCTTCGTCAAGGAAGGCGCGACGGTGGTCTTCAATGGCCGCCGTGCCAATACCGGAGCCGAAACTGAAGCTTTGCTGCGCGAGCTCGCTGCGGGCGGCGAGGTTTGCTTCGTCCAGGCGGATGTCGGCGTTAAGGAACAGGTTGAAGCTGTCATCGATAGGGCGATCAAGGACTTTGGACGTGTTGATGCGCTGGTGAACAATGCCCAGCGCCTGGTGACCGTCAAGCCGATCATGGTGAAGCCGGATGAAGACTACCAGCGCTCGCTCGATGGCGGGTTCTTCGCGTCAAAATGGGCGATGCAACGCGCCTTTCCCATCATGCGCGAGCAAGGGGGTGGCAGCGTGGTCAACATGACTTCTGGATGGGCGTGGCAGGCTCCGGTCAATACCAGCGACTATGCCGCCACCAAAGCCGCGATCGAAGCGCTGACGAGGAGCGCTGCGAATGAATGGGGGCGCTACAACATCAACGTCAACGTTATTGCCCCTTACGCGAAATCGAAGAGCTGGGAGAAATATGAAGCCGCCAATCCCGAAGCCGCGCGGCTTTCCCAGGCCAGCAACCCACTGAAGCGCGCGGGAGACCCGGAGTTTGATCTCGGCAGCCTGGCGCTTGGCCTGGTGACCGACGAGGCCCGGTTCATCACCGGTCAGACGTTCGATGGCAGCGGCGGCGGATTCTATCTGCGCCGGACTCATTCTTCGACCGAGGCCTGGACCGACAAGCTCTGAGCTTCGGATGTAGCGGCTGAAACGTGGACAATGGAGGGCAGTGATTCGATGACCCGGCTGGCAGGCAAGAACGCTGTAGTGATCGGAGAAGATTCGCTGACGCTCGCGATCGCGGCGCGATACGCCGCCGAGGGAGCAGCGGTCACATTGCTCGGCGATGAGGCCGCGCTTGCCGCGCAGCCCTGTGCCAATCTGCGATCAATCGCGATTTCGGGAACCAACGATCCAGACGATCGCGCGGCGATCGTTGGTGCCGCAGGTGCTTCACTCGATATCCTGGTGCTTGGCGCTGCCGATATTCCCGAAGAGAAGGACTGGGTTTCGGTATCCCGGCTCACGGTCGACCGGCTGCGCGCGACGGAGGACAGGCTGGTGATCCGTTCGCTCATGGCGCTGCAAGCCTGCGAGGCGGCGCTGCGGGCGGGCGGCAACTCCAGCATCATATTTCTATATTCGCCTGCAGGTGGGTATTCCGAAGGCGGCTGGGCCGATCACACGATTGCCTATCATGCCCGTCACGGGTTGATGCGCTCAGTGGCGGCCGAGTGGGGGCCGGTTCGCGCCAACATGCTTGTTCCCTATGCCGACACGCCCGGTTTCCAGGCCTTCCGGCGGCGCAACCCCGAAGAGGTGGACTTCCGAGTCTCGGTCACCGGCATGAAGCGGCTTGGCGATCCGCTGCGCGACATTGGCGGGGCGGCAGTGTTCCTGGGCAGCGATGACACGCAATATGTAACCGGCATGATGGTCTATGCCGACGGGGCAGCACATTTGACCATACCTACCATTGAAACACAGATGGCACCGGCAGCATGAGCACTGCGATCTGGCAATTCTCCGGCAAGACCGCGCTGGTTTCCGGGGGGGCGACAGGCATCGGCGAGGCGACCGTCCGTAAACTGGCCACTGCCGGGGCTGCTGTGGTCTTTTCCGATCTGAACGAGGCGGCTGGCGCGGCATTGGAGAGAGAATTGCAGGGCGGCGGCGCCGATGTCCGTTTTGCAGCCAGCGATGCTACCGATGAGGCGCAGGTCGCAGCCCTCGTGGCCAATGCGGTTTCGCTGAGTGGTCGGCTGGACGTGGCGATA
>JAHFPT010000237.1 GCA_023266625.1 Novosphingobium sp. | reverse complement strand
AAACCTGACCTTGCCCGCGACCCCGGCGGCTGCGGCGCGTTCATTGGCGAAGGCGACCTGATCGGGGGCGAGGCTGACGCCGAGCACTTCGCAGCCGAAATGGCGGTTGAGATAGAGCCCGAATCCGCCCCAGCCGCAGCCGATATCGAGCACGCGCATATCTGGGCCAAGCTGCAACTTCGCCGCGATCAGCGCCTTTTTGTCGAGCTGCGCGCGTTCCAGCGTATTAGCCGGATCGCGGTAATAGGCCATCGAATAGATCCTGTCCTCGTCGAGGAACAGCTCGTAGAACTGGCGGGTCAGCCCATAGTGGTGGACGACATTGGCGCTTGAGCGCGACCGGACATTCAGCTGGTCGAGCCGCGAGGCGATCCGGTCGATCATCCGCTTCACCCGGCTTGGCGCATCTAGCCTGCGTCCCGGCCGGTTGGCGTTGCCCATCACCAGCAGCACCATGTCGCGAATGTCATGCGGCGGCTCGACCACCAGCCGCCCGTCCATATAGGCCTCGCCCGCGCCCAGGCGTGGATCCCTGGCAATGTCGAAGGCGGTGCGCTTGTCGGTCAGGCGGATGCGCACGGGATCGGCCCGGGCTTCACCGTAGCGGTATTCCGTGCCGTCATGGTCGGTAATCACCAGCTGACCCTCGCGGATCAGCTTTGCCAGCATCTTGTCGAGCAGCCACATGGGCGGGTGTTTATGCTATAGCGCCTGTCAGGCAAGGTAGTAATTTGACGGATCACAACCATCCGGCCAAGGCGGCCAGCTGCCACAGGCCCAGCAGCAGGAACAGCAGTGCGGCGGCGATCCGGGTCGCCTTGAGCGTGACGCGCTTGACCAGCTCCTCGCCGAGGAACACCGCCGGACCATTGACCAGCATCATGCCCAGCGTTGTGCCCGCTGCGACGGTAAAAACGCTGTGGTACTGCGCGCCGAGCGCAATCGTGGCCACTTGCGTCTTGTCGCCCATTTCGACGAGGAAGAAGCTGACCAGCGTCGTCACGAAGGCGCTGCCGCGGTGCTTGAAGCCTTGATCCTCGTCGTCCAGCCTGTCCGGAATCAGTGTCCAGGCTGCCATGGCGATGAAGCCCAGCGCGATTGCTGTGCGGAACCAGGGCGCATCGACCAGCCCGGCTACTTCGCGGCCGAGCAGCGCCGCCAGTGAATGATTGGCGATGGTCGCGGCGAATATCCCGGCGATGATCTGCCAGGGTGCGCGCAGCCGCGCGGCAAGGACGATGGCCAGCAGCATGGTCTTGTCACCCACTTCGGCGAGCGCGACGACGGCAATGGAGGCGAAAAACGCCTCGTTCATTGGTCGGAGCTGCCTCTGGCCATGAACAGCACATCGCGCGGCTGGGCGAGCAGATGCAGCCCCGAATCGACAATCAGCGTCTCGCCGCTCGCCAGCCAGCCTGCGCTGAGGAACAGCGCTGCTTCCGCCAGTTCCTGCGGCGCGGTCAGGCGTTTCAGCAGATTGAGCCGCCCGCTAACTTCGTGCTCCGCATCCAGCTGGTCGAAACTGGGCAGGCTGGCACCGGGAGCGAGGCCATAGATGCGGTCCTCGGGATGTTGGCTGGCCATCGCCATCATCGGGATGGTCGCGCCCAATGCATGTTTCGCCATGGTGTAGGACAGGAAATCCGGGTTGGGATTGACCAGCTTCTGGTCGGTGAGCTGGATCACCCGGCGGCCGCCGTTCGCCCGGGCCTGTGCAAGATAGGCCTGCGCCATGCGCACCGGGGTCGCGGCATTGACGGCCATGGCCTCAGCGAAGATCGCCGGATCGAGCTGCCCGGTGCCATCGTGCCGGAACACCGAGGCATTGCCCACCAGCACCCGCCAGTCATCAAGACGACCCGCCAGCTCTTCGATCATCGCGACAGCGGCATCGCCATCGGCGAGATCGCAGCTGACCACTTCAGCTGAGGGGAGCGCAGCGGCCAGGGCCTCGGCCTCGTCATGCGAATCGCGGTGGTGGATGACGACATGCCACCCGGCCATGCCAAAGGCCCGGGCGATGGCACCGCCGATGCGCCGGGCACCGCCGGTGACGAGAACTGCTGGAGGCATGAGCGCAGCCAAGCACAGCGCGGCGGGTTTGGGAATGGGGCAGTCGTCGATTGCAAAGCTCCTCTCCATTTTCGCATAGCGCAAATGGGGAGGGGGACCGCCGGGCGCAGCCCGGTGGTGGAGGGGTCTTGACGCACCGGATATACCCCTCCGTCAGCGCTTCGCGCTGCCACCTCCCCATTTGTGCTTCGCAAAAATGGGGAGGAACTGCGTCACCAAATTGTCAGCGGCAGCGGGCCGAGCTGCGCTCGACCTCGAGGCCGATCAGGGCACCGCCTGCCGCGCCAAGGATGGTGCCGACAGCCCGGTCGCCGCGCGTGTCGATGCTGCGCCCGATCAGCGCGCCGGCGACACCGCCGATCAGCATGCCGGTGGTGCCGTTCGGGCGGCGGCAATAATAGCGGCCATTGTCGCCCTGCCAGTAGCGGATACCGTTGTCGGTGCGGTGATATTCACGGCCATAGCCGCGATCGCCGCGCCAGCCGTGATTGTGATCGGCCAGCGCCGGAGCGGCGGGCAGGGCGATGGCGGCGAGTGTTGCAGCCAGGATTGTCTTGCGCATGGGAACCTCTTCTGTTCGCGGTTACAGTGAACCTTTGTCAACGCAGAGCTTCGCCAATTGTTTCACAACCTCAGATGAACACTTCGTTGGAATGCTGATTGCGCGGCGAAGCGTTGCATTATGGCGATAAAACACCGATTCATGCTCTCGCTGGCGCGAATCCGGATAGGGCGGAGCAGATCTTTGGAGGTGACTGTTGAAACTTGATCTGATCGATGTGTTTGGTGCGCGGCCCCTGGCTGGCAATCCGCTCGGCGTGGTGCATGGCGGCGAGGGGCTGGATAGCGCGGCGATGCTGGCGCTGACTCGCTGGCTCGGCTTTTCTGAGACCACCTTTCTGTTGCCGCCGACCGAACCGGAGGCGGATTACCGGGTGCGGATATTCTATCCTGCGGGTGAACTTCCATTCGCCGGGCATCCGACGCTGGGTTCGTGCCACGCCTGGCTTTCGGCGGGCCGCTTGCCGAAGCGGAAGGACCGGATAGTCCAGGAATGTGGGGTCGGGCTGGTCGAGATTCGGCAGGATAGCGAATTGCTGGCGTTCAAGGCACCGCCCCTGATCCGCTCTGGACCGCTGACAGACGACGAGCGCAAGTCAGCAGAGCAATTGGCCGGTGTTGTGCCTGAATCAATCGTCGAGGCTGTGCACGTTTGGAACGGTCCCGAATGGCAGCTGCTGCGCCTGCGCAGCGCCGCAGACGTTCTCGCAGCCGAACCCGCAGCCCGAGGCGACGGCGCGATTGGCCTCGTCGGGCCGCACGGCACCAGTGGTGAGGCTGATTGGGAGGTTCGCGCCTTCGTTCCTAGAGGACGCGGACAACGCGCCGAAGACCCGGTTACGGGAAGTCTCAATGCAGGAGTGGCGATGCATCTTTTCGCCAGCGGCCTCGCCCAGGGAAGCTACATCGCCGCGCAGGGCCGCATGACCGGGGCGGATGGCCGGGTGCATTGCTCGATTGATGCCGATGGCGCGGTCTGGGTAGGGGGCAGGGTGGTGACAATTGCGCTGGGGGCTGAACTTGAACCCTTCGCCAAGAGCCTTTCCGTTTCAGATTGATGCACTGCGGTATCCCCCTCACCGCTCACCCTGAGCTTGTCGAAGGGCTGTTTTTCTTCGTGAGGCTGAATGTGTGGCACGAAGTAAAGTGCAACCCTTCGACAAGCTCAGGGTGAGCGGGTTTGGGTTTGATTCGATTTCATTCTAAACGCTACTAACCCAGCGCCGCCTGCTTTTCCGCATAGAGCCGGTCCAGCTCAGCCCGGCTCTTCTTTTCGGCGGAGGTCTTCAACTGGCCGCAGGCGGCATCGATATCGCGCCCGCGCGGGGTGCGCACCGGGGCGCTGATGCCGGCTTCGAAGACGATTTCCGAGAAGCGACGGATGCGCGCGGGTTCCGAACATTCATAGGACGTGCCGGGCCAGGGGTTGAACGGGATCAGATTGACCTTGGCCGGGAGCTTGTAGAGCTTGATCAGCCGGACCAGCTCGCGGGCATCCTCGTCGCTGTCGTTCTTGTCCTTGAGCATGACATATTCGAAGGTGATCCGCCGCGCGTTGGAAGAGCGGGGATAGGCGGCGCAGGCTGCCAGCAGTTCCTCGATGCCGTATTTCCGGTTGATCGGCACGATCTCGTCGCGCACTTGCTTGGTCACGGCATGCAGCGAAACCGCAAGATTGACGCCGATCTCGGTGCCGCAGCGTGCCATCATCGGCACTACGCCGCTGGTCGAGAGGGTGATACGGCGGCGCGAGAGGCCGAGGCCATCGCCGTCCATCACCAGGCGGAGCGCATCGCGGACATTGTCGAAATTATACAGCGGCTCGCCCATGCCCATCATGACGATATTGGTGAGCAGGCGGCCATTGGAAGTGTATTGCCCTGCCTCGTCGTCATCCTCATCCTCGTCCTCGTCATCCCGGACTTGATCCGGGACCGCTGGCGGCTTCACTCCGACCTCGAGTGATGCGGCCAGCGGTCCCCGCGTTCGCGGGGACGACGGGGTGGACGCATTCGGCCATTCGCCCAGCGCATCGCGCGCCAGCATCACCTGGCCGACGATCTCGCCCGGCGTCAGATTGCGCACCAGCCGCATCGTGCCGGTGTGGCAGAAGGTGCAATTAAGCGTGCAGCCGACCTGGCTGGACACGCACAGCGTGCCGCGTGTCTCGTCGGGGATGAAGACCATCTCGAAATCGTGGGCATCGGCGGTGCGCAGCAGCCATTTGCGGGTGCCATCGGTGGAAACCTGCGCCTCGACAATCTCCGGGCGACCAATAACGAAGCGCTCCGCCAGCCAGGGCCGCATGGCCTTGGCGATGTCGGTCATCGCTTCGAACTCGGTGACGCCGCGATGATAGAGCCAGTGGAACACCTGCTTGGCGCGCAACTTGGCTGCCTTTGCGTCAAGACCGGCTTCGGTCAGCATCGCGGCGATTTGGGTGCGGGGCAGACCGATGAGATCGACGCGGCCATCCTCGCGCGGGGTAACGCCATCGACCAGATTTGGACGCGGGACGGGGAGGGGATCGATGTGTCCGGGGATTTGCATGAGGTTGGTGTCGGCCATGGGAGCGGCGCATATAGGAGTAGTGGAGGCTGGTGGGAAGGCTGGCGTTGCGCGTGGCCTTCGACAAGCTCAGGCTGAGCGGGGTTTGGGAGAAGGAAATATGTACAACATCCGCTCATCCTGAGCTTGTCGAAGGATGTCGCGCCGACCTCACCGCACCCCGGCACAGCCAATCGCCGCCGCATCCATTGCCGTTGCCGCGCCCGCCAGGGGCCATCTATTCGAAAAGCCCCGGCCCACCGCATCGCGCGCGCTCACAGTCATGCTTTGCGCTGAGCGCATCGCGGCAACAATCGCCGCATCCATCCGCCGGTCTGCCGCCCAGCCGTCGCCGCCGCCGCCAGTGAGGGTGAAGCGCTGCTCGCCGATGCTGAGGACGATCTTGCCGCCGGGAGCCAGGCGGCGCGACAGGCGGAAGTGGATCTGGCCGCGCACCTGCCGGCGCGGCCAGGTGGCGATGTCGGCGTAGGGCCGGTAGTCGCGGTGCATCTGGCTCGGCATGGCCTTGGCGATGGCGTAGCAGCGTGGCCCGTCTGCCTGCCCTGGGGCGTCGCGGAACGCGCCCCAGCTCTCGAACATGCCGAGGCTGTCGCGCGCCAAAGCGGGCGTTGCGGCGAGGGCCAGAATGGCTGCGCCGAGATAACGTATCTGTTGTGTGGTCCGCGACAAGCGGCAGCTCCCGATTATTGCAGTTCAGCTACACCGGGTAGCTCAGCGCCACAACTTCCCATTCCTTCTCGCCGCCGGGCAGCACCACGCGCCGAAGATCGCCGATGCCCGCCCCGCGCAGCGCCCGGGCCAGCGGCGCGCTCCAGCCGATCAGGCCTGTGCTGGCATCCTGCTCGTCATCGCCTACGATGGTGAGGGTGCGCTGGTTGTCGTCTTCATCCGTGATCGTCACAATCGCGCCAAAGCGGACGTGGCTGCGGTCCTCCTGCCGGGCGGGATCGACCACCCGCAGCGCTTTCATCCGCCGGGCGAGGTGCGCCAGCTCGCGGTCGATCTCGCGCATGCGCTTGCGGCCATAGATATAGTCGCCGTTTTCCGAGCGGTCGCCATTGCCCGCCGCCCAGCTAACCACCTCGACAATCGCCGGGCGCTCGCTGCCGAGGAGGTGATCATAGCGCGCGCGCAGGGCGGCCATACCAGCGGGGGTGATGGGCGGGGAGTTGGGGGGCATTGTGCCGCGTGTAACTGGCTGTCGAGGGTGTGGGAAGGGCTGGGCGGCGAGGAAAGTGTATTGCGAGCGCACAGTGATATCACCACACTATCATGCAATAGCGGACTTGGTGCGTCGGGTTTTCCGAGACTGGCGGCGCATCGCGAAGCCGGTGAATCCCAGTTCGGCGATCATCTGCATCCAGGCGGTGTCAACCTGAAGCGCAACACTGCTGAGCAGGAGGAGTCAAATTAGTACACTGTCACCGAAATCAGCAGTGTTGCGCTTCAGCTTGACACCGCCCCTGAAGCTATTTGTCCCTAGGCGGCAGCCAGGTTCGAACCGGCTCGAAGACAGGCATGCGCAAACTGCGGCGCAGCCAGTTGGCGCCGTCGAGCACGAAAGTGTGGCCCGAACAGAACGCAGCGAAATCGGAGCAGAGGTATGCAGCCGCCCAACCCAGCTCGTGGACCTCGCCGCTACGAAGTGCTGGTTGGCGGTTTTCGAGGTCGGTCTTGCCGGCATCGACATTGCGCAGGTGCTGGGCCCGGTCGGCGTGGGGAAACAGGCCGGGGGCAATGCAGTTCACCCGGATGTCGTAGGGTGCCCATTCCACGGCGAGGCTCTGGGTGAGGTTGGTGATCCCGGCCTTGGCGGCGGCCGAGGGGCTTGTGCCAGGGCCCCCGGTCCAGGCGTAGGTCGCGCCGATATTCACGATGGCGCCGCCGACGTTGTCGGCGATACGGCGCCGGGCGAATTCGGTGGAACATATCCACGTCCCGTCGAGGACGATCCCGGTCACTGCCCGCCATGCGTTGAGGCTAAAGTCTTCGGAGGCCCCGGCGAGGTTCCCCGCTGCATTGTTGATGAGCTGCGTGACGGGACCGAACGCGTCCTCGACTTCATCGAAGCAGGCCTTGACCGCCTCCGGATCGCGGACGTCGAGCTGGACGCCGATCGCTCTTCCGCCTGCCTCCTCGACCGCTGCCACACCACGGGCGCGCTTCTCGGGATCGCGGCTG
>JAHFPT010000236.1 GCA_023266625.1 Novosphingobium sp. | reverse complement strand
CATCGCGCGCGGCGAGGCCTGCATCGGTCTCGCCCTTCGCCAGCAACTGGATTGCCTCGGCGAGCCCCGCCGCCCATTCGCCGGGATTGGCGAGTACATCGATGCGCTTTTCGCCGGCAAACACTGCGCGGCGCTCAGCCTCGGCGGCGAGCACCTGGCCATAGGCGGCCGACAGCATCTGCGCCTCGGGCGAAAGCTGCGCCAGCGCCTGCAATTGGCTGCGCGCCTTGTCCCACTCGCCCAGCACCGCCAGCAGCTGAAACAGGAACATCCGCGCCTGCTCGTCGGCGGGATGCGCGCGGACGGTCTCCACCAGCGCGGCACGCGCGCCCGCAAGATCGCCTTCGCGCAATAATGTGTCTGCTGTCGCCACTATTCCGGTATCCTGTTTCATTCACAGCCTATATTACGGGATTCCTCAGGCTGTCACTGGCCGAAACCGCTCCACCAAGACCGCCCGACGCAGTCTGCGGAAGATAGGTAAATTCAATTTCCGCGAAGTTGAGCTGGAATTCATCGACTGGAATGGGACTTTCTGACACCGATTCAATTGTCGATCTGTAGGACGTCACCGCCACTTGCTTGAGCGTGAGGGTGTAATATTCTCCCTGGCTCTTGCCGGAACTATCGAGTGCGCCTTGCTTGCGGACATGCAGCACCGCGCTCCTGATCCGCTGGTTCTCGAAGCAAGCCTGGAATATCTGCGGCGAGGCTTTGCTGACACCAGCTGTGCAGTGGAGGCTCTCGTATTGCCGCCGACCGGTAGCCTGCCCTCTGCCGGCCTCGCGATTGGTCTTCACCCCCCAGGCAAAACCACGCAGTTCCACACCATCCTTGATTTTCGCATCCGCATCTTGGCATTCACCGGTGATGAAATTCTCGAAGGTGAGAATGCAATCCTTGCCGACACCGCTTTGGTTGGGTGCGCTAGCCATTGGTCATGCTCACGCCCACTGGGCAGCGATACGCCGAACACTGTTCGGCGATGAACCCTGCCTCGTGGTCAACTTCAAGTGCCGCGCCAGTGACCATATTCTTGCCCTGAGTTTACAACGCGGACCAATCCGCGACTTGCCTGTGTTGCCGCCCGTGCGCGCGCCTGCCGCGCTTCACCGCAACCAATTCGCGCACGGCAGCGTTCACATGTGCCCGACGGCACCGACCAGTCGCGCGATAGGCCACACAGCTGGGCCAAGCACGGAACAATCGCACCTACTCGCCTGAATGCATGCTGCAGACGCCCGCATGGGCGCGGCGCAATCCAATCGAGCATAAACAATTCTTACTACTGCGCCTTGTTTTGCGATATGTCCCAACCACCTGAGACGAATGTGCCGACTGTCCCATCTGGCTTTTGCGGCGCAAATTCTAATTTCCACCTGACGGCATTAATGCTAACTTGGTCTGTTGGGATCGAACCGCTTCCGTCATGCCCGCCCGTTTGATATGAAGACACGATCAAATCTTCCAAAGTGACTTTATAATAGTCATGCTGTTCTCCGCCCTGTTTGCGCGCGAACAGAACGGCCTTCTTGATATGCTTGCCATCTGCACACCTAAGGAATAGATTTGGCGATGCTGAACTGACAGGCGCGGTGAAATGGAAATCCTGGATCGATACTTTTCCAGCTCCGCCACCGCCGCCACTACCGCTGCTGCCCATATTCGATGCACCCCAGGAGAAGCTCTGCACTTCTATCGTCCCTTTGTGCTTCGAATCTGCTGAATCGCCCTTGATTCCTTCGATCTCGAGTAGATAATCGGAAGCCATTGTTCATCTCCTTAGATTAGACCATTGCAATCATTGCGACGAGATTTCTTTGTATTGCTAACCGCTCTTCGGCAGTCTTGATACCATGCTCAGCGCCACATCCATGCCTTCAAGCTGGTAATGCGGCACCATCAGGAATTTGCCCTTGTAATATCCCGGGTTTTCTTCGTCGGGGATGATTTCAATCTTGGCGTCCTTGAGCGGACGCTGTGCTTTGGTCTCTTCGCCTGAATTCTCTGGGTTGCCGTCGACATAGAGATTGATCCAGTTGGACAGATCCCGCTCGATCTGCGACGCCTCGCGGGTGCCGCCGACCCAGTCGCGGACCATGCATTTGAGATAATGCGCAAAGCGGCAGCTGGCGAAGATATAGGGCAGCCGCGCCGACAGATTGGCGTTGGCGGTCGCGTTCGGATCGACATAGGACGCCGGATTATGCACCGTCTGGCCACCGATGAAGGTCGCCTGATCGGTGTTCTTGCGGTGGATCAGCGCCATCATGCCCGATTTGGACAATTCCGCCTCGCGCCGGTCCGAAATGGCGATCTCGGTCGGGCATTTCATGTCGACCCCGCCATCGTCGGTCGGGAACATTGCTGTCGGCAAGCCTTCGACTGTGCCCCCCGATTCGACGCCGCGTATCCGCGTGACCCACCCATAGGTGGCGAAAGATTCGGTAATCCGCACGCCCATGGCATAGGCGGCGTTGACCCACAGATGCTGGTCGTGCTCGCCGCCGGTATCCTCTTCGAAATCGAACTCCTCGACCGGCTCGGTCTTGGCGCCATAGACTGGACGGCCAAGGAAACGCGGCATGGTCAGCGCCAGATAACGGCTGTCGCTTGTATCGCGGAAGCTGCGCCATGCGGCATAGTCGGTCGCGTCGAACAGCTTGCCGAGATCGCGCGGATTGGCCAGCTCCTGCCAGCTTTCCATGCCCATCAGTCCGGGCGCCGCTGCCGCGATCACCGGGGCATGGGCCGCCGCGCCGATTTTCGAGAGACCCTTCATAACTTCCAGATCGGGTGCCGAATGATCGAAGGCATAATCGCAGACCAGCGCGCCATAGGGCTGGCCGCCAAGCTGGCCGAATTCCGATTCATAGACCTTCTTGAACAACGGGCTCTGGTCCCAGGCGGCATCGCGGAACTGGCGGAACATCTTGCGCGCTTCGTTCTTGCCGACATTGAGCACGCGGATCTTGAGATCCTTGCCGGTCGAGGTGTTCATCACCAGATATTGCAGCCCGCGCCAGGCACTTTCGAGCTGCTGGAATTCGGCATGATGGATGATCGTGTTGACCTGGTCGGTGAGCTTTTTGTCCAGCGCCGAGCGAATGGCATCGAGCGTGAGGAAAACATCGTCGCCGATGACATTGGTGTCAGCCAGGGCCTGCTGCGCCAGCGTTTGCACCGCCAGTTCGATGCGGCTGGCGCGCGCATCGTCGGTGGGCTTGAATTCCTTTTGCAACAGGGCCGAAAAATCATCAGGCGCGAAGGCCGTTTCCGTTGCAACCCCAGATTGCTGGAGCGGTTCTTTCGCCATCGTCCGGTCTTCCCTTCGCTATTTGCGTTATTCGCTGCCGGCTTCTGGGGCCGGATCCTCGACCGGCTTTGCCGCAGCCAGTGCCTTCATCAATTCCGGATCCTTCAGGACCTTGTCGAGCAGCGCCTGTGCGCCGTCCTTGCCGTCCATATAAAGCATGAGGTCGTTCAGTTCCTGACGCGCCTCAAGCAGCTTGGCCAGCGCCGGAACCTTTTTCGCCACCGCTCCGGGTGAGAAATCCTCGACGGAGTTGAAAGTCATGTCGACCGAAAGCTTGCCTTCACCGGTGAGCGAGTTGTCGACATTGAACGCAGCGCGCGGTGCAATTGCCGCCATGCGCTGTTCGAAATTGTCCATGTCGAATTCGACGAAATCGCGGTCGTTCATCGCCTTCTTTTCGACGAGGCTTTTGCCCGACAGATCGGACAAGACGCCCATCACGAACGGCAGCGAGACCTTTTGCATCGAGCCGAAGGTTTCGACTTCATATTCGATATGCACCCGGGGTGCCCGGTTTTCCTTGATGAAGCGCTGACCGCTTTTCGCCACGATAATCCCCTTCGCGCAATACTGGAACCAACTGCCTGCTCCACAACTCAACTTGAGGAGTCAGCACTGGGTCCGTCCACTCATTGCCATCAGATGACTAACTGTCGTCGCTGCTCGACGACCAGTCATCCGAACCACCACTGCTGCGACCGTTCATCAGCACCCGCCGCGCCTCTTCCAAACTATTGGGCGCAATGTCTTCGAGGACCGACAGAAAATCGAGGCTAACCCAATCGCGTGCGCGACGCAAGGCGAATGGTACCGGACTCCCAGGCTCCTTCCTTTGATAGTAGGCGGTAATCGCATCGAGCGCGCGCAACACGTCATCGCGCGAATTTACCGCACCGCCAAAGCTGCCTGTCGGCGGCTTTTCGCCGCTGCCATTTCCGGACCCACTCGATTCGGCATCACCCTCTTCCGCCGCTGCTGTCGGCGTCTTCATGAAGGAAACGACGTTTTTGCGGATAAGAGCGAGTGCTTCGAAGGTGGTTTGAAAATTAGTGCCGGTGTCTTCGCCGGAATTTGCCGTCAGCACCGCATCGGCGCGGCGGACCGCGTCGCCGATCCCGGCAATGCGATCAACGACCTCCTGAAGCTGTTCGTCGCCGGTTTCCTCAAGCAGGGCGCGGAACATGCCATAGCCGTCCTCTGCGTCCCCGTTGTCCCGGAACCGTTCGAAATCGGCACCGCTATAGCGCCCGAGCCGTGGGTGTTCGAGCAGGATGACACTGCGCATCGGCGCCAGAAACTCGCCGATCCTGGTAAGCGATTCGCAAGGGGCCTTGCGTCCTTGAAAGCCATATTCGTCGAGCTGGGGATGAACGGTATCCCACAGGGAATCGAGCAGGCCCGCCAGCAGATTTGCGCCGCCCTCGACCGTGTCGAGCCGCCCCGTCTTCGCCCCCGCCCGCATCAGATAGACGGGCAGCCATACGTCCCGTGTCACAGCGGCCTGTTCCAGAATGAGACCGATCGTGGCCTCCCAATCGATTTCCGTCTCCCCCACGCCATCATCGCTGACGGATTTTTCGAAGGCCGATTCGATGATCTGCCGGGCCGGGTCATAGCTTAGGTCCGGACCTGCGGGCATATCGTCGGAAAGGGGAGCGATCAGTGCTTCAACGTCTATTTGCATGTGAACGGATCTTTCCGGCGCTTTGGCAAGAAGCACGCCCTGTGTCGGCTGGGTGTCGGCTTGGCCACGAACTGTTAAGCGGCAATTTGACCATGGCTCTGCCCCAGAATGCTGCAAATTCTCGCTCAGATGCGAGCGCGTTGCAACGTCTCTTTGTAAATCTTCAAGGCCATGGTAGCAAATGACAATTCTAGCGAGCAACATTGCCAGCTTCCGGTACAGTCTCAATTCGAGCATCCGGACAAGCTGGCGCAATTGTCGTCTGGGAAAGGTAAGTCTGAATGCCGTACGACCAGGCAAGCAAACCCAGTCTGTCGATCGTTATTGCTGGCGCTCAGCTGACGCTGATCAGTCTCGATTCGTCTGAACATCTCAGCAAGCCGTTCGAGCTTAAAATCGATATGCGTTCGGAACACGGCCAGATCGATCTGTTACCCCATCTGGGCAAGCCAGCCGTCGTTACCATCAAGGAAGACGATGAGGTTCTGCGCCATTTCCACGGGATTCTCGTCGATGGCGAGCTTCTTGAGGAAAATGAAGAAGAGGTAAATAAGAGAGACATTGATAAGAGAGACATTTACGCCATTTACCGCCTGACCCTGCGCCCCAAGGCTTGGCTGCACGAGCAAGGGCGCAATTTCAGGATATTCCAGAACCAACCCGTCAGGCAGATCATTCAGAAAATGCTGGAGGATTGCGGGATCGCGAAGGACCTGGACAAGCTCAAGGGAGGCAAACGCCAGCGACCCTATTGCGTACAATACGGCGAAAGCGACTTCGGCTTTGTCTGCCGGCTGATGGAAGAAGAAGGCATTTATTATTATTATCGCCACACCGAGCAGGATCATGAGCTGGTGCTGTGCGATTCCCCCGGTGCGCATGCGCCCGGGAAGGTAAAGTCGCTCGCCTATGTGCCGATGAGCAGTACGGTTTTCAACGTCGATTCGCTCAACCGGTTCGATTCGTCGGGTGCCTTTGTCCAGGATTGGCGCGAGCATGTAACCACTGGCGGCGAAGCGATGGCAACGCTGAGCGATTTCGATTTCCAGAAGCCCAACCGGCCGATGCTGGTCGCGACCAAAGATGAACAAGAACACCCTGGCGACGAAATCGAAGTCTATAACTATCCAGGCAGATTCTATGTCGAAGCGGAAGGCAAGACACTCAGCGAAACCAGCCTCGCCGCCCGGCGCGCCAACCGGCGAAGTTACCGGGGCGTCAGCCGGAATGGCGCTCTGGCGGTGGGCGAGAAGTTCACCCTGACCAATTACAAGCGGTTCGACGGCGACTATGTGCTGACTTCTTGTCGGCATAGCGTCACGGCGGAAGCTAATGGATCGAACACCGGCGGCAGCGGACATATTGTCCAGTTCGAAGCTATCCCGGCAAAGACGATATGGAAAGTGCCGCAGACCAGGCCCCGGCCGATCGTGCTGGGGCCGGAAACGGCAATCGTTACCGGCCCGGCAGGTGAGGAAATCTATTGCGACAAATATGGCCGGGTCAAAGTCCAGTTCCATTGGGATCGCGACGGCAAATACGACGATAACTCGAGCTGCTGGATGCGCGTGTCGCAGACCGGCGGGCTGGGGAACATCATCCTGCCGCGCGTCGGGCACGAAGTGCTGGTCGATTTCATCAATGGCGATCCCGACCGGCCGGTCATCGTTGGGCGGCTGTTCAACGAAGAACATATGCCGGTTTACCCCCTGCCCGCGTATAAAACGGTCTCGGGCTGGCTGTCCAAGACCTATAAAGAAAAGAAGCCTTCGGAGGCGAAAAAGAAGGTCTACCCCTACGACAAGGGCATCAACGAGATACGCTTCGAGGACAAGGCCGGCGAGGAAGAGTTTTTCCTGTACGCCCAGAAAGACATGAACACCCGAATTCAGTACAACGAATCCCATCATGTCGGGCACAATCGATCCATCGATGTCGGATGGAATCGGACTACGTGGATCGGCGGGAACGACGACGTTTATGTCCACGGAGATATGAAGATAAAAGTAAAAGGAGAAATCCTGATAGAATCGGAGACAAAGCTTACCCTGAAGGTTGGAAGCAGCGTAGTAACAATGGTGGATGGTACGATTTCCATCGAATCGGGCAATGTTTATACCAAAGGAAGTCAAAATGTCTTGAGTGAGGGAGGGGTTGGTTGCCAGATTTCCACGGGTGGTAACTTTGTGAATACCGGCCCAGCTGGTGTAACCATTGTTGGCACCATGGCATTAATTAATTCAGGGGGGGCCAAGCTTGCGGCGATGGGTGTGGGTGCGGTGAGCGCTCTGGCCGCTTGGTTGAGCAAGACTTACGGCGACAAAGGCTACGGCAGAGGCAAGGGATACGGCGGTCGCAAGGGATACGGCGGCGGTGGCGGCGGCGGCTAC
>JAHFPT010000235.1 GCA_023266625.1 Novosphingobium sp. | reverse complement strand
GATCCAGCACCATGCGGACCGCCCGATGGCGAACCTCCGGTGCGAACTTGTTGGTTGTCTTGCTCATAGTAGGCCCTTCCTCTCAGGAGTTGGGGCCTCCGACAATCCCGGGGCGGTTCAGCTTGCCCGCAGCATCATTTTCAAGTGTTGACCAAACGCCCTGAGCGCATGGCAGCAATGTTCAATGCGGGAATGCTCAAGCGCCTCAATCACGTGTGGGTCGGCACGTCAGTCGAAAGCAGAGAAGTAATTGATCGTATTGAGAATTTGGCGAAGATCGACGGGATGACTTTGTTTGTTTCGTTTGAGCCGTTGATTGGTGCCATAGGCGATGTAGATTTGGCGAAGATTCATTGGGCAATTGTCGGCGGGGAATCTGGTCCGAGATCGCGACCTGTCGAGCCTGAATGGGTAGATGAACTTCACCGGGCTTGTCGTCGTGACAATGTCGCCTTTTTCTTCAAACAATGGGGTGGAAGGAACAAGAAATCTGCCGGGCGCGAATTGCATGGCCAAACCTATGATGAGTATCCAATGGAGCTGGAGGCGTAGGCAACAAATGAGCGAAGCCTATGACCGGATCAAGCGGGGCCTGAATGAAGCACTGGCCTTTGCCGAAGGGCGCAGCGCCGGGGCTGTCGTCCACCACATCGAAGTGCCCATCGTCGATGTCGCCGCGATCCGTGCCTCCACCGGCCTGTCGCAAAGCCAGTTCGCCAAAAGCATTGGCGTAGCCAAAGGGACGCTGCTCAACTGGGAGCATGGTCGCAGACAGCCGACCGGCCCGGCGCAAGTGCTTCTCGCAATGATCGCGCGCAGACCTTCATTGGTGCGTGAATTGCTGGCGGCCTAAATCCATTTTCCTACATCGCCGTCATCTGCAAATATCCCGGCGCAGACGCGCCTTCGCTGGCGCATTGAAAGGTGAAAAATGACGCTGATGTTGAAAATGTGTCACCTGTCACCCTTTCAGGCAACATATTGGCACTGTTTATAATCCCCTGTAGGAAACAGGGTGACACGGTGTCCGGTATGTAACCCTGTAGCTGAACTGGATTCGCAGATTGACCGATACCCCGCCCCCGCTGCCCAAGCTCAACTCCATCCTGATGTCCCGCGAAGGCCGGATGCTGAAGATCACGCTCAATCGTCCAGAAGCGCTCAACGCGGTCAGTCTCGAGCTGCATGACGAGCTGGTCGAGGCGCTGTGGTTTGCGCAGGGCGATCCCGATTCCGACCTGTTGTTGCTGACCGGCGCAGGCCGCGCTTTTTCGGCGGGCGGCGATATGGACCATATCGCCCGCTCTGCCGAGAACCCGCATCTGTTCGATCACGAAGCGCGGATGGCCAAGCGCATCGTCTTCATGCTGCTCGATATCGACAAGCCGATCGTCTGCCGGCTGAACGGCCATGCGGTCGGCCTTGGTGCCACCATTGCCCTGCTCTGCGATATCATCTTCGCCGCCGAAGGAGCCAAGATCGGCGATCCGCATGTCGGCATCGGTCTGGTCGCGGGCGATGGCGGTGCGGTGATCTGGGCGCAGCGCATCGGCCTTGCCCGCGCGAAGGAATATCTCTTCACCGGCGAGCTACTGACCGCAAAGCAGGCCGCCGAGATCGGGCTGGTCAACCACTGCGTGCCGGCGGGTGAGCTCGACGCGGCGGTCGATGCCTTTTGCCAGAAGCTGCTGGGCGGCGCGATGGGGGCGATCCGCATGACCAAGGTGCTGACCAACCTCGAACTCAAGCGCATCGCCCATGCGGTGATGGACGCCGGGATCGCGATGGAATCCTTGAGCGTGCGCAGCGCCGATCACCGCGAGGGTATCGCGGCGCTGCGGGAGAAGCGGAAACCAAAGTTCGGGGGTGCGAGCTGAAATAGGCTGGCTTCGGGATAGCCGACGGCGATTTCTTCCAGCGCCTGCACCAGCATCAGACAATCGCAGCGACCGAACGGCAGAATTCGGGTGCGGTCAGACCATCTGTCCTGCCCTTGAAGAATTCGTCCGCAGCTTCCAGGGTAAGCGGTGCAATATGGCTGAACCCAGCTTGACGCAGCATATCTGTCATTTCTTCCAACGAGATATACGAAGTGTAATCCACGATATTTCGCCCAGAACGCTGTGTCTGCCTGCCACCCGGCTCCACAATCGTCAGGACGATTTCCGATCCTTCGGGTCGTTCGCCCGCCCACCGCAAGGTCTCGCGGATGGCATCCCTGGTCAGATACTGTGTGACGCCCATCCATGAGATGAAGCATGGCTCGTCAGCGGCAAAACCTTGCTCATCGAGCGCCTTATCGGGTAGTGTGCAGTAGTTTCAGCGGGACGGCCATTTCGGATGCGCATTTCTATTTCACACTCATCGGCGCGATCACTTCTTCGCCGAATTGCTCCAGCGCACCGGGCGTGGAATAGTCCGATAGCCAAGCGTAAACACGCTCCACCCCCCGGCTTGCCAATTCGGCGAAGTAATCGACGAGCTCAGGTCCAGTGCCGAGACGCACCCCGCTCCGGCCAAATCGCCGTTTGCTCTTTTCAGCCACTTCCTCGCGGTCCGCGCCGGGCGCAACATGGCCTACCTTCTGCTGGACCGAGATGCGGGCCGTACCGATCTGGGCGCGCAGATCCTCGAACGCCTGGCCCTGGAACTTGTCCTTGTAGCGCGTGTCGAGGTTCCACCAGTCGGCATGCTGGCGCACGAGTGCCAGGGTCTTCGGCCCCGAACCGCCGATCAGGATCGGAATCTTGCCCAGGGGCTTAGGTGCCAGCACGGCGCTGCGCAGCTTGTGAAACTGCCCATCATAGTCGACACTCTCGCCGGACCAGAGTGCCTTCAGCACTTCAAGCGTCTCGCCCAGACGCGCAACGCGATCACGCGGTTGGGCCGGTTCGATGCCGAACTTCTCGAAATCCGGCGCCCACGAGCCCCAGCCAATACCGAGCTCAAAACGTCCATTCGACGCGTGATCGAGCGTGACGGCGTGGTGCGCCAGCATGACCGGGTGGCGGAATGCATCGCAGGTGATCAGCGAGCCGACCTTCAGCCGGGTCGTGCGGGCAGCGATCCAGGTGTTCACCGTGGTTGTCTCGAAGTTCGGCTGGCCAACGCTGCCGGGCGCTTCAATATGGTCCATGCCCGTCATGCCAACGAAACCGGCCTGCTCGGCAGCCAGCGCAGTTGAAACCAACCTTTCGAACGATGTTCGTATCTGCGGCACAAAGAGAACGAATTCCATATTTTCTGCCTTATCCAATTGTCAGTGACGCAAGTCGGCTTCCGCCCACTTGGATTTCATGAACACCTCCGCTGCTTATCAGTTCAGCGAGGCAATTGACTCTTACGTGAGGCGAGCGGCATAGGCTGACAATTCGCCGTCGAAGGCAATCCCGCCATCCCAGAACTCAGTGCCGCTGACCTTGCGGAAATAGTGTACTGTGCGGGCAAAGGAGCCAGCCTTGGAACGTGGCTGAAAGACCACGCCGGAAGGGCTGGCACCGCGCGCGCGATCAATGAAATCCTGCACCGTGAAGGCCAGGTCTTCGGTCTGCTGCGCGCAGACGACCAGCTCTCCCCCCGGGCAATAGCGCCAAGGTTCGATTTGCAGGGGCGAGAGACGCCCGCGCTTCATGGCGATCTTGCCGGGAACGCAGGTAACCTCGGGAGCGTGCACTTCGTCATACCACTTGTGGTATTCCGCCTCGCGCCCGGCGGTGAAGTTGGCGAGGATGATCGAGACACCCGAGAACGGCTTGCTGGCACAGTGGTTCGGGCTGAACTTCCAGTCCGTATACATGTCATAGCTGTAAATGCGTTCGCTCTCGGTGCTGTCATCCGTCAATCCGGCATCGCGCGGTCCCGCAAGCAACGGTCCAAGAGCGGGCAGGTCGATCTCGGGCGAGGCGTAGTCGAATTCATAGACACTGAGAAACCGCAAGGGCTGCGGGATATCGGGCATGACCTGCTCGGGAGTGACCTCAAACCGGTCTGCACCCAGGAAGCCGCGCAGCCGCGCCAGGTCCTCGCGATGCGGACCATCGAACCACTGTGCAAAATCCGCCTCGCGCCCGGGTATGACATTGTGGAGGTGGATGGTGGTGTAGAGGCTCATATCAGGTCCCTTGGTCGCCGCGCTGGGCGGCAATGCATTCAGATCGCGGTGACGGCTTCGGCGATTCCCCGGAAACCAGTATCGACCGCGAAGATGTCGCCGCCGAGCGGTGAATGCTCCCGCCCCATCACGTCCTCGATGCGGCCCGTGGTGATGAAAAGCGTCGCCATGTCTTTCCCGCCGAAAGCCGGCATCGTACAGGCCAGCGCCGGCAGATCGATGTGGAAATCCAGCTGCCCATCAGGGGTGAAGCGCGCGATCCGCCCGGTATCCCCGAACGGAACCGCCACCCAGTAGCCCCCTTCGCTGTCGACCGTCGCGCCATCGGGAATACCAAAGCCGTCGGGGAATGTGGCGAAGACACGCGGGTTCGATGGTGTGCCGGTGGCGGGATCGTAGTCGCTGGCAATGATAACCCGGTCCATCGACTCCGCTCGGTACATCACTGTCCCGTCCGGGCTGAATGCCGTGCCGTTAGGCACCCTGATGCCCTCGATGAAGGGAGTCCATTGTCCGGCTTCATAGCGATAATAGGTGCCCTGCCCCGCCCCTTCCTGCTTGAAGTCCAGCAGCATCGAGCCGATCCAGAACCGACCCTGACGATCCGCCTTGCCGTCGTTGAAGCGGAACACCGCCGGGTCCAGCGGGACGTCGCCGATGTGCTCAAACGTCTCGCTGGCAAAGTCGAAGCGGAAGACGCCCTGATTGGTGACGAGCGCAAGTCCGCCCGGACAGAACGTAAAGGAACCGGGGTGATGCACAGGCAGCGGCCACACGCGGTTCTTGCCGCTGACCGGGTCGAACCGGTTCAGCGTCGCGCCGCGCATATCGAGCCAGAATAGCGCCTCATGCTCGACTGACCACAGCGGCGCTTCACCAAGCATGGCCTTGATGTCGAGCACTTGGCGCACATCGAACCCAGCCATCGCCTGTCTCTCCCTTCGAATTGCGACCGTTAGCCGGAACCGGACAGAACCAGGCCCCGTCCGGCCTGCGAGACTTGTCAGGCCCGCAGCAGTTGACCAGGAACCGCGCCCGTCCGCTCGCCCTGTGCGATGATCGGCGTGCCGTTGACGATCACATAGGGCACGGCGCGGGCGCGCTTGGCCAGACGGGTTGCCTTGCCGCCAGGGAATTGCAGGGTTTCCAGCAGCTCGGGCTGGACTTTGTCGGCATCGAAGATCACCACGTCGGCAGCCATGCCCGGCTCCAGCACACCGCGATCCTTCAGCCCCATAAACTCGGCCACTTCCGAAGTCAGCGCGGCAACGCCTTCCTCAAGCGTGAAGGTCTGCCTCTCGCGCACCCAGTGCTGGAGGAAATAGGTTGGGTAGTCGGCGCCGGCGAAAGTCTGCAGATGGGCTCCGCCGTCCGAAATGCCGATCAGGGTCGATGGACTCTTGAGGATGCGTTCGAAATCCGATTCGTCGGTCTTGGGGCGGCCACGCAGCAGGAAAATCGTGCCCATGCCGTCCTGCTGGGATATGTCGAACATCAGCTCGATCGGATCGACACCGCGCTCGGTGGCAATGTCGGTCAGATACTTGCCGAGCAGCGGTTCCAGCGCGGGGGTGTTCACTTTCTCGACGATGATGTTCACCACATAGGGCACTTTGCGCCAGTATTGCCCCAGGCGTTCGCGCCATTCCGGCTGGGCGATGGCTTCGATCTGCGCTTCACGGTCCAGTCCGCAGAACTCGCGCCAGTCGGCGTCGCCAGAGTAGAGCGGCGAAATCATTCCGGCGGTGAAGCGCGATTCCCCCGGCTGGCAGCGCGCGACCACGCGCACATTGCGGCCCTGGCGGATTTCCTCTTCCATGAATTCAATCGTGCCCAGCCAGTTGGCAGCGCCCGCGCCGAAATCGTTCCACGAGATGGTCACGCCCGACGCCTTGGCCAGGCGCGACATCAGCGCCTTGTCGCCATCGGAAATGCCTTCGCGCTTGCTGCGCGGGTTGAGTGCGAAGGTGTTCCGGCCGCAGCGACCGACCGCCTCGGCGAGCGCTACGGACTCATCGTCATTGGCGAAAAAGGACGGGACATGCCCGCCGGAACCATCGATGTGATGGGGCGAATAGCTGGTGCTCACGCCCCATGCCCCCGCGTTCATCCCCTCTTCGGCCAAGCGCACCATTTGGTCGACTTCGGCCTGGGTCGCTTCTCGCAGAATGGAATCCGCGCCCATCACATAACGGCGCACCGCAGCATGGCCGAACAGGGTCATCGTGTTGACGCTGCACGGGGCCTTTTCGACCTTGTCGAGGTACTGCGGGAAGCTCTCCCATTCGAGTGGCAGGTTTTCCTCCAGCACGTCGAGCGGAACTTCCTCGGTCGCGCTGAACAGGCCAAGGGCATAGTCGGTGTCATCCGGGCGAACCGGGGCAAGCGTGAAGCCGCAGTTGCCGACCACCATGGTGGTGATGCCGTGCCAGGTCGCCGGATCGATCGTCGAATCCCAGAACATCTGCGCATCGTAATGCGTATGGCAATCGATGAAGCCTGGCGCAACGACATGGCCCTTGGCATCGATTACCCTGGCGGCATCGCCGTCGACATCGCCGACGCCCGCGATGCGCCCGTCCTTGATCGCGACATTGCCCTTGTAGCGTTCTTTGCCAGTACCATCGACGATGGTGCCATTCTTGATGAGCAGATCATAGGTCATAGTGGTTTACTCCAGTATCATCAGGGCCAGCGGACCGATCGCGCGCCGCCCAGGACGCAGCGGGGTGCCGATGACCGCTCAGTGGACGGGTTCGGCGATTCGCAGGCCCCTGCCCAGCTCACGAATGTCATCCAACTGATCAAGCCGGTCGCAAAGTTCGATCACATTCTGGCGCTGCGCCGGCTGCATGATATCTTCGGCACATTCGTGGAATTTGCCGATGACTTCATCGCGGGTCAGCGGATCGGCCGGATTGCCATGCGTTCGAGTGACTGTTTCTTCCAGCGTCTCGCCATTGGCGAGCGTCAGGACCACCCGGCTTGCCATCCCGGCATTGGTCGGATGGACGACAATTTTGCCAATCAGGGCGCGCGCCTCCGGTCGCTGCACGGCGGCATCGCTATATTGGTGAAGACCGGCCCTGCCATCGAGCGCGATGGCGGCAAGGCCGTATTGCAGGCTGTATTTGGCCTCCAGCCCGGTCTCGGGTGCCTCATAAGGCACCATCGGCAATAGGAATCCGGGAACCTCGACATCGATCCGGGCGATCTCTTCAGGCTGCACCGGACGATTGCGGACGATCTTCTGCATCGCGTCCTGGCTCCAGTGGTTGGCGCCGCAGCTGGCGT
>JAHFPT010000234.1 GCA_023266625.1 Novosphingobium sp. | reverse complement strand
ATGAACAGGAAGCCGTATTTCACCGAGCGATCGACCTTGGAATAAAGATTAACCGGCTCGACCAGACCGACGGTAACCGCGCGGGCCGAACCGCTGATATTTTCAACCGCGCCGCCCGATGCCGGGTTGTTCGCAGAGGCCGCAACCACGCTGGTTTCACTATAGGAATTCCGCGAATAGCCGACGCCATTGTCGATCATTGGCGGACCCGGATCCTCCATCGCCACCGGTGCCTGGCCCAGCGCCAGCTTGTCGACGGTGTAACTCGCGGTGAATCCCTTCTCGGATATGGCAGGCTTCTCCGGCAGGAAGGCACCGCTGAAGCTGGGACTGGCCCAGGTCGAGTTAACATCCCAGCTGGTATGCCCGCCGCGCGGCACCAGGCTGAGCGAGCGGCTGCCACGCAGTCCGAAGCTGTAATCGATGACCAGCGGCGTCGCTCCATTCCAAGGCAGGAAGGCGAAGAAGCCCTGCCCGCTGGTCGCGCCCGGCCCCTTGCCCGGCTGCACCGCCAGCGCAGTGCCATTGGCCTTGAGCGTGCCGCCCTTGGTCAGCCCGCGCGAATCGGAAGCCCCCATGCGCAGTTCCGCCCGGTCCCACAGCAGCCGCTCGCGGGTGACGCCAAAGCGCGGCAGATCGGCGGGCAGCTCGAATTTCGCCACGCCCGACACCTGCGCCTCGTATAGCACGCTGCGATAGATCGATTTGTGCCGCTCTTCCGGCTTGACCGCAGTGGTCACCTTGTTCTCGGTCGGGGAAATATAGAGCAGCTTCTCCACCTCGACGACACGGGTGACGGTCTTGCCATCGACTTCCTCGTTCTGGGTCTGGGTGGTGCGGAAGGGCACGACGATCACCGGCCCGGCAATGACCTGATCCCCGCCCCATCCAGAATTGATCGAGCCTTGCGCGGTTTCCGACTGGCTCTGGCGGTCCCAGACCAGCGCATAGACCAGCATCAGCGGCACCATCAGCACAAAGCCGATCAGCGCGGCGAGCAGCAGCTTCATGCCAGGCGAGCGCTCTTTGCGGACTTCTTCGGTCATGCTTCGCTTCCTTCCGCACTCAACGGTTCATCGCTAATACTACACAGTTTGCCGACATCACCGATCAAAGCTTGCTGTTGGCTGAACGGCTTGTCCACAGACGGTACTGCTGAATATTCTATCCATACCGGCTCATCCTGAGCTTGTCGAAGCACAGGGTTGTTACGGTGAGGTCGCCTGACAACGATGGTCCTTCGACAGGCTCAGGATGAGCGGGAATTGAGTCAAGCTGCCGCCGGACGGGCCCCGCGCAAATGGCCGGTATTGGCGACGCCGGCGATCATCGCCGGTTTGTCAGTCGGCTGCTCGATCCGCAGGTAAGACAGCTTCATCGTCTTGATCGCCCAGCGCTCGCCAATTTTCTCGTAGGTTTCCAGATAATGGCCCCAGCCATGGTTCTGGGTGCCGTCTTCCCAGAGGTTGTAATCCTCAAGCGCCCAGACGCCGGTGGCGGTGGTGGGGCTAGTCAGGTCGATTTCCGGCATGTGCCCCTGGTGGACGCTCTGCACCAGGGGCAACCCGCTGGCATAGGCGACAAACGCCGGTCGCCCCTCATAGAGCTCACCCCCCGCCCCGCGCAGATCGACGACGCAATCCTCGGCGAAGACCGAGGCGTAGAGCTCCCAGTCCTTGGCATCGAGGCTGCGGAAATAGCGGGCTTTGAGCTTTTTGATTTCCTCGACGTCGTCCATGGTGGTGTCCCCCCCTTGCGCCGGGGACATGCTATTGCGTGTTCCCCCGTGGTGCGAGCGATTTAACCCGCCCCGGCCATCTCAAGCGGAACCGGCACAGTGGCCGGCAGGCTCGCCAGTTGGGCCAGCGCGCGAGGAATGGCGGCCTTGCCGATCGGCGGGGCATGAGCACTGACGATCACCTGCGGATCAAGGACGGCGAGCTTGTCCACCTCGGCGCGGAACCGGGCCGGATCGACCAAGCTGACCCACGGGCAGACCGTGTGATGATGAAAGCTCGCCATGCCCCTTTCCCACAACGGCGCAGCAATCTCATCCGACCAGTCCACCACGCCTTCGGGCATCGGCGCGCAAAAGGCGTCGGCGGCGTAATAGACCCCGGTCGAGGGATCGTGCAGGGCGCGGGTATAGGGGCTGTCATAAACCGGCGGGCGCGATGCCCGCAGCACCCGGTCGCCAATGTCGAAGTCCTCGCCAGCTTCGACCATGCGCATCCGCTCGAGTGTAATCCCAAGCGAAGCGGACGCGCGGTAACTCTCGCCCCGGCTGGTGACCATCATGGCATTGGGGCAGCGCGCCAGTACCTCGACCAGATTGCCGGCGTGGTCGGTGTCGATGTGCGTGACGAATATCCACCGCACCGCATCCGGCGCGACGAGCGAGAACACATCCTCGAACCAGGTCTTGGCGTGGATGCCCATACCGGTATCGACCAGCACCGGTTCGGCGCCGCGGATCACCATGGAATTGAGATTGGTGAAGGTCCCGGCAACGGACGGCGTGATGGCCCGGATCACGAAGGTATCGCGCGCCACTTCGAGAGGGAGTTGACGCGGGGCGGGCTGGAAAGAATCGGGCATGGTTCCTGGCATCCGCAGATTGTTTGTCGTCACTTAGGCCAGATCGAAGGTCGTTTGCCAATCTTACCAATTCTTGGTATTGGCAGCGCATGACCAGCAAAAATACTTCGATCGTCCTTGGCGCGCCGTACACGACCTTTGCCAAACGCAAGGTCGAATCCGGCGAGTTCGGCTCGACCAGCGAGGTCGTGCGCGAGGCGATGCGGCGTTATATTGCCGAGGATACCGAACTTGAGGCTCTGCGTCAGGCTTTGATCGAGGGCGAAAACAGCGGACCTCCTCAGCCGTGGAATCTCGATGCCTTTCTCGCTGAGCGTCGACGCAAACCTTGAGGCGCCGGATCGAAATCAGCCCTCGCGCGCAGGCTGAGATTACCGGCATCTGGGAATATACTGCGGGGGAATATGGCGAGGACGCGGCTGACGCTTACGTGACCGAACTCGATTTCGCGATGCGCCGCGTACTCGAATACCCCCACATGGGCGCAGACTGCTCGGAGGTGCGCAAAGGCTACCGCCGAATTCGCTCTGGGTCGCACACGATCTACTATGTCCCGCACAATCGTGGGATCGATGTCATGCGTGTATTGCACCCTCGGCAGAATGCGAAACAGCAGTTGAAGAGCTGAGAATTAAATGCACTGTTACCGGAATCCTCAGGTCTTCGGCCCGAGTGCTCTTACAGCCTGCGCCAACCTAGCAAGATCTGGAGCTTCTGATTTAAACAGTCCATCATTTTGGGCCATGAGCATCGCCGCCCAGGCTTTCGGAATCTTCAGGCGATCCGATGCAACAGTGATTTGTTCCCCCGGCAGGGTGGCGACGCGACTACGCAGTTGCTGTGAACGCTGTGCGAAAAATCCAGAGGCGTTGAACAAGCTTGGAGTGTCAATAAGAAGTCCGATGGTCCACAATTCGTCGATCTGACCGTCGATACGCCTCAATGTTTCCCTCCATGCATCGATTTCTGCAGGCAGGATATTGCCGATTCGCACGGCTCTTCTGTCCCAATCGGTATTGACTACTCGGTTCGCGCGCCAAATTGGATGATAATCAAGTACAAACGTGATTCGCTCGCGCCCAATCCTTTCATTCTGCTCATTTGACAAATTTGAGCGAAGCGAATTCATGACATGAACCATCCCGTCCGTGTCATTCATTCTTTGCATCCGCCCGGCTACGTTGCCGGTCTGGTCGTACGTCGCCGTCACCCGTGCGGCCCAAGCTTCAGGAGTCTCGGCTACCGCGCCTCCCCCACAAGCCACGAGCGCCAGCGCCCCCACAGCACATAGCATGACCAATTTGACCCCGTTCAGCATGTGTCCCCCCATTTGGTCCCCCCATTTGGGTTACAAATTACGGTGATGCCTGTGGTGGGCTGCACCTGCAACAATTCCCAAATACCGCGTCATCAAGCCGCGCTCTTCCATCCTGGCGCAGGCGCTCCACGTAGCAGGCCTTCGGTGCTCAGATGCTCATCGATATCGGGCCAATGAATGCCATAACCCGCAGCGCAAGTTTCCCAATGGGCGCGCTGTTTTGGCGTCGCATCGAACAGGCGGGGATACCAGGCGAGCGGTACCGAAATCGTCCGCCCATCCTTGAGATCGACGATCAGGTTCTGATCGTCGCAGCGCACATCATCTACGCGTTCGTCAGCGGTTGCCGCCAGAATTCCCATGCCTAAAATGCCTATGCCAAGATTCCAGCAGCATTGTCCGGTTTTCACGCACCAAAGTCAAGATTTGCGATAGTTCCTTGGCTTTGAACCCGCTTTGCCGGGCGAAGGCGACATTCTCGAGCCAGACCTTTGCGCCGCCATCGCCGCGATCAACGTGGACATGCGGCGGTTCGCCCGGCTCGTGGCTGAAGAAGTAGAAGCTATAGCCGAATGCGCGGAACACGGTCGGCATAGGATGCGGTCCTTCGACAAGCTCAGGACGAGCGGGGTGTTGGGACAAGTCTCATCAATAAACCCGCTTCTTCGGCTTGATATACTTGACGTCATCCGTCAGCGTGAACTCATGCACCGGGCGGTAGTCGATCTTCACCGCGCCTCCCTTGCCGCCCCAGCCGTCGAACCACGCCGCGGTGTGCTTCATCCAGACCTTGTCATTCCGGTCGGGGAAATCCTCATGGGCATGCGCGCCGCGTGATTCCTTGCGGTTGTGGGCGCCGTGGATCGTCACCGTCGCCTGTGAAATCAAATTATCGAGTTCCAGCGTCTCGACCAGGTCGGTGTTCCAGATCAGGCTGCGATCAGTTACACCGATATCCTGCATCCGCGCATAGGTTGCGGCGAGCTTGAGCTTGCCCTCGGCCAGCACTTCGTCGGTACGGAACACCGCGCAATGCGCCTGCATCACCTGCTGCATTTCGGTGCGAACCTGCGCGGTTGAAGACCCTCCGCTTGCGCCCCGGAAATGATCGAGCCTGGTCAGCGCGAGATCGGCGCTGTCCCCCGGCAGTTCGTCAAAGGCGGTGCCGGGCGTGATCGTTTCCTTGAGCCGGTGCCCCGCCGCGCGACCGAAGACCACGAGATCGATCAGCGAGTTCGAGCCAAGCCGGTTGGCCCCATGCACCGAAACGCAGGCCGCTTCGCCCACCGCGAACAGCCCGGGGACCACGCTATCGGGATTGCCGTCGGCGCCGATGGTGACGACTTCGCCGTGGTAGTTCGTGGGAATGCCGCCCATGTTGTAATGCACCGTCGGGCAGACCGGCAGCGGCTGGCGGGTGAGATCGACCCCGGCGAATATCTTGCCGGTTTCGGTGATCCCGGGCAGCCGCTCGGCCAGCACCTTGGGATCGAGGTGATCGAGGTGGAGGTGGATATAGTCCTTGTTCGTGCCGACCCCGCGTCCTTCGCGGATTTCGATCGCCATCGAGCGCGAGACGACATCGCGTGAAGCCAGATCCTTGGCGGAGGGCGCATAGCGCTCCATGAAGCGCTCGCCCTCAGAGTTGGTGAGGTAACCGCCCTCGCCGCGCGCGCCTTCGGTGATGAGCACGCCCGCGCCATAGATGCCGGTCGGGTGGAACTGGACAAACTCCATGTCCTGCAGCGGCAGGCCTGCGCGCAGCACCATTCCGCCGCCGTCGCCGGTGCAGGTATGCGCGCCGGTGCAGGTGAAATAGGCCCGGCCATAGCCGCCGGTCGCCAGCACCACGGCCTTGGCGCGGAAGCGGTGGATCGAACCATCATCGAGGCACAGCGCGATGACGCCTACGCATTTTCCCTGGTGCATGATGAGATCGATGGCGAAATATTCGACGAAGAAATCGGCGTCGTACTTCAGGCTCTGCTGGTAGAGCGCGTGGAGCATGGCGTGGCCGGTGCGGTCGGCGGCGGCGCAGGTGCGCTGTGCCGGCGGGCCTTCGCCCATATTCTGCATCATACCGCCGAACGGGCGCTGGTAGATCTTGCCTTCTTCGGTGCGGCTGAACGGCACCCCGGCATGTTCCAGTTCGTAAACCGCCTGGGGTGCTTCGCGGACCAGATATTCGATGGCGTCCTGGTCGCCCAGCCAGTCCGACCCCTTGACGGTATCGAACATGTGCCAGGTCCAGTGGTCCGCCCCCATATTGCCGAGGCTCGCGGCGATGCCGCCCTGCGCCGCGACGGTGTGGCTGCGGGTGGGGAAGACCTTGGTGATGCAGGCGGTTTTCAGCCCGGCCTCGGCGCTGCCCATGGTGGCACGCAGGCCAGAGCCGCCCGCGCCGACGACGACAGTGTCATAGGTGTGGTCGATTATCTTGTAGGCTGGAGCGGACATGTCAGGCGCCTCCCAGCGCGAGGCGGATTATGCAGAACATGCCGAAGGCTGCCCCGCCGAATGCGGCAAGGTTCAGCAGCGCCATGACGGCGAATTTGTTGGCGGGGGTGTGGACATAGTCCTCGAACAGCACCTGCATGCCGAGCCTTGCGTGCCAGAAGGTGGTGACGATCAGCAGCGCCATGGCGGTGGCCGGGACCGGCCGGGCGATCCATTCGCGGACCGTCGCATAATGCAGGTTCGGCAGCATCAGCAGCGAGGCGATGAACCACAACACCAGCAGCAGATTGCCGACCGCAGTGAAGCGCTGGACCAGCCAGTGGTGCGATCCGCTGTGCGACGAGCCCAGCCCGCGCACTTTGCCGATGGAAGTTCCGTCGCCCATGTTCAGACCTTGTCTTGTGCTAGTGGATGCGCCGTGACGGAGCCGATTTTGGCCCAGTGCAAGGCGCGAGGAAGGAGCGATGATGATTCATCGTGACTGACGAGCAACGCAGCAATGGGCCAAAATCGGCCCGCCGCTTCGCGGTCGCTCAGGGAAGCTCGCTGGAGTTCGTCGTGACGCTTGCACGGGGCAGCCGGCCCGCACCGCGCGCCACTCCTCCCCAGCGAGCTTCCCTGAGCGATCACGGCGTATCCACTAGCACAAGACAAGGTCTTATTCCTCAACGATGCAGGATCGCCGCCCAGAAGGCAGCGGTGAGAATTATGCCGACGATCGGCGTCAGCACCGACCAGCGGGCGTTGGCGACCAGCTCGAACCCAGCGCCGACATCGAGCACGAAATGGCGCAGGCCCGAGGCCATGTGGTTGAAGAAGCTCCAGCTGATCCCGACCAGCACGACCATGCCATACCAGGCGGAGGCATGCTCGCTGAAGGCGGCATAGCTCGCCTCGCCTCCTGCCAGTGCGCCCAGCCAGTAGAGCAACACGCCCAAACCGGCGACGGCCAGACCATTGCCGGTGACGCGGTGGAGGATCGAGGTGAACATCGCCGGTCCCCAGCGCCAGTGGAGGCGGAAGCCGTCGGTCAGATGCGGCGATATCGGAC
>JAHFPT010000233.1 GCA_023266625.1 Novosphingobium sp. | reverse complement strand
CCTGTTTGGTGCCATAACCGAGCTTGCGTCCCCCATTTGCCAGAGCGCTTGGCAAGCAAGGTCCTTGGCCTGAAGAATATGATTCTAGCAGTGGCTTGCGCGGCCGGGATGGTACTGAATGCTGCACCATCGTTGGCCTCGGACAATTCCGCGTCAGGGCAAGGAATGGCACGTGCGACCGTAATCAGGCCGATCACCATTATTCTGATCGATGACCTCGATTTTGGCATTGTGCGTAGCGAAAGCAGTGGCGGTTTCGTCGAAGTTTCACACCTAACCGGGGTGCAATACATCGGCGGTGCGCGGCTTGGCTGCAGGCAATTGGGTATATGTCCGGCACCCCATGCCGCAAGGTTTTCCGTGAGCGGCGAGGCTAACCGCAGTTACACGGTCACCCTTCCGAAAACCCTTGCCATTCGTCCCGCAGCCGAGCGCACGCTGGCGCAGGAGCAGGACGGACGCTTTTCTGATTCGCTGATCGTTGATGCGATCACGGTTCTTTCGGTCAGTGGCCAGATCGGCAATGCAACCGGCAAGCTCGACGTAAACGGCAAGGACCAGTTCGAGATCTTCGGGCGATTGCGCATGCCTTCGGAAACGAAACCTGGGCGCTACCGGGCACAAATCCCGATCCTGGTGGTCTATTCCTAGGGCGCGCAGCTGTTTTTAGGTGTTTATGGTCTATGTAAAATGAAATAGGTGTTTCCACTTAGAACAATCTTAATGGTTAGGACCTAGCAGTCCCTCGACCATGCGCCAAACCAGTCGCGTGTCCGGCAGTCACCGAGGGTGCCTGTCGAAAGATCGAGAAACATTGCAGGGGTAATTAACCAATGAAAAAGATCCTTCTTGCGGTCGCATTGACCGCCCTCACCTCGGGTACTGCCTTTGCCGCTTCGGGCAACACCTCAACCGCCACTGGCACCGCAAACGCCACCGTTGTCGCTCCCATCAAAATCACGCATACCGCCGCTGCCGCATTGAACTTCGGCACCATCACCGCAGGAACTGGCGGTACCGTTGTTGTCACGTCGGCCGGCGTCGGTTCGGTTACCGGTGACGTTGGTACGGTCAGCGGCAACGTCAATGCGGCTGACGCTTTCACGGTGACCGGCGACGGTACCCGCGCTTTCAACATCACCACTTCGGCGGGCAACACGGTCACGGCCGGTGCCGCAACCATGGCGTTCACCGTATCTACGCCGGCGAGCGCGTCGCTGGTTGCGGGCAGCTACACGTTGAATGTCGGCGGCACGTTGACGGTCGCCAGCGCTCAGGCTGCGGGTGCCTATACCGGCACCTATACCGTCACTGCGACCTACCAGTAACAGTTGAGTCAGGCGGAGGTCCGGCACGGGGCTTACCCGGGTCGGACCTCCCTGACCTGCCATACCATGCGCACGATCAAACAAATCACTGCGGTTGTTGCCGTGGCGCTGTTGTCTGTAGGCACTGCAAATGCCGCCAGCGGCAACAGCACACAAGCAACCGGGTCAGCCAAGGTAGCCGTTATCATACCGGTGAGCATGACCAATGTCAGTGCGCTCAGCTTCGGCCAGTTTGCCCAGCCGAGCGCAGCTGGCACTATGACTATCAGTGCCGCCGGAGCCGTATCCACCACGGGCGGAGTGACCGGCAATGAAGCCATTGTCCAGACCAGCGGCGGTCGCACCGCAGCAAAATTCACCGTCACTGCCGCACCCGGCGCAGGTTTCACTGTGTTCGGGCCAATTACCACGACGTTGTCGAGTGGCTCAAACACTATGACGGTCACCAATCTGACCGGTAGTCTGGCGGTAAGTTCCTCCACCACGAACAGCACTACCTATACGTTGATGATCGGCGGCAGGCTGAATGTCGCCGCAAATCAGGCGATCGGCACCTATAACGGCACCTACACGCTTACAACTGTGTATCAGTAGGCGAACAACCCGCCTCAGAGATTGCCAGCCCATAGGGGTTTATCCATAGTCCCATCGCAAGTCTGGAAATTCCGGGCGCGAGGGGCTTCCCATGTTTGCACGTTTCCCTGGCCTTGTTTCGGCCTCGCTCGCTCGGCGCATTTCGATCCTTGCCGCCATCATGGTTCTGGCAACGCCCCAGCTGTGCCTGGCTCAGGCTGCGCCGCTGGACATGTCAGCAAGCACCCCGACCAGGACGCAAGCTGAGCCCAGCCCCGCCCCATTGCCTCCGGCTGGATCGGTTTCCGGGATGGGCGATGTCAATATCTATCCCAAGCGCATCGTCATCGACGGCAGGCAGCGGCTCGGCAGCCTCGGCATGTTCAACCACACCGCTTCGCCCGGCGAATATGAAATCGGGCTTTCCGACATGATGATGACCAGCGAAGGGCAGCTGATCGAACTCTCTACCGTCACCGATGAAGCCGCGCGCGCGCGGGTCAGGACGGCAGGTTCGCTGCTGCGCTGGTCGCCGCACCACGTCTCGCTGGCCGGCAACGAAGCGCAGACGGTGCACATCATGGTGCGCATCTCGCCCGATCTGCCGCCCGGTGAATATCGCTCTCACTTCTCGGTGATCTCAGTGCCCGATCTGTCCGGAGGCTTGACGATCGATGAGGCGGCAGGCGCAACGAGTGTCAGCGGGATCGGTGTTCGGATTGTTCCGCGCTTCGGCATTTCGGTGCCGATTATCGTCAGAGTGGGCGACACCACCCTGACCTCTGGCCTGAAGGACTTGACCATCGCCAGCGTGCCCGATGGCGGCAAGATCGTATCCTTGACCATTACCCGCGCGGGCACACGTTCATCCTTCGGCGACATCGCGGTTGTGCCCGCAGGGTCGAAGAACCCGATTGCCCAGGTCATGGGCATCGGCGTCTATACCGAGGTCACCGAGCGCAAGGTGCAAATCCCGATCATCCCCAAGTCCGATCCGAAGTTCTATGCCAGGGGCGCGCGGCTGACTGTGATCTATACCGACGATGATGTCGCGCCTGGCAGGGTACTCGCCAAGCAGGAGTTCACCGTGCCGTGAAGCAAAGCCGGCGGCGGTGGCCAGCCCGCTCGATCTGCGGCGTTGTGTTCTCCGCCGCGGTTTTGGTTTCTGTCGAAACGCCACCCGAATCCGACCCGCCGAGAGGCCAGGATGACAGGCCGGAAAGCGACCGCGCCAAGCAGAAGACAGCCCTTCCCCGTCCTGTCTTCGGCGCGGTTGAGCGTGGCGTTCTCGCAAAACACGCTGGCAGGACAAAGCCGCAAGACCGTCCGGCAGCGCGGAACAAAGCTGCCAGTCGGCGGACCACGGACCTGCCTGTCGTCAGCTTTGGGGCCGCGCCCGAACGAGCGCCTGTTGCTGCCGGTCAGACCTCGATCAGAACCCTCGCGCTGGCCATCGCCTCGCCTGGCCGCGACAGCCCGCTTGAAGATTTCAGCCCTCACTCCGACTCTGCAACAGCCAACGCCCAAGCTTTGCCCGTCCCGATTCCCATTCCGGCATTGTCCAACGTCGCAGCTTCGGCCCCTTCCCTTGTCCCAACGCCATCGGCATTGCCTCCCGCTGCTGTCAGTCCTAGCCCAACCCCAGCGGACGGTGTGGCCGCTGGCGCCCAGCTAACCCCTGGGCCAGGCGTTACTCCGCAACAGCCACAAGCGGTGAACCCGGCCAACCCTGTCAAGGTTGGCCCTGATGAGGCTGTACCTTCCGTTGTCGTCGAGCAAAGTCTGGCGGAAGTCCCCGCGCAGACATTCACATCGGCGTTCTCACCCATTTCTGAACCGGACCAATTGCGGACAGGCGGTGAGGGCAATCGAACTGCGCGGCTGTTAAAGGCAAATGCACCACCCCCGGCTAGGCTAGCACTTGCAGTACCACAGCAGGGCCATTCCTTTGAAAGAAGCAGGGCTTCGCGCTCGATCAAATCGCGGAAAATCGGTCTTTCAGCAGCGCCGCCAACCCAAGTTTTCAAGGTTAGGGGCAGTGCGCCAGCGGCAGCCAACGGCGCACCTATCGGCCACCTCGGGGCCACAACGCCGCAGCCGAGGACAGATCCAGCGGTCACCGCGCAGCCTGGCGAACCCCAAGCTGCCGGTCCGGCTTCGTCGCGGCGGGCACTCTTCGATCCCTTGCCCCAGCCTGCATTCGGCTTTGCCAGGCAAAAACCGGACAAAGCCGAATCGCTGCCACCGCTAGCCGGCAAGCATCGACCGAATGTCTCGACGTTTGCATCCGCCGTCACTGCGACCGGCACTGAGCGTGACCAGCTGCTGCCAAAGGCGCCAGGCTCTGCGCTGCTGCGGAAATCCGTCGGCCGAGTGCCCCCGCATGCTGCCATCGTTCCACCACCAGCAGCGATGGCAGCGATGCTGCCTGCTATCGCCTCGGCAGCGCTCTATTCCACAGCGGCGAAAGCCAGTTTCACCGACGATAATGAGCTGATTCTTGAAATCCAGACCGCCCGGCGAGAACTCTCCGACACGATTGTCGGCTATAGCTGGCGCGGCGGCATCTATTTGCCACTTGGCGAGGTCGCCCGGTTTCTCGACCTGCCGATCGCGATCAGCGACGATGGCCATTTCGCCAGCGGCTGGGCGCTTGAGGCGAAACACACCGTCGCGATCAACCTGCGCAGCGGCAAATTGACCGTCGAGGGGCGCGAAACCACGCTCGGCGCGATGGAAGCCCGGGCATTCAATGGCGAGCTCTACCTGAGGGCCGAACAATTCTCCGAGCTGTTCCCCCTGACTCTGGAAGTGAGCATGCGCGCGCAGATGGTCACGGTGAAGACGCGCGTCCCTTTCCCCTTCGAACAACGCATCCAGCGCGAGGACTTACGCGAGCGGCTCGGCAATAGGCCTGGCGTGCCTGGCGACCGGCATTGGCCAAGGGAGGCAACGCCCTGGAAGGCACTGAGTTTCCCCATCGGCGAAACCGAACTGCGCATCGCCTCCGACAGCCAGAAAGGCACGCGGGCCGAGGGTGATCTGCGCTTGAGCGGTGATCTGGCTTTCCTCACCACGCGTCTTTTCCTCTCTGATTCAAGTCGGGATGGTTTGACATCGGCTTCGCTCGAGATGGGACGCCGCGATCCTGGCAAGGGTTTGCTCGGCCCGCTCAAAGCCAGCGAATTCGAGGTTGGCGATGTCGCCACGGTGCCGCTGACGATGGGTCTGGCGGCTACCAGCGGACGCGGTATCTTTGTCAGCAATGCACTGCTCCAGCGCGCGTCGGTTTTCGACACCATCGAACTGCGCGGCGACCTGCCGGATGGCTACGAGGTCGAACTCTATCGCAACGACCTGCTGATCGATTCCACCCGCGTACCGGTGAACGGACAATATCAGTTTCTGCATGTGCCGGTTGAATTTGGCCTCAACCTGTTCCGGCTGGCATTCTACGGCCCGCAAGGCCAGCGACGCGAGGTCACTCGCCAGATCAGCGTGGGCGATGGCAGGCTATCGAAAGGTGAATTTGTCTATAGTTTTGGCGCGGTCCAGAAAAACGTCAATCTGATCAACGTTCACCTGCCAGATTTCCTGCCGGGCCTCGACTATGGCGCGTGGCGCAGCAGCGGCCAGCTGCAATATGGCGTTTCGTCCAATCTCACGGCATCGCTGGGCGGGGCCTATTATCAAAGCGGCGGCAATTGGCACTGGCTGGCAACCGGCGGACTGCGCACCGGCATCGGCGGCTATGCGATAAAGGCCGATGTCGGGGTGCAGGACCACGGCGGCAAGGCGTTTGAACTGGGCATTGCGGGCAAGCTCGCCGGTTTCAGTGTCACGCTCAGCCATGCCGAATATCGCGGGCAATTCATCGACGAGGTCCGCTCACTCGGTAGTGACGTGCTGCGCCGGGCGACCGAGCTGACGGTCAATGGAGCGCTGCGCCTGGGCGGGGGGGAACACCCGCTGACCATCCCGATCTATGGCTTTGCACGGCAAATTGCCTTCGGCGATGGCCGCGTCCAACAAACCCTGGCGCTGCACCAATCCATCCCGGTTGCCAAAGGTCTGATGCTGGCCAATCTGTTCGATTTCAGCCGCTCGGCAGGAACCGATGGCATCAGCAATACGCGCCTGTCCGGATCGTTCGACCTGATGACGCTATCGGGATCGCGCATGCAATACCGCGCATCGGTCGAATATGGCATCGCCCCCCGGCCAGAGCTGACCGCAGCCACGTTGGAGGCGAACCGGCGGATTGGCGACGACAGCATGATCAGGGCCTCGATCGGCCGCAATTTCGCCGCCGGGCAGATGCAGCTCGGACTTTCTGCGATAAGGCGCTTCGGACATTTCTCACTGGCGTTCGACGGCAACTATCTGACCAATCCCAACCAATACAGCGCCACTCTCCGGCTGGGCCTCAGCTTCGGTCGCAACCCGCTTTCCGGGGCATTTTTCCTCGCCCCGCCGGGTCTGTCGGCGGATGGTGCCGTGGCCATCCAGGCCTACCGTGACCTCAACGGAAATGCGAAATACGACAAGGACGACCCACCGGTCCCCGACGCCGAATTTTTTACCGGCACCGAACATGCCAAGAGCGATGCCAGGGGCATCGCATTCCTCGGCAGGCTCGGCAATGGCGCCCTGACGTCCTATCAGGTCGATACCGACACCTTGCCCGACATCGCCTACGCCCCGGTGACAAAAGGCGTGGAATTTGTGCCGCGCGCCGGGCGGATCCATACCAGTGCGTTTGCGATCGTGGCCCTCGCCGAAGTCGATGGGACCGCCTACTTCCGCAGCGGCAGCGATCGACCGCGGCCGGTTTCGGGCCTCAACCTTCAGCTTCGCGATGCGCAAGACAAGGTTGTCGCGCGCGCGCGAAGCTATAGCGACGGATCATTTACCTTCGAGCAAGTCCGGCCCGGCACATATAGTATCAGGATTGAGCCCAGTCAGGCGGCAAACCTGAAAATCCAGTTGGAAAGTGCTCCAAGTGTTACAACCAACCGTGAGGGGGGTTTGATCAGGCAAGATATTACGGTGATCAATGATCGCCCAGATTAGGATCGCCGCGCAGTTGTCAACCACTTCTCGCCTAACTGGTACTGCTTTAGAGCCAGATGACATGTGATTGATCCACCGAGCGCGTATTTTGCCGTAAATCTATGTATACACTGGTAAAGGCGAACTATTGAAAATCAAAGACAAACGCGCTGCCAAAAGGCCGGATTCGCCCATGGCGGAGATTCTGCCCGATCACCTGCATGCTTGAAAGCTGCCGTTGGCGCGCGGATCCTGGAAGCAGACGACGACACGGCATCGCGGTCAGGCTCGCCTGCCTTGAGGGCGTCGTTCATCGCTTGTCGCGGACGTAACCTCTCTGCGTCTCTGCGCGAACAAACCTACTCATGCCACGTCACTCCGTCGCGTTCGGCCAGGGCAATTGCCGCGCTCGGCCCCCAGCTGCCTGCGGTATAGGGCTTCGGCGTCACCGCGTGATCCGCCCAGCTCGCGCGGATCGCG
>JAHFPT010000232.1 GCA_023266625.1 Novosphingobium sp. | reverse complement strand
CTCCTTGTCGGTCTGGCGCTCGTTGCAGACGAGCCCACCCAAGCGGACCCCGCCGGAATTGGCGTATTTGAGAATACCCTTCGAGATGTTGTTGGCGGCATACATGGCCATCATCTCGCCAGACATGACGATGTAGATTTCCTGCGCCTTGTTCTCGCGGATCGGCATGGCGAAGCCGCCGCAGACCACATCGCCGAGCACGTCGTAGGAAACGTAGTCGATGTCCTCATAGGCGCCGTTTTCCTCGAGGAAGTTGATCGAGGTAATGACGCCACGGCCGGCGCAGCCGACGCCCGGTTCCGGGCCGCCGGATTCGACGCAGCGGATGTCCTTGTAGCCGATCTTCATGACATCCTCGAGTTCGAGGTCCTCGACCGAACCGGCTTCGGCGGCGAGGCTGAGGATCGTGTCCTGCGCCTTGGCGTGCAGCATCAGGCGGGTGGAATCGGCCTTGGGATCGCAGCCGACGATAAGGATGCGCTGCCCTAGATCGGCCAGCGCGGCGAGTGTGTTCTGGGAAGTGGTCGACTTGCCGATACCTCCCTTTCCGTAGAACGCGATTTGGCGTAGTTTCGACATGTCTAGCTCCTAACTATTCCGCGAGTGACCGGGCTGGAAGTGATCCAGCTTTGACCGGTGATCACCCGTCGCACCGTCTCCCCGGGCGGCGGGTCAGAAGTCGGGGAAGTCCGTTGCCGGTGTCCTCGCCTACTGCACGGCAAGCTTTGCAACCCCCGTGCCAAACCTTGAAATTGGCTAATTTGCGCGTCTTTAACCCTGTGTGGGGCCAATGCGGCGGTTCCATTCCCATGTGCAAAAGACGACAATCGACGAGGGCGCTGTCGCAAAGCACACAAGATTGTCGGGACCACTGTCCGGCCTTCCGGCGGCATGTGTCGCAATTGTGTCAGCCTGCAAATTTGGAATGGAAATTGCTTTGCTTTCCCTGCCCGTTCGCTTGTCAGGAGATGCACCGTGCAGATTGGGGTGGAAACGTCGAAGGCCGTCGATCAGCGCCGCGTATTCGTGGTCGATGAAGACGAGATCACACGCGCCGCATTGCAGTTCATGCTGCACGATGAAATCGAAACGCATGAGCTCGCTGGCCTTGAGGAAGCGTATGCCATGGGCACCGGCTGGCTGACCCCCGACGTGCTGCTGCTCGGCGTGTCGATTGTCGCGGCCAGGGGGGAGGAGGTGATCGCCGAGATCACCGCACGCTACCCCGACATCCGCATCCTGATCGTGACTGGCAAGGAAGACGAGGCGACGGCCATCGCGGCGCTGAAGGCCGGGGCGCATGGTGCGCTGGTCAAGCCGCTGACCCTGGAAGCGGTACGAAGGAAAGTCGATACGATCCTTGGACGGGCGGGCGGCGATGCGCTTGTCCAGCTTGGGGGATTATAGCTGTTGCAGTGATTGTGCGAGCCGATGGCGCATCGCCCGGTGCCGTTTTGCTATCGGCTCAGCACGACGACCAGGTCCTCGGCGAGCCGGTCCTGTTGCAGATGGGATTCGACGATTGTGTCGATATCGGCTTCCGACTGCGGGCGGTACCAGATCCCTTCCGGATAAATGACCAGCAACGGCCCGGCGGAACAAAAGCCGAGACACCCGCTTGCCGTAAAGCCAATGTCAGCACCCAACCCAAGTTCCTCGATCTTCCTGCCCAGCCGGTCCCACAGCGGTTGGGCTCCAGCAGCTCCGCAGCTTCCGCGCGGGTGCATCGGCGGACGCTGCGTGTGACAGGCAAAGATATGACGCTTGTAGAGCTGCGGCAGCTCTTCGGGGAGTTCCATCACTCCGCGCTTTCGGGCGTGATCAGGTCGAACAACTCGCCGCTTTCGTACATTTCGCGTATGATATCGCTGCCGCCAACGAATTCACCCTTCACATAGAGCTGCGGCAGGGTCGGCCAATCGGAAAATTCCTTGATGCCCTCGCGTATGAACGGGTCGGCCAGCACATTGACGCTGGCATAGGGCGTGCCCACCGCGTCGAGCACTTTCACTACCGAGGCCGAAAAACCGCATTGCGGGGCCTTGGCGTCGCCTTTCATAAAGACGACGACATCATTATCGGCGATGATCTTTGCGATGCGTCCACTGACACTCATGTTGGCGTTCCTTTGCTATTAACCGGCCTGTCCCGGCGTGAATGTCTGGAGGGCGAGTGCATGCAGGTCGCCGCCCATCTGGCCACCGATGGCCGCGTAGACCATCTTGTGCTGCTGCACCCGGCTCTTGCCCGCGAAAGCCGAGCTTGTGACGCGCGCGGCCCAGTGGTCGCCGTCTCCCGCGAGATCGATCATCACGACCTTGGCATCGGGGAAAGCGGCCTGGATGCGCGCTTCGATTTCTGGTCCGTCCATCGGCATTGCGCGGCCCCTACCGGAAGCTCAGCACTTCGAGGGTGACGTCCTCGGTGCCCAGCACGGTAGCCTGGCAGGCAAGGCGTGATTTGGAGCCGACGCCAACGATGGAATCGAGCTTCTCGTTCTCCTCGCGCCCGATCTTCGAAACGCCCTTGCGGCCTTCGAGCAAGAAAATGTGGCAGGTGCCGCAGGTCGCCTTGCCGTCGCAATTGTGCTGGATTTTCTCGTCCAATCCGAGGATCGCGGCGAGCAGGGTGGAGCCTTCGGCGGCATCGACAGTGCGTCCGGACGGCATGATGGTAATCGTTGTCATTCAATCCTCCTTGGGGTCAGTAGATCGGCGTTCCGGCACCGGCATTGATCGAGGATTCCTTCATGCGTGCGACGACGAAGGCGATATGATCCTCGGTGAGATGGGGGTGGAAAGGCAGCGCGACAGCACGGTCGGCCACCTTTTCGGTGACAAAGAGATCGCCCTTGCCCCAGCCAAGCGCACGGTAGCAGGCCTGTAGGTGCAGCGGCGCGGCATAGGCGGATGCCTCGATCTCTTCGGTGGCCAGGTCTTCGATGATCTGGTCGCGCGCCGAACGGGTAAAGCGGGTGCCAAGGTGTACGAGATAGAGGAACCAGTGCACTTTCTCGATGTCGGGTCCGACATAGGGCGGCTTGATACCCTCGAACGACTGTATGAAATGATCGTAGAGGTTCTGTACCCATTTGCGCCGTTCCAGCAGCAGGTCGATCCGGCCGAGTTGGGAAAGGCCAAGCGCTGCGGCCATCTCGCTCATCCCCGCCTGGAAGGGTGCGGCCATGGTGATGCTGAGCGAGGCCCGCTCGCCGGGGCGGTGCAGGCGGCTGCGACGGATTGCCATGGCGATGTCTGCATCGTCGGTGACGATCATACCGCCTTCGCCGCAGCAGATGACACCGGGCTGGGCGAAGTCGAACACGGCGACGTCGCCGAAACTTCCAACCATACCCGCCTTGTGGCGCGAGCCGATAGCTTCGGTCGAATCCTCGATCAGGGCAAGGCCATGGACATCGGCAATGGCGCGCAGTTCGGGCCAGGCGGCAGGATGCCCGTTGGTGTTGGAGCCGATAATGGCCTTCGTCTTTGCCGCAATCTTCTCTTCAGCCTTGGCGGGTGCGAGTGTGCAGGACCAATAGTCGATGTCGGCAAACACCGGAGTTGCGCCCGCCAGCAGCACAGCATGGCCAGCTTCACGGAAACTGAAGGCGGGCAGGATCACCTCGTCGCCGGCACCAATGCCTTTGGCGATGAGTGCCAGCATCAGGCCGATTGTCCCACTGGTAACAGCGATGGCGTATTTACGCCCGGCATAAGCGGCAAAGGCAGCCTCGAACCGCTCCACGACCGGCCCCGTGTTCAGGGCCGATCCGCGCAGCACGGCATTGACAGCGGCAAGATCGCCTTCGCTCAGGTCGGGATCGGACAGTGTGATCCAGCCTGCCAGCTCGCCGGGCTGCGGGACCAGGGCGACCGGCGCGTTCATGCCGTCATCTTCCGGGCGAGCAGAACTCCGCTGGCGCGTCGCGGGTCCGATGTCATCTCTGCGCAGTGGCTTCTGGTGTCGATCAGATGGAGATCAATACCGGCATAGCTGCGATAGGGTTCTTCCAGGACATCGGACGCATCGCAACCCATGCAGACAAGGCCGGGCATGCGGTGGCGCAATTCAGTGATGATCGAACCGATGCCGCCATCGTGCAGGGCCGCAGACAGAACTGCGCCTATCTCAGCTAAATCCCGATCGATCAATGACATGGCCAAATTCCTCTCATGAACAGTCTCCTTTCACTGCCAGAACAGGCGGTCTGGATCGGCATTCAACCGCGTAAGAAGATCGCTCAGACGCGAAAATTCGCTATCGGTAATCCAGTCGCCGGTGCCGTGCTCCTTACGGAGCAGCGACCAACCCGGCGGCGTCTCGTTCCAGCACAGCAGGGCGACATCGACCTCGCCGCCTTCGGGATCGACATTGCGCGAGCAGCAGGGGCTGCGGATCAGATAGCCATCGGTTTCAGGCAGGACGCGGGGCGTGACATAGCGATAGCGTTCGCGGCTCCTGATCGCGCGCTCGATGCGCCGCAGGTCCAACTCGTTTGGATGGCGCACCAGCACCGCGTCAGGGCTTGACCAGAAGCGTGCGACAGACACCGCTCCCTCCCTCAGCCTGCCGCGATTTCTTCCTCGAAGCAGCCGACGACCAGATGGTCGGCGAACTCTACGAGGTAGACCGGCGTGTTGCTCTCGGTATGGCTCCCCACCTGGACGATCTCGCCCCAGCTGCCGGAGGCAACCAGAAGCGCTTCGTCCGGCTTGTCGGGGAAGCTGCCGTCGTTGATCAGGTCATTGCGGGCAATGACGCGCTGCCCCCATTGGTAGACCGGTATGCGCGGCTCGAACATCACGCGCCTCCCGTTACCAGCGCCCGGCGCGCGGGAAGAGCGGACGGCAGCGGCAGGTCTAAGTCGTCGTCCTCGCCGACCGGATCGATCTCCTTGCGCTTCATCCCGACGCGGTTGCCGCTTTCGAGGAATTCGATGCCGTAGATGTAGAATTGCTGGAGGAAGGTGCCGATCGAGACGACATAACCTTCCTCGCCCTTTGTCACGAGGACATCGCCGATCTCCTTGCCGGCATAAGTTCCATCGTTTCGCACGGTGCGCTTGCAGCGCACCCGGTCGCCATAGGTGTAGCGCGGCGGCTGGTTGAGTTCGACAACATCGCTATCGCGCACGATGTTGCTCATGGCGCCGCCTCGCGCCGGTTGTGTGGGCATGCCGAAAGCTCAGTCATAGCCTTCGTCCATGCGATCAAGCACGTCGATAAGAATACGGGCACCGATCCGGTCGCGGGCGTCGAGTTCGAGCAGCTTCAGCGCGGCCCGGCGGCCTTCCTCGAACTGGCCGATCCGCATACTGAGATAGGCATAACCCTTGAGCGAAAAGAGGAAGAAGCGGGGCACCAGCGCATCCCATTCGCCAAATGCCGCGTCCTCCGCCTTCACCTTGCGCCAGTCATCTCCGAGCAGATTCTCGCGCATCGCCTTGGCAATGCAGGCGCGCGCGATCCGCAGCGCGTCGAACAAACGCCCTTTATAGAAATAGAAGCGGTAGAAGGCGATCAGCACGGCGGCGTGGTCTGGCGCGATCGCATTGGCGGCCAGCAGATGGGTTTCGGCCACATCGGTAAAGCGATAATTTGCCGCCGCGCGTTCAAGATGCCGCGCGGCCTCCTTGGGAAGCCCGCCACCCAGCAGCGGATGCGAGAGGATCGCGTCCTCCAGTTCCGGGGCCGCTTCGGCGAAGGGAAACGGGGCGAAGGGATCAGGGGCGGGCGATGCCATGGGGTCAGGCCGCGTTCCGGTCCGTGCCGCAGCCGGCTTGCTGCTTGGGATCGTGGAAAACCAGCCCGGTCGATGCTGCGGTATCGGCAAAGTCGATAGTGACGTCCTCGAGCAACAGTCGGCTTTGTGCATCGAGGAACAGCTTGACGCCAGCGGTCGTCACCGCCTGTTCACCGGCCGCCGGCAGCGCTGCGACTTCCATCTCCGCAGACAAGCCCGAACAGCCGCCCGGCTTGACCGCAAGGCGAAAGCCGCCGCCGGGCGCGCCGTCGGTCAGCACCATCATGCGCATGAAGCGGGCGGCGGCGGCGGTGATCGTCAGGTTCATGGCCAATACGCTTCCTTTCAAGCTTGGTATCGCGGCTCCGAGGCATCGATGACGCAGGTGTTGTCGACCGGGCAAATCGCCACGCATTGCGGCGTGTCGAAATGCCCGATGCATTCGGTGCACAGCGCCGGGTCGATGACGAAAGTATCGCCCTTCTCGGAAATGGCCGTGTTGGGGCACAGCGCTTCGCAGGCCGAGCAGTTTGTGCACTGCGATCCGATGATCTTGTAGGCCATGGTTCATGCCACCGAGATCAGAGCGCCCTGACGGATCGCCGCATCGCCACGCTCAGTGTGTTCGATCTCGCCGCTTTCGACCTTGGCGAGGTAGTCCTTGAACCAGATGATCGCCGACTTCTCGATATATTCGTGCGCATATTGATCTACCGGTTCGATCCCGGCCTTCAGCAAGTCGGCTTTCGGGCAACCGCCGATCTTGGCGACGAACACGGCATGGCAATCGTTGATCGCCAGGATGATCGTGTCGAGGCTGTCTTCCTCGCCAAAGCCGCCCTGGCAGTAGAGATCGACGCGGCGGTGGCCGACGAATTTGGCGCCTGCGGTGGAGAGTTCATAGACCTGGAACTCCTTGGCGTGGCCAAAGTGTTCGTTGATCACGCCATGGCCCTTGGTGGCGACGGCGACCAGCAGCTTGATGTTGCTGGTCGCATTGCCAAGCGTTTCCAGCTCTTCCTGGCGCGCGGCGACCTTGGCTTGGCGCTCGCCCTCGACCGCCTGCTGATAGGCTTTGCGACCTTCGGCGTCATAGGCGACTTCCATTTCCATGATCTTGTCGGTGGTGAATTCGGCCGAACGATCCTCGCCCAGGAGGCCCACGGCGTCGGCGCGGCACTGGCGGCAGTGGCGCATCATGTTCATCTCGCCCTCGCAGCTGTCCTGCAGCGCCTTCAGTTCCTGCGCGGTGGGGCCGCGCTGGCCGTTGAGGCCGAACACCGTGCCATGTTCGGGCGCCGAGATGAGCGGCATGATGTTGTGCAGGAAGGCTCCGCGCGATTTCACCGCGCGATTGACCTCGACCAGGTGGTGGTCGTTGATGCCGGGAATCATCACCGAATTGATCTTGGCGAGGATGCCGCGGTCCCTCAGCATCTCAAGGCCAAGCATCTGGCGCTCGGTCAGTATCTTCGCGGCCTCATATCCGGTGACCCGCTTGTTCTGCCAGAATATCCACGGGTAGATGTGCTGGCCCACTTCGGGATCGACCATATTGATGGTGATGGTGACATGGTCGACTTTGTACTTGGCGATCTCATCCACCCAGTCGGGCAGCGACAGGCCGTTGGTCGAAAGGCACAGCTTGATGTCGGGCGCGGTCTCGGCGATCAGCCGGAACGTTTCGAAAGTCATGGCCGGATTGGCGAGCGGGTCGCCCGGACCAGCAATGCCCAGCACCGTCATCTGCGGGATGGTGGAAGCCACCGCCAAC
>JAHFPT010000231.1 GCA_023266625.1 Novosphingobium sp. | reverse complement strand
AGGCCAAGCGTACGCCGTCCTCGATGCGGTCGTAACCCGGGAACCGGTTCAGCGCGAAGAGATTGCTGTCCTGTAAATCGATGGCGCGCGAATCCTCGTTGGGCACCGCGAGGTTGCGGATGGTCGGGCTGGCGACGATCTGGACGCGCGGTGTGATCACCTGGTTGCCGCCGAACAGGCTGCCGACCAGCGGCCATTTGGCATCGAAGGCGGCAGTGGCGACGCCGCGTGTCTGCCAGCCGGGATTGCCGCGATAGATTGCCGTGGCGGTCAAATCATTGTTGGCGGAATGGTAGGCATCGCCGCGCACCAGTGCGGTCAGGGTGAGTTCCTGGCCCATCCTGGTGAGGCGGCGGATATCCCATTGGGCGCTAGCGAAGGCGCGCTGGGTATCCTGCCCGGCCGAGCGCATGATGCCGAGGCTGTTGGCCTGGAATTCGAGCTTGCCGCCGAGCACCGCTCCAGCGATTCGCCGCCGGTAGTCGATTGCCGGAAGCGCCACCGGCACCAGCCCCTGCCGGTCGCCGCTGCGCAATGTCTGGGTCGCCCAGCCGGCGATCGAAAGATAGGAACCCTGATCGATCCGTTCCACTTCGATCATCGAGCGCAGCCGGTCGTCGCGGCTGATGTCATAGCGGCGCAGGAAGGTGCGGTCACTCGCGCGGCGGACCGACGCAGTCACGCTCCACTGCGGCGAGAGCTGAAACTTGCCGTTGGCGAAAACATAGCCGCGAAATTCGCGCTGGGCTGCAGTGGTGGTCCCTGCCACCGGGATGAGCGTTGAGCTGGTGCCGTAGCCGGTGATTTGATAGGCGCCCTTGTCGGTCAGCGCCCGGTATTGCAGCGCCAGCATCGGCGCCGCCTTGGTATAGAAATAGCCAGTGGCGGCGATATCGCGGTTGTTGGCGAGCCGCTGGTAATAGGCCTCGCTGATTTCGAGTCCGTTCGACGGGGTGAAGCGCAGATTGGGGATCAGCGTGCCGGAAACCGCTCGCCCGTCGGTCGCCAGCGCCAGGCCGGGCAGGGGCATCAGCCTGATCCCGAACAGCTCAAGCCGCGCGCCATGAAAGCGGACGGTTTTGGTGCTCGGCTCATAGTCGACATTGCGCGCAGTGACCCGCCAGCTGGGGGTTTTGGGACAGCGTTGATCATCCTCGATATCGCAGGCGGAATAGGCGGCGTTGCCGAGGTGAATATTGCCATTGGCCGCCCGCTCGCCCGAGATCGCCGCGAGCCTTCCGCCCTCGCGCAGGGCGAGCAGCATGTTCTCCATCGCGCCCGCCTGAAATTCATCGGTCAGATCGAGCTTGTCGGTGAACAGCTGGTTGCCGTCTTCGTCGACCATGCGGATATTGCCTGAGGCGACGATTTTGCCGGTCTTGCGCGACCAGGTGACGCTGTCTGCCTTCAGCGATTTGCCCTCGCGCCGCAGCACGACATTGCCGCTGGCAGTGACACTGTCGGCGTCCTGGGCATATTCGACCCGGTCCGCTTCGAAATCGATCGGCGGGCTTTGTCTTGCTTGTGCCGCTGCAACCGGCGGGTCGCCCACTGCCGCCGTTTGCGCCGCATCCGCCTGCGCAGCAGCTGGCTGGGTCGCCACCAATGCGATGAACGGCGCGGCGAGCAGGGCCACGGCCACACCGCCGCCGATCCCACATCTGCGAATCGCCAGGCAGAGTGAACGGAATTGCTGTTGCGGGAGCATCTCTTGCCTATCGCATTGCCCGCGCCTAACTGCAATCGGCCCCTGGCGCTGCCAGGCGTCGATTGGTCGAGGGCCGTGCGGAAAAGTGCCAATAGGGCACGCCAGATTCGTGGCAAGGGGCCAGATTCGTGGCAAGGGGAAAGCCGGACCGGCCTGGTCCGCTCAGGAGAGCTCATGCGAATAGAATTTCTCGATGCACCGCAAAGTCCGGCGCCCCGCTTCATCGCTCAGCTGGCCGCATCCGATGCAATGCCGGCGGGGCTCGAAGCGGTGCTGGTGGAAGGCGCCAGGGCTGCCCGCTTCACCGGCAAGGCGGGGCAAATCCATGAGGGATTCGTCGAGCGGGGCAGCCAGCTGGTGCGGGTGGCGCTGGCCGGAGTGGGCGAAGCCAATGGCGCGGCCAAAGACGCCGGGCGTTCCGGCTCGTTGGAACGGGCGGGTGCTGCACTCGCCGCGCGCTATCTGGCATCGGGCGAGACGGCGCTGACTGTCGACCTTGCGGGCTCGGGTCTGACCGGCGCGGATTGCGCGGCGTTGTTGCTTGGCCTGCGCCTGCGTTGCTGGCGGCACGATGCCTATCGCACCAAATTGCCCGAGGATCAGAAGGTGACACTGGCGAGCGTCCATGTGGTCAATGCACCTGCGGGATCGCAAGCTGAATGGGCCCGCGAGGCGGCGCTGGCAGAGGGCGTGGAATTTACCCGCGAACTGGTCACCGAGCCAGGCAATGTCATCTATCCCGAAAGCTTTGTCGCGCGCTGCGAGGCAAGGCTGGCGGGCAAGGGGCTGGAACTGCGCGTGCTCGGCGAGGACGCAATGCGCACGCTGGGCATGGGCGCGTTGATGGGCGTCTCGCAAGGCTCGCCGCGCCCGCCCCGGTTGCTGGCGATCGTCTGGAATGGCGGCGAGCCGGGTGCAAAACCGATGGCCTTCGTCGGCAAGGGCGTGACTTTCGATAGTGGCGGGATTTCGCTGAAGCCGCCCGCCGGCATGGAAGACATGAAGTGGGACATGGGCGGCGCGGGTGCGGTCGCCGGCGCGATGCTGGCGCTGGCCGGGCGCAAGGCCAGGGCCAATGTCATTGGCATCTGCGGGCTGGTCGAAAACATGCCGGACGGCTCCGCGCAGCGGCCGGGCGATGTCGTCACCTCGATGTCGGGCCAGACCATCGAGATCATCAACACCGACGCCGAGGGGCGGCTGGTGCTGTGCGACGCGCTGACCTGGGTGCAGAAGGAATTTGCGCCCTCGGCCATCGTCGATCTGGCCACGCTGACCGGGGCGATGATCGCGGCGCTGGGCAATGAATATGCCGGGGTGTTCGCCAATGACGAGGGCCTGGCCGAGACGTTGATCGCGGCGGGCAAGACCAGCGGCGACAAATTGTGGCGCTTCCCGCTCGGTGCGCCTTACGACAAGCTGATCGATAGCCCGATCGCCGATATGAAAAACGCTGGCCCGCGCAATGGCGGCGCGATTACCGCCGCGCAGTTTCTCCTGCGTTTCATCGCCAAGGGCACGCCCTGGGCGCATCTCGACATTGCCGGGATGGTCTGGGCGGACAAGGCAGGCGCGACCTGGGAGAAGGGCGCGACCGGCTATGGCGTGCGGCTGATCGACCGCTATGTTCGGGACAATTGTGAGAATTAACTCCCCTCCCGCTTGCGGGAGGGGCTGGGGGAGGGCCTGTCAGGGGGGAGGCGGGAACAGGCCCTCCCCTGCCCCCTCCCGCAAGCGGGAGGGGAAATGCGTGTAGATTTCTACCAGCTGAGCCGGGATAGTGCCGAGGCGACGCTGCCGCAGATTGCGCGCAACACATTGAAAGCGGGCGAGCGGCTGCTGGTGGTCTCTGGCGACGCGGTGCAGCTCGGCCGGATTGGCGAGGCGCTTTGGGCCAAGCTGCCGGAGAGCTTCCTGGCGCATGGCCGCGCCGGTGGCGAGCATGATGCGCAACAGCCGATCCTGCTGTCGGACGCGCCCGAACCGGCAAATGGCGCGCGGTTCATTGCTCTGGCCGATGGCGTCTGGCGCGAAGGGGAGGTGCCGTTCGAGCGCAGTTTCTATCTGTTCGACGAGGCGACGCTGCAAGGCGCGCGCGATTGCTGGCGGATGCTGGGGACACGCGACGGGATTGAGCGCCATTTCTGGAAGCAGGAGGGCGGCAAGTGGGTCGAGGGGCCATAAATGGGGACAGTCCCCATTTATGGCCCATTTAATGGCGATGGGGGGCGATCTTGCAGCGCAGCATCATCCCGGCTAGGGGCGCGCCACTTCAAAAGACATGCAATCTTTGCCCAAACATTCACGAGGAACTTCAGCAATGGCGGTTACCCGCACCTTTTCGATCATCAAGCCCGATGCCACCCGCCGCAATCTGACCGGCGGCGTCACCAAGATGCTGGAGGAAGCAGGCCTGCGCGTCGTCGCCTCCAAGCGCATCCATTTGACCAAGGACCAGGCCGAGGGCTTTTACGGCGTCCACCGCGAACGTCCCTTCTTTGGCGACCTTGTCAAGTTCATGACTTCCGGCCCGGTGGTAGTCCAGGTGCTCGAAGGCGAGGACGCAGTGAAGCGCAACCGCGACATCATGGGCGCGACCAATCCGGCCAACGCCGATGAGGGCACGATCCGCAAGGTCTATGCAGAATCGATCGAGGCCAATTCGGTGCATGGCTCGGATAGCGATGAGAATGCGGCCATCGAGATCGCATTCTTCTTCAAGCCGGACGAAGTGGTCGGCTGATGCAATTCCCCTCCCTCCTTCGACAAGCTCAGGATGAGCGGGAGGGGAGTTCCCTTTTGTATTTGTAAGCTGCGCCGTCCGGCATTACCTTACTGGCAAAGGAGATAACCAATGCATGGCATGGGCGAAACGGCGGGCGAGGCTTGCCCCTTCGAATTCAACTTCGACGAGAAGACCTTCAAGGCCGGTGATACCGTCAGCTACCGGGTGGGTGGCAGCCTGGAGGGCTTCCCCTTCGTCGGCACGCTGGTCGAGGTGCACGATGACTTCGTGATCATCGCTGGCGATCCGACTGAGCCGGACAAGCATTACCGCGGCACGCGCGAAAGCCGCCCGCTGGTGGATTTCGCGGAGATATAAGCGGTTTGCTAGGCATTCAGCAGATATGAGTCACAAAAAACCGTTCGTCCCGAGCGAAGTCGAGGGACCCAGTTCGAGCGTAGCCGAGAACCGATTGCGCAGAGCCTCGGCTTCGCTCGGCCAAAGTCCCTCGACTTCGCTCGGGACGAACGGGGTGGGTCAGATTTTCGGCAGTTTGTCTTAATCACCCCTCCTCGCACAGCGCCTTGAGCTGATCGGCACAGGCCCCCCAGCCTTCGATGAAGCCCATCTCCTCGTGCTGCTTGCATGCCTCGTCGGTCCAGTGCCGGCCACCGGCGGTGTAACGGGTGCCGTCTCCCTCGGGAGCCACTTCCCAGTAGCCGATCATGAACGGTCCGGCGGGCATGAAATCGCCCGAACCGGTGACTGTTACCGCGTCAGTGGTGATGAAACGGCGGCCCTCGTCCCAGGCGAGGTAGATGCCGTTCTGCGGCTGGACTTCGCCATCGGGGCCATAGAACGTCATTTCGCAGACCCCGCCTGCCCGGCGGTCCTGCTTGTCGATTTTCGCATACCACGGCTTGGGGCACCACCACTCTTCCTGGCGGTCGGTCATCACCTGCCAGACCTTGGCTGGCGGCGCGGCAATGAAGCGGGTCACTGATAGTTCGCGAGCGTTGTCAGTCATTGGTTGTTCTCCGGTCCCGGAGTGAGCAATTCGAGAAAATGGCCATCAGGGTCTTCGAAATAGAACCCGCGACCGCCAAGGCGACGGTTGATCTCGCCGGGATTATTGCGCTCGGGATCGGCCCAATAAGTCAGTTTGCGGTTTTTTATCACAGCGAAGCCAGCGTCGAATTCGGCATCGTTGACCAGGAATGCGTAATGCTGGCTGGCAATCGGTCCTGCATGTTCCATGAAATCCATCGAAACCGCATTGCCGAGATCGACAACGAGGAAGTGGTGGAAGGGGCGGGCTGGGGGCAGGCCAAGCATTTCGCAGAGGAATGCTGCCGAACGGGCTTTGTCACTGCACCAGACAATCGTGTGGTTGAGCTGTGCGGTCATCGCTGGTCTCCTTGCCTAATCCCGGTCGGGCGCTCCCGGCGGGAAATATGCGCGATAGGGCCGCGCATCCTCGACACAGCGCGCCACCGGCGGCAGGCTGAGCAGAAGCGCGCGCCAGGCGGCGAGTCGGGGAAAGGCATCGCCAATCGGCTCGACCCAGTCGGCATAGAACAGAGAGGGCGCAGCGGCGCATTCGATCAGGGTGATCTGCCCGGAGGCGGGATAATATTCCAGCCAGCCCTCCAGCCAGGCATAGCTGCGCCGCAGCCGGTCCCTGACCTCGGCGATGCGGGCCTGATCGGGCGCGGCGGGATTGCGGATATATTCCTCGACCACGGGCTGCATGCAATTCATCACATAATTGTCGAACACCCGGTCGAGCATGCGCATCGCGATTGCCGCATTGGGATCGAGCGGGATCAGCACTTCGGACCCTTGATAGTGGCTGTTCAAATATTCGATGATCGAGCTCGCCTCGAAAATCAGATTGTCGCCGTCCGCCAGCACCGGGAATTTGCCGAGCGGCGAGGCGCTCTGCACCACTTCGCAATTTTCGGGATGATCGGCATCGACCATGCGGAATTCAAACTCCACCTCGCTGGCATAAAGCGCGATCAGCGCCTTCCAGGTGTAGGAGGAGAAGGGGTGGCCGTAGAGTGCGAGCATGGTTCAATCCTTCCGCGCTTCCGCGATCAGGGCGTTGTCGATGGCCTTGGCGGCCTTGTAGGCCTCCCGCGCCTGGAGCCGCTGGACATAGCCGACGAAGGCCTCGTTGGGTGGCACCGAGCCGAAATTCAGCCCCCAGTCGAGCTGGCTGCCCAGATAGACATCGGCCATGGTGAAGCGATTGCCGCAGACGTAGAGGTTGCGGTCGAGATGCACTTCGAGCGTGGTCATGGTGCGCTCGTAGTTGCCCCAGCCTGCGGTCATTTCCTGCTCGGGCTTCGGCGCGAAGCCGAGGTAGGTGGAAACGATGGCCGATTCCAATGGCCCGGCGGCGAAGAACAGCCAGCGGAAATAGTCTGCCATTTCGGCGTCTTTGGGCAAGAGGTCGGCCTGGGGGTGCATTTCGGCGAGATAGTGGCAGATCGCCGCGCCTTCGGTGACAACCCGGTCCGCGCCATTGTCGTGGTGGACGATCACCGGGACCTTGCCCATCGGGTTGGCCGCCAGCAGGGCAGCGGGCTTGTCCTTGAGGTCGACGATGACATGGACATAGTCCGCCCCCGCCTCATGCAGCGCCCAGCGTGCGATCTGGCCGCGCGACATCGGCTGGGTGTAGAAGGTGTAGTCAGGCATGTCTAACCTTTCGCCCCGACCAGCGAGAATGCCGCGCCTTGCGGGTCCATGCCGTTGATGACCCAGTCGCCGCCGGGGACTTCCATCGGGCCGTTAAGCACTTGCCCGCCATTGGCCTCGATAGCGGCTTTGGCAACATCGATATCGCCGACGTGGATGTAGTAGTTCCAGCCGGGGACGGGAACATGCGACGGCTTGCGCATCACTGCGCCAATGTCTTCGCCCTTGTGATCGATGAAGCAGTAATCGCCGAACTCTTCGCCCATGGGCATCGAATTGTTGAATTCGAAATCGAAGTGTTTGGCATAGAAGGCCTTCGCCGCCTCAAGGTCCGGGGTGTAGAGTTCGTTCCACGAGACATGCTGGACGGCCAAACGATCATAGGCGTCGCTCGGCACGCCCTCACGCCCGGCGGGCGCAATCGGAGTCATGATGTAAAAAGGCACACCCTGTGGA
>JAHFPT010000230.1 GCA_023266625.1 Novosphingobium sp. | reverse complement strand
CAGCGTGACCAGCCAGCCATTCGCAGCGTAGCGTCGCTTCGCCTCGCCGATGAAGCGCTGGTAATCGCCCTGCGCCGAGGCCGGAAGCGCTTCGAAATCGAACATCACGCCGATCGCGTTCTGGGCCACAAGTTGCGGCTCGAGCCGATCCAGCAGCTCGGCGCGCGCTTTGGGATCGTGGAGCAGCGCCGCCATGCCTTGCGGGTCCCACTTTCCATTCAGAATGTTCTGGACCATCGGCAGTATCGCGGGCCGCTTCGGGGCGGCAGCCAGAATCGTCGCGAGTGGACGGTCGGGAAACACTGTCATATGATGATCGGGGCCAGTGACCGAGATCAGCCCTGGCACCAGCCAGTCGAGTTCGCCGATATGGGCGGCAAGCGAGGCGCGGCTGGCATCGTCCCAGGGGACATAGAAGCCCAGCTTGACCTGCTTCACCGCATGTCCGGCGGGGGAAACACTGCCCGGAAGCCAGGCCGCAACCCGGGCCGTAACCGTCTTGGCGGCATACCCAATCTGTCTCAGCGGGTGCAACAGCGGATGTGGTCGCTTTTGCTCCATCTCCAGATTGAGCGGCCTGGGAATCGGCGCATCTGCAATCGTCGCGGCAAACACGCCAATGGTGACAATGAGCAGCACCAGACCACCCAGGAATGCGCGGATCGTCAAGCGGTTGCGGCGACCCGTCGCGTCGTAGAAGATCGGCCTGCCCATGCGAAACTCAGAAGCCTGCGACGGTCTCCGAAAGATTGGAGACGCGCCATCTAGTGATTGACACTGGTGGCTGCAACCACCGCTTCCTTCTGGCCGGACGATTCTCGAAGGCCTGTGGAAAAGCGGCACTTTCGCTTGGGATTGCCGCTGCGCGCGCCTATATGCTGGCTATGACCAGCGAGACAGAATCCACCCCCCCCAATACTTCTGGCCCCAATACTTCTGGCGCTATCCCGAATGCCAATGCCTATGGCGCAGACCAGATCAAGGTCCTGAAGGGCCTCGACGCGGTGCGCAAGCGGCCGGGCATGTATATTGGCGATACCGATGACGGTTCGGGCCTGCACCATATGGTGTTCGAGGTTTCCGATAATGCCATCGACGAGGCGCTGGCCGGGCATTGCGACCTCGTCCTGATCGAACTCAACCCCGACGGCTCGGTTTCGGTCGAGGACAATGGCCGCGGTATTCCCACTGGCATTCACGCCGAAGAAGGCGTCTCCGCCGCCGAAGTGATCATGACCCAGCTGCATGCCGGGGGCAAGTTCGAGAACACCAGCGACGACAATGCCTATAAGGTGTCCGGCGGACTCCACGGCGTCGGCGTCTCGGTGGTCAATGCGCTGTCCGAATGGCTCGAACTGACCATCTGGCGCGACGGCGAAGAGCACTGGATGAAGTTCGCGCATGGCGACGCGGTCGGCCCGCTGGTGGTGAAGGGGCCTGCGCCCGCTGGCAAGAAGGGCACGCGCGTCACCTTCCTTGCCTCGACCGATACGTTCAAGAACGTTCTGGAATTCGATTTCGAAAAGCTCGAACACCGCTACCGCGAACTCGCCTTCCTCAATTCGGGCGTCCACATCTTACTGCGCGACAAGCGCCATGCCGATATTGCCGAGCATGATTTGTTTTATGAGGGCGGCATCGGCGCCTTCGTCGCTTATCTCGACCGCAACAAGGTGCCGCTGCTGCCCGAACCGGTCACGATCTCTTCCGAGCGCGACGGCATCGGCATCGATGTCGCACTGGAGTGGAACGACAGCTACTACGAAAACGTCCTGTGCTTCACCAACAACATCCCCCAGCGCGACGGCGGCACCCATCTCGCCGCCTTCCGCGCGGCGCTAACCCGGACGATCAACAACTACGCTGAGAAATCGGGCATATTGAAGAAGGAAAAGGTCCAGCTCACCGGCGATGACATGCGCGAAGGGCTGACCGCGATTGTCTCGGTCAAGCTGCCCGATCCCAAGTTCTCCAGCCAGACCAAGGACAAGCTGGTCTCCAGCGAAGTGCGCCAGCCGCTGGAAAGCCTGATGGCCGATAGGATGAGCGACTGGCTGGAGGAAAACCCCGCCCATGCCCGCGCGGTGATCGGCAAGATCATCGACGCCGCCGCCGCCCGCGAAGCCGCGAAAAAGGCGCGCGAACTCACCCGCCGCAAGGGCGCGATGGATATCGCCAGCCTGCCCGGTAAGCTCGCCGATTGTCAGGAGCGCGATCCGGCGAAATGCGAGCTGTTTCTGGTCGAGGGCGACTCGGCTGGCGGCTCGGCCAAGCAGGGGCGTGATCGCAACATTCAGGCGATCCTGCCGCTCAAGGGCAAGATATTGAACGTCGAGCGCGCGCGCTTCGACCGGATCATCTCTTCCAAGGAAGTCGGCACGCTGATCCAGGCGATGGGCACCGGCATCCGCGACGAGTTTACCCTCGAGAAGCTGCGCTACCACAAGATCGTCATCATGACCGACGCCGATGTCGATGGCGCGCATATCCGCACGCTGCTGCTGACGTTCTTCCACCGCCAGATGCCCGACATCATTCGCGCCGGGCATTTGTTCATCGCCCAGCCGCCGCTCTACAAGGTCGCCAAGGGGCGCAGCGAGGTTTACCTCAAGGACAATGCCGCGCTCGATCGCTATCTGGTCGAGGCGGGCCTGGCTGGCCGGGTGCTGGAAACCGCTGGCGGCACGCGCGGCGGGGCAGAGCTGGAGGCGCTGGTCGAACACGCCATGCGGCTGCGCAGCCTGATGGGCTTCGTGCCGCGCCGCTATGACCCGGCGATTGTCGAGGCGCTGGCGCTGGCCGGAGTTTTGAACCCGGACCTCAATCGTGCAGGCCGCGAAGCCGCGCTGGCCAAGGCGGCAACCTGGCTCGATATCGGCGAGCTCGATGCCAAATGGACCGCCTCGATGACCGATGAGGGCAATGTCACCGTCCAGCGGCTGTGGCGCGGAGTAACCGACTATCACATTGTCGAAGCCGCATTCCTGACCAGCGCCGAGGCGCGCAAACTCGCCCGCCTCGCTGGCGAACAGGCCGAAGTCTATGCCAGCACCGCAAGGCTGGTGAAGGCAGGGGCGGCGGTTGAGGAAGCCGAACCGGAAGAGGACGACTCCCGGGACCCGTTCGCGTCGAGCGAACTCGAGACACCGTCCCAGCCCGCTCGTACCGCGACCACGCGCGACACTGACGGACGCATCACCCGGCCCTCCGAACTGCTCGACACAGTGCTCGCCGCTGGGCGCAAGGGCCTGTCAATCGCCCGCTACAAGGGTCTCGGCGAAATGAATGCCGAGCAGCTGTGGGAAACCACCCTCGACCCGGACAACCGCGCGCTGCTGCAGGTGAAGGTCGAGGACGCCGATGTGACGGATGAGATCTTCACCCGGCTGATGGGCGATGTCGTCGAGCCGCGGCGCGACTTCATTCAGGAGAATGCGCTGAACGTGGCGAATTTGGACGTTTAGCGAGGAGTTTTCGGGGCTTTGCTGCCCGATTGAGGCTGGTTGTGTTTGACGGACTCGACTAGCAGGAGCCCCTATATCTTGAAGGGGGGGGGCGTTTTGGGCGCGGCCATATCCGGCTTTCGGGCAACGCGAAGGATGAGCGGCTCGGTCGTTGCGCTTACGCTTGCCCTGCTCGCCACCCCCGCTCTCGCCCAGCGCACCGAGGAAAACGTCAATACCCAATCGAACGACGCATTCGGCCGCTCTGTCGGCAATGACCGCAGCGGTCTTTACAACACGATCGAAGTACGCGGCTTCAATCCGAGCGAAGCCGGCAACGTCCGGTTGCAGGGCCTCTATTTCGACCTGCTCGACCTGGTTTCCGCACGGCTCATCCAGGGCAACACGATCCGCGTCGGCCTCGCCGCCCAGCGCTACCCCTTCCCGGCACCGACCGGGCTGGTCGATTACGAATTGGCGCTGCCGCAAGACCAGGCCACGCTCAGCGTCGAGCTGGACAGCGCGGGCTCTCTGGTCGAGGGGCCCGGCGCCAATGCCATGTTCAAGCTGCCGCTGCAGGGTAAGCGCCTCGGCATCGCCGGCGGCGTCGCCGGGCGTGAGGCGCTGCGCATCGAGGGCGGGCGGCATCATTTCCGCACCTATGCCGGATTGCTTGCCTTCCGGCCCGCCGATGATGCGGAGTTCCTGCTCTTCACCAGCAAGTTATTCACGCTGAGCGACGAAGCGCGGCCGACCTATTTCCCGGCAGGCCTCAATCTCCCGCCCAAGCTTCCGCGCGCTAAATTTCTCGGCCTCGACTGGACCGAGCGGGACTATATCCTGACCAGCTCGGGCCTGATCGCGCGGTTCTCCCTTGGCGGCGGGTTCCGCGTGGAGGCCGGACTGTTCGATTCGCTGCGCTCGTCTGCGGCCTTCGCCGATCTGGTGCTCGGCGTCACGCCCGAGGGGCAGATCGCAAACCGTATTGGCGTCGTCAGCCAGGGCGACAAGGACAAGTCGCTTTCGGGCGAATTCCGTCTGATCCGCGAATGGCAGGCGGGGCCGCTGTCGCACCGCCTAACCGCCAGTGTCCGCGGCCGCAGCAAAGACCGGCTGTTCGGCGGCAGCAAGCAACTGACGATACAACCGCGCACCGGCTCGGGCACGGTCTTCGACACGCCCGACAATTGGCCCGAGCCCGCCTATACGCTCGACCCCAAGAACGAGGACCGGGTGCGGCAGATCGCCGGGGGGATCGCCTACAGCCTGTTCTGGGAGGGCAAGGCCAGCCTCGATATCGGCATTTCCAAGCAGTACTACACCAAGACCATCGATTTCGCCGATCCGGCCTTGCCCGATCCGGTGGCGCGCGACCGGCCCTTGCTGTGGAACGTCTCCGCCTCGCTCGCGCTGACGCACAGACTAATCCTCTATGGCGGCATTTCGCGCGGGCAGGAGGACGCGATCGTCGCACCGGATATCGCCGTCAACCGCGCCGAGGCTCCGCCGGCAATCCGCACCCGCCAGATCGAAGCCGGACTGCACTATGCGATCACACCGCAGCTCGGGCTGACAGTTGGTGCCTTTTCCATCGCCAAACCCTATTTCAACCTCGACCCGGCATCGCGCTATCGCCAGCTGGGAACGCTGACCAACCGGGGGATCGAAGTCTCGCTGACCGGGCGACTGGCACCCGGCCTGTCGCTGGTCGGCGGCATGCTGCTGCTCGATCCGCGCATTTCCGGCGAAGCGGTCGCCAACCGCCTGATCGGCGAGCGGCCGGTCGGGCAGGTCCGGCGCAGGATCGCCGCCAATCTCGAATGGCGCTCTGGCGGCGGAAAGGGGCCGTTTTCGGTCGACCTCGTGTTCGAGAGCTACTCGAGCCGGATCGCCAACGCCGCCAACACGCTGAGCGCGCCGCCGCGCAGCAGCTTCGATCTCGGCGCGCGCTACCGCTTCGCGGCGGGCAAGGCCAAATTTGTCCTGCGCCCGCAAATACACAATCTCTTCAACCAATATGGCTGGCAAGTCTCCCCGAGCGGCGGCTTCACCTATACGATCCGCCGCTATCTCGGCGTCAGCCTGCTGGGCGATTTCTAGAGCCGAGCCTTCACGCGCAATGGCCGTTGCGGTAAAGTCTTTGTCTCGCAACAACCACGGGATAGATACCAACGCATGTTCCGCCGCCTGCTCGCTGCCCACGCCGCTTTGCTGCTGCTCGCTGCCTGCGCCACCACTGGCGGCAGGCAGGCCGCAGCGCCGGTCACCGTCGGCATCATCGCGATCAACGATTTTCACGGCAGCCTGGAGCCGCCCAAGGCCTCGGTCGCGGCACCCGATGGCAAGGGCGGGACTGTCCAGGTGCCCGCAGGCGGCGCGGCCTGGCTGGCCTCGGCAGTGCGGCAGTTGCAGGGCAAATATGCGCATCATGTCACGGTTGCGGCAGGCGATTTGATCAGCGCCTCGCAATTCGCCTCTTCACTCTTTCTCGACGAGCCGGCGGTCGGCGTGATGAACCGGATCGGGCTCGAATATAGCGCCGTCGGCAATCATGAATTCGACCGGGGCAGCGCCGAACTGCTGCGCATGCAGCACGGCGGCTGCGCGAAGCATACCGCGCGCCAGCCCTGCCGGATCGAGCGCTTTGGCGGCGCGCGCTATCGTTACCTCGCTGCCAGCACGACCACGCGGGACGGCAAGACACTGTTCCCGGCGACGGGGATCAAACGCTTCGGCTCCGGGCGCAACCGGGTGAGCCTGGGTATCATCGGGCTAACACTGAGAGGCACGCCCACGCTGGTCTCGCCCGCAGGCGTAGAGGGTCTGACCTTCGGCGATGAGGCCGAGGCGATCAATGCTGCGGTGGCGCGGCTCAAGGGCCGGGGGGTGGATGCCATTGCGGTGCTGATCCATCAGGGCGGCAGGACCGCCGATCCGCAGGACCCGGATGGCTGCAATGCGCTGTCGGGCGACATCCTGCCGATCCTCGCCCGGCTCGATGCCCGCGTCGATGTCGTCGTTTCCGGCCACACCCACTGGGCCTATGTCTGCGACTATGGCCGCATCGATCCCGCGCGTCCGATGCTGCTCACCAGCGCCGGGCTCTATGGCAAGCTGGTCACTGATATATCGCTCCAGATCGATCCCGCCAGCCACCGGGTCGTGGCGAAGCGGGCCGATAATGTCATCGTCCAGTCAGGGGCCTATGGGGCTGTGGCGAACAGCGCGCTGTTTCCAACCGTCGCGCCCGATCCTGCGGTCGCGGGCTATGTCCAGCGCTATGCCGATGCCGCGAGTGCCGAAGCCCTGAGGCCTGCGGGCCACCTTGCCGCGCCCGCATCGGATGGCGCGCTGGGCAATCTTATTGCCGATGCGCAATTGGCGGCGACCAAAACTGCGGGCGCGCAGATCGCGCTGACCAACCCCTTCGGCATCCGCGCGGACCTCTCGCCCGCCGCCGATGGCGCGCTGACCTTCGGCGATCTGTTCAAGGTCCAGCCCTTCGACAACCCGCTGCTGACCCAGACCATGACCGGGGCGGAGCTCAAGGCGGCGCTGGAGCAGGGCTTCGATGATACAGGTCCGGTGCAGGCGCTGGCACCGTCAGCGGGCTTTGCCTATCGCTTCGACCGCAGCCGCCCGTCCGGGGACCGCATCGTAGCGATAACACTCGACGGCGCGCCACTCGATCCCTCGGCGAATTATCGCGTCACTACCAATCTGTTCCTTGCGATGGGCGGTGACAGCTTCCGCGGCTTCGCCCGGCGGCGCGAGGCGGCAACCGGCATGGTCGATGCCGCCGCGCTGGAAGACTGGCTCAAGTCCGATCCGCCCCGCACCGCGCCGCAGGAGGTGCGGGTGGTCGAGGCGAAGCCCTGAACTTAGAGCCTGATGGTCAAGCGAGAGATTTGACCATCACGGATACTTTAGAGCCTTTCCGCTTCAAATCGACGCAACCTGCCCCTCCCCCTTGAGGGGGAGGTTGGGTGGGGGTGTACTACGCTAGCGTGGACGCTCGGCACCAAATGACTCTGGCGCGGTAGTGTGCGGGAGGTTCTGCAAAATCGCTTGAGGAGCGAGGCGGTCATGGCAGGCTGGTGATGTTCAACGTCACCAAGGAGACCCGCCATGACCAGGAGTGAAGTTAAGCCGTCGAT
>JAHFPT010000229.1 GCA_023266625.1 Novosphingobium sp. | reverse complement strand
TCAGCATCCGCGATGCCGCCGCTGCCACGCCGATCGCGGGCAGGAAGCCCTGATTGAAGCAGCCCCGGTTAAGCAGGATATTGCCCTTGGGATCGGCAGCGACCTTCGATGTCTGGGCGATTATCTCGTAGCCCACCATCCAGCCCAGGATCACGTCCTTGCCCGATGCGCCCAGCTTTTCGCCCAGCGCCAGCGTGGCAGCCGTCATCGGATTGGCGTAGTGGCCGCTGCCCACCGCGATATCATCGAATTCCAGTGCATGCCCCGACGCGGCATTGGTCAGCGCGGCATAGGATGCGCTGGTCTGGAAGTCAGCACCCAGCACAGTGCACTGCCCGCGCGCGCCCTGTTCGCGCACCCAGCGGGCCATGATCTGGCCGGTGGAGACCGACATCCCGGCAAAGGCCACGCCGATGGAGTCGATGAACCGTTCCCCGACCCGGGTGACGCCCGTTTGGGGCACGTCCTCGAACCGGGTGGAGACAACCCATTCGGCAAGGGTTTCTGTAACGGTTTTCGTCATTGTCTGGCATCCTTCATTGGGATTTGGTCCATCAGGACACAAAGCCTTCCTTCTTGAGCTTGGCCATCACGCCGCCCTCTTCGACGATGCTCTGGATTTCTGGCGGCAGGGCCTGGCCGGTGAGGGTCGTGCCCTTGGTCAGGTTGCGCACTTCGCCTGTACCCCAATCGACTTCGGCAATGTCGCCCTCGTCGAAGGCGTCGAGGATACCCTTGCAGGGCAGCGAAGCGAGGCCTGCGTTTACACAGTTGCGCAGACCCAGGCCATTGAAGCTTTCCGCCACCACGGCGAACACGCCAAGATCAACGAAAACATCGCCGATCGGTCGGCCCGAGCCGACGCCAAAATTGGTACCGGCAATCAGGATGTCGCCCGGCTGGACTTCATCGACCCAACCCGGCCGGTTGGCGACGAAACAGTGTGCTGGCTGCTCTTCGCGCGTCATGTAGATCGCAAAGTTGGGAATGACGAGATCGGTGTTGATGTCGCTCCCGAACTTCCAGACCTTGCCAGTGACTTTCTTGTTGCTCATGCCAGTTCCTTAACCTTCAGCGCGACGCGCGGATCGGCGATGACGCCAGCGATCGCCGATGCGGCCACCGTTGCCGGCGAGCCCATGTAGATTTCCGCCTCGGCGCTGCCCATGCGCCCCTTGAAATTGCGCGTCGAGGCGGTGATGCAGACCTCACCATCGGCGAGCAGGCCCATGTGGCCGCCATAGCAAGCGCCGCAGGTCGAATTGGTGACCACCGCGCCAGCTTCCAGCAGGGTTTCGACATAGCCCGCCTTGACCGCCTGGCGCATCACTTCCTGGCTGCCGGGGGTGATGATGAAGCGGGTACCTTCGGCCACTTTCTTGCCCTTCACCACCTGGGCGGCAATGGCGAAATCGCTCAGGCGGCCATTGGCGCAGGAGCCGATGAAGGCCTGATCGACGTGCTTGCCCACAACCTCGCTGATCGGCTTGGAATTCCACGCCACCTTGTTGGGCAGCACGACCTGCGGCTCGATCTCGCTCAGGTTGATGGTGATGACCTGATCGTAGACGGCATCGTCATCGGGGAAGGAAGGCTCGAACGGCTTCTTCGCGCGGCCATCCAGATAATCCGCCAGCACCTTGTCATAGGGAAACAGCGAAAATTCGACCGAAAGCTCGGCGGAGATGGTTGCCATGGTCAGGCGGCCATCCATGCCGATTGCCTCCAGCCCGGGGCCGTACCATTCTAGGTTGCGCCCGGCAAAATCGCCGTGTTGCCCTGCGATATAATGGATCACATCGCGCGGAAACACGCCTTCGGAAAGAGTGCCCTCAAGCACGATCTTGGTGGTCGGGCCGACGATGTACCAGGTCTTCCCCTTGCAGATGATATAGGTCATCTCCGAAGGGCCCATTCCGCGCGCCAGACAGTTCAGCGCGCCCGACGAACAGGTGTGCGAATCGCCGTTGACCAGGATATTGCCCGGCAGTGCCAGCCCTTCCTCGGCAACCAACACGTGCGAAATGCCGTGTCGCCCGACCGGGAAGTAGTTCTTAATTCCGAACTTGGCGACGAATTCGCGCAAGCTCTTGGCGCCATTGGCGGCCGAAAGCGTCGGCGAGGGCACGACATGGTCATGCAGTAGCACCAGCATGTCGGGATTGTGGATCTTCTTGATATTCGGCTTGCCATAGTCGAACGATACGGCAGTATCGACATCAACCATCACCACATCGCCAGGCTTCACCACGGTTTGGCCGGATCGTTTGGCCAGAATCTTCTCGATTGCATTCATGCCCATCGGACAAACTCCTGATAATACCTATTTTCTGGCGAACAACGGCGCCAGCTGCGACACGTCCGCGATGTCCGTAAGGGCGATTGCCCGCGTGTAAAGCTCGTCGGCCTGGTCGTGGCCCAGAACTCGCTCGGCCATTTCCATGAATTTGTGCTTGAAGTCCGCCTCGCTCAGTGGATTGCTGGGGTTGCCGCGCGGATAGAGCACTTCGTCGGTGAATTCGCGGCCATCCTTGGTTCGCACGGTGACCCGGCCCGGCATCGAATTCTTCACCCGCTGGTAGAGTTCGAGATCCTGGGTCACCGTGACCTTGGGAATCAGGCCCTGAATATCGGGATCGTTCACGGTCTCGTCGGTAAACTCGTCCACCGTCACCTTGCGGCGCACCGCCGCCATGGCGAGGGCAAAGGGCAGACTGGCCTGCGCCGAAACCACGGTCGAAACCTTGTGCTTGGCAAGGAACGGTTCGACCTTCTGCCAGGCTGCTGAAATTTCAGCGATCTCGCTGTGGTGGAGGTTGTTGTTCGCCATGACCTTGAGCAGCGCCTCGGTGGGGGCATGCAGGGTGGTGTTCATCGGATAGGCCTTGACCCAGCGCTGCTTGATGATGAAGCTTTCGCCCAGCCCTTCGAACATGTCGTCGCAGCGGATCGTCTTGTCGCCGAACGAGGCGGCGAAGCCCTGGATGCCCTCCAGCCCCATCTTGCTGGCCTGATAGCCGCTTTCCGCCAGCATGGCTGCGGTCACGCCGCGCTCGCCGGCCATGCCGCCATTGAGGCAGCGCTGCCAGGTGCCTTCCTCGTGCCCCTGGAACGAGCCGCCAGTGAAAGCCGAGGCAAAGCTGATCGCCGCCTGGGTGCGGTCCACGTCCAGCCCCAACAGCCGGGCACAGGCCGCGCCCGAGCCCAGCGTACCATAGACCGCCGGGGTGTAGAAGCCGGTGTGGCCCTTGGGATGCATGCCGCGGAAGGTGCGCCACATCACTTCGTAGCCCACGACAATCGCCAGCGCGAGCTGCTTGCCCGACAGCTTGCGGAACTCGGCCAGGCAAAGCGGGCCGTTGACGGAGAAGGGATAGGGGCGGCTGCCCGCGCCATAATCGGCATATTCGAAGCCCAGCGCCATGGTGCCATTGGCCAGCGCCGCGCGCGAAACCAACGTCTTTGTGCCCAGCGCGATGATGGTCGCCTCGGGCTGGCCGCCACCGTTGACTGCGCAGAACTGGGCTATCTGCTGGCCCAAAGGCTTGGTGCCACCGACAAACAGGCATTCGCCGAGAAAGTCGACCAGCGCCCGGCCCGCTTCGGCAGCGACATCAGTCGGCAAATCCTCATAGCGCAGCGCGGCGACCCATTCGGCCAGCTCACGCGTGACCAGCCTGCCGCCGCTTACCGTTTCTACATCGCCTCCAGCCATGGACTTTATGCTTCCTCGTTCATTTCTTCTTCAATAGACTCACGGATGTCGGCGACAAACGACATGCCAGTGGTCCGCAGCATCCCGGCATCGACCGGCAGCGTGATGCCGGTGATGAAGCGGGCCTCTTCGCTCGCCAGATAGACCACGGCGTGGGCGATGTCCCAGGCGTCGCCCGGAATGCCCAGCATACCGCATTTTTCCCGCATCTTCACCATCCGCTCATGGCCCGGAAAGGACTTGAGCACATTGGTGGCGATCGGTGTGGTGATATTGCCGGGCAGCACGCAATTCACGCGCACCCCCTTGCGGCCATAGGCCAAGGCCATGTCAAAGGTCATCGCCTCGACCCCTGCCTTGGCGGCGGTATAGGCGATGGTGCGCCCCGGGCGCTGGGCCGACATCGACGACAGGTTGATGACCGCGCCCGATTGCTGCCCCAGCATGACGGGGATGGTATATTTGCAGCACAGGAACACGGTGCGCAGGTTGATGTCGAACACCCGATCCCAGTCGCGCTCATACATTTCAGTGGCCACGCCCGGCGAGGCCAGGCCCAGGTTGTTGACCAGGATGTCGATCCGGCCATAGGCGTCGAGCGCTTCGAGAACCATGTTTGAGCAATCGCGCCACTTGGTGCAATCGGCCTGGACAACAATCGCCTCGCCGCCCTCGGCCTCGATCTCCGCCTTGGTTTCTTCGGCGCGCTCGGGAAACAGGTCGACCAGGACCAGCTTGGCCCCTTCGCGCGCCAGCGCGATGGAAATGGCTTTACCCGTGCCGTAGCCTACCCCGGGAACCGAACCGGCACCGGTGACGATTGCGATCTTACCTTCGACCCGGCCAACTCGTTCGCGCATTCAAGACTCCCTCAGCCCGCTGTGCTTTCCGTCGGCGCGCGGACATTGCCCCGCCTTAACGGCTCTGTTGCTCTATGCCAGATCAGTCCCGTGTCCGGTTTGGATGATGATCTGGTTATTCCGCGCGGGCACGAAGTAATCGGCGCTGTTGAATGCCAGCTCCTTGCCGTCGCGATCGCGCATTTCCACCCGGATTTCCGCGAACAGGTACCATTCCTGCATCACGCGGTGGAGATAGTCGACTTTGGTCACTTCGTATTTGCCGAAAAACGCCTTGAGGTAGGTGCGATAGTCATCCTTGCTTTCGAGACCGATCAGCGTGCCGGTATCGTTGACATAGTCGCGGATGTTGGCCTGGACGCCATCATGCATGTGCGCAAGGATGGCCTCCGGATCATTGGCGCGCCAACCGTCGAGATAGTCCTTGTGCTGCGCCAACAGGTGGCGCCTTGCCGGTTCACCCATCAGCATCTCGTCTTCGCCGTCGATGCGAGGTCCGAGAATCTCTTTAGGATACTTGGCCCAGACGAGCTCCCCGGTAATGCCCTTGGCAGTCGAACCGGGAAAGATCGCGATGGTATAGCTTTCGGTGACCTTGTCCTGACCCCGCGCCCTACCTCGGTTTACACCCTCGGCAAAGTTATACCAGCTGCCCCTGATGTCGACCAATGGCTCGTTCGACAGCAGATCGCTGCGGCCACGGACGAACTTGTAGCACTCGCGGATTTCCTCGTAGGTGGAAATGACGGGAGACGTGACGCTCCCGTCTTCCTTGACCTGGGGCACGATCGTGTAGGCATAGGGAACACCCGGAACGAGTGTTTTCATCAAGCCATCGATATCGCCAACGAACTCCGCTTCCATATGTATCCAGGCTTCTTCCCCGGAATGGATGGATGCCATGGCATAGTCGCGCAACAATTTGGGATCGACGTCGATAACACGCATGAACTTGCCTTCCGTTCGCACCAATCAAGTCCGGCTCAGTAATGAACCAAGGGCACGAATTCCGTGATTGCCGCCTCGTCGAAGCCTTGTTCGAAGCCCGGCAGACGATAGAGCCGGGCGACGTTCCCTGCCACCAGTTCGTCGCGGACATCGTCCGGAGCCACAGATGTTACGCGCGTCGCTTGCTGGCGATCGTCGGGCCAGTTCGAATCGTCATAGGGGAAATGGCTCGCCCACATAAGATGGGCCGTGCCGATGTTGTGCCGATTCTTTACCGCAGTGCTGTCGTTGTGGAACGTGAACCACACCCGCCGGCGGATATAATCGCTGAGCAGCCGGTCTTCATGCTTGAGGGTGTAATTCGAAAGGTGGCGGTGGCGCAGGAAATACATGTCGCCGAATTCGAGCCAGTGAATCGCCCAGCCCGCGTCGCCATGCGCCAGCACGATACGCACGTTCTCGAAGCGGTCGAAGAAGCCCGAGGCCACCATCGGCTGGATGGCATCGGCCATCTGCGGCTTCTCGCCGCCGCCAATGCCGCCGAACGGCATGGTCGAATGCTCATTGCCGATCGCGACGTGGATGCTGATGACGAGGCCTGTCCGGTCAACCACTTCCCAGAACGGATCGTCATCCAGATTGCCGCCGACGGGTGCGCCGCTGGGGAATGCGCCCAGAACCATACCGCGCAGCCCCAGTTCGCTGGCGACCCGCTCCGCCTCGGCGCGCGCGTCCTCGACCGAAGTGGTCGGCACGATGCCCAGCCCGATCAAGCGATCAGGCGCTGCCTTGCAGAAATCGGCGATCCAGTTGTTGTAGGCCTTGTACAGCGCCAGCTTGAGCGGGCTGTTGTCAAGCATCTTCACAGCATCCCACAAGCCCGGGGTCGGATAGAGGATTTCGGCATCGATGCTGTCAGTATATTGCGCCTTTAGGCGCTCGGCCGGATCGTAGAGCGCACGCAGGACATCGGCATAGGCGATCGGCGCATCGGTGCTGAGCGGCGTGCCTTCGTGGTAGCCCGATCCGGTCTTGGCAGTGCGCGGAAGCACCACCGGTTCGATGTCATCGGCAACGAACCAGGCGCTGCCGCCTTTATAGTCCTTCAGCACCGGTGCGCTCGCGCGGAACTTCGCGGGCAGATATTTTTCGAAAATGTCGGCAGGCTCCAGGATGTGCGAGTCCGCCGAGATGATCTTGAACTTATTCTTTTCCGCCATTTCCATACCTTCCGTAATCTTTGTGGCAAAAACCGCAATTGGCAGTGGCCGATCAATCCTGGTTTCGTTTCAAGTCATTCCGCCGCGACAAGGTTCTTGGCCTCTTCGGGCCAGGAGACCACGCCTTCGGCGCGGAGCTCTTCCATTGCCTTCGCGTCGTAACCGAGCTCGGCGAGAATCTGCTGGGTATATTCACCCTGCGTCGACATGCAGGTAGCAACGCCCGGCGTTTGCGAGAAATGCAGCAACGGCGTGTGACGATAATAACGACCGATGCTCGGATGCTCGATTTCGGTCGTCAGGCCGAGCGCCTTCGCCTGCGAGTCCTCATAGAGGAACGCGAAATTCGACATGGCATCCGCCACGATGCAGCCCAGATCGGCGGCAAGCAGGCGGTCCTCCCACTCCTGCGCCGTGCGGGCCATGAACAGGGGCTCGAGCAGTCCGGCCAGCGCCGCGCGATTATCCCAGCGGCTCTGTTCCGACGCAAAGCGGGCATCGGCGGCCACGTCCTCGCACCCCATTGCTTTGCACAGGCTGACAAATTCGTCGTCCCTGTCGACGGCCAGAAACACCCAGTGCGGGTCCTGGTTGACGAAGGGCGGAAGCACCGTGCCCTTCGCCACCCGCGCGGTCTCGTACAGACGATAGGTCGCGCCGATGCCGCGTTCCAATGTATCGATCGGGCGCCGCGACGGTTTGCCGGGATAGTCCAGCGCGTCCAGGAAATTGAGGTAAATGTTCGAGACGATCATGGCCGGCTCGACATATTGCCCTTCGCCCGTGCGATGCTTTGCGAACAGGCCCATCATCATCGCGGCGGAAGAGGAACTGCCGGCCACCGGATCGGCGCCGCGCTCGGTCAGCGGTT
>JAHFPT010000228.1 GCA_023266625.1 Novosphingobium sp. | reverse complement strand
GCGGCAAGTCCGCCGATGCCAGCGAAGGCGTCGCCAGCTTTCTCGAAAAGCGCGAGGCCAAATTCCCTGACAAGGTCAGCGAAAGGTGGGATGAGTTTGAGGCTTTCTTCGACCCGCCGAAATACTGCTGACAATCCGCACCGCAGCGTTTGGCGCTCAATTCACCTGGTCGCGCCTGCTCGTCCGCGCGGAAAGCAAATAGTGGACGACCGACCAGACCAGCATCGAGCATGACAGCAACAAGGCATAGCGCAGGCTCTCGCGGCCGAAGGCCGGTGCCAGCATGTCGCTTAAGGTGCCGATCAGGAATGGCCCTAGTCCCTGACCGAGCAGCGCCGACATGAACAGCACCAGCGAAACGGCCGTGGCGCGCCGGTGTGGCTCGGCGAAAGACTGAATGGTGGCAAGCGCCACGCCGCTGCCCACCGCGCCGAGGAAATTGGCCAGCATCTTCATGATGATCGCCATCCATGCCACCGGGCTGAGGCACATCAGCACGAACATCGGCACCGAGGTGCCCATCGTGATCGCCGGCAGCCACAGCTCCCAGCGCGCATCATGCTTCACCAACCAGGCGACCAGAACCCCGCCGAGAAGCAATCCGGAGACGCTGCTGATCAGAGAAGCGAGTCCCGCCCATGCACCCACCTGGACCATGCTCATTCCGAAGCTGCGCATCAGGAAGCTCGGCACCCACTGGATGATGCCGAAAGTGCAGATCGAGCCGATCGAATAGGCGAGTAGCAAGTGGAGGAAGGCACGCCGCCCAAGCAGCGCAGCCAGCGCTTGCCTGGCCGATTCGCGCGTTTCCTGGACCACTTGCGCGCTGCGCGGATCGCGCAGGGTCAGCACCATCAGCACGGCCAGCGGCAGTCCCGCCGCGCCGATCACCTGGAAGGCCACCCGCCAGCCAAAATGTTGCCCCAGAATGCCGATCGCCAGCATGCCGACGCTGAGCCCCAGCACCGCACCGCTCTGGAAGATACCAACGCCAAGCGCTCGCTTGTTGCGCGGGAAAAGGTCGCCGATCAGCGAGTGGGCAGGTGGCACGCAGCCGGCCTCGCCGACCCCCACCCCCATCCGGGCGATGAACAGCTGAGTGAAATTGCGGCACAACCCGCTGACTGCGGTCATCACGCTCCAGGCGACCAGGCATGCAGCGAGCAGTTTCGGCCGGGACAGGCGGTCGGCAAGCCGCGCCAGGGGAATGCCCAGCACGGCATAAAACAGCGCGAATGCGAACCCCAGCAAGAGCCCCATCTGCTGGTCGGTCGTATGCAGCTCGGCCTTGATCTGCTCCTGCAGCATCGCCAGCGCCATGCGGTCGGCATAGCCGAACATGTTGACCAGAAAGAGCAGCGCCAGCGCATACCAGCTCGACAGCGGGATGGCGGATTGCGCGAGCGGATCGGCCCCGGCTTCCATGGGGGCGGGGCTGGCGCTGGCTTTGGGCGGCGTGGTGCCACTCGAGCTTGTTGTCTTGGCCATTCCGACGCCCCCTCCCGCCAAGCAGGCATGCATTGCCGTAATGCCGCGCCGTGACCGGCGCAGCCATATACCAGCACGGCTCGCCGCGCCATCATGCCGCCTTTTCCGAAAAAGCCGGCATGATGCCGGGCAAAATCGCCGCCTTGATGAGAAGAGCCGGAATACCTCTAGAACTTGTATCCCAGCTTGATTCCGTAACTTGCAGGCTTCGAATAGGTAACGGCAGTTGCTGTCGCTGAAATCAGGATACCAGCGATATAGGCCTCATCGAAAATGTTGTTCCCGAAGACCGTGACCTGCCAGCGGTCATCCGGCGTGGTGTAGCCAAGGCTGCTGTTGACCACGGTGAAAGACGGCTGGACGAAATTGTTCGAAACGTCGTGATATATCTTGCTGGTGTGCGAGGCGGTGAGGTTGAAGTTTACTTTGCCGCCGTTACCGATTTCCGTTTCGTAAGCGATAGTGCCGTTCACCTGCCATTCGGGAGTGCGGATCATCTTCTTGCCGGTGGCATCGAAGTTGAACGCGGTGTTGCCGCCAATTGCAACGCCGTTGGCATCAGTACTGATGCGATAGCCCTGTGCTCCGGGGAAGCTCTTGTACTCACCATGGACATAGGCCAGGCCGCCGCGAAGCGTCAGCCCTTCCAGCGGTCGGGTATTGAGATTGGCCTCGAAACCATAAATCTCGGTCTTGGCTGCATTGCGCAGAATCAGGGTCGCGGGCGTCGTTCCGAACGACAGCTGTTGCTGGTTCTTGCCATCGTAATAATAGGCCGAGGTATCGAAGGAAAATACCGATGACACCGCGCCCTTTATTCCCACTTCAAATGCGTCGATGACCTCGGGTTTGACCGGGTCAACCTGCAGACCATTGGTATTGAACACGCCGGACTTGAATCCCCGGCTGTAGCTTGCATAGGCGTTGATCGTGGGGGTAACCGCGTAGCGCAAGGCGACGCGGGGCGTGAAGCTAGAGAAGGACGCCGACTCGCTAACCTTTAACGCAGTGTTTTGCTGCCCCGTATTCACGCCATTTGTAATGATAGTCGGTGCCCCGGAAAAGGAAGGCCGATCGTTGCTGAAACGTCCGCCGACGATGGCCGTCAGCCGATCGGTCAGCTTGTAGGTCAGTTCGGCGAAGACGGCATAGGCACTGATCTCGACGTCCGGGGTATTGCGGCCTGACACCGCCGGCGGCGTAGCCGAGGGCACAAACAGACCGCCGTAAGTGGTGCTGATGAGGAAGCCATGTTCCTTGTAGTAGCTCGCGCCCGCAAGCCAGCTCAGCGGCCCATCGCCCGTCGAGGTCAGGGTCAGGTCCTGCGAGACCATGTCGGTGCCGAAATTGATGTCCGACATCAGGTTGGCCACCGGAGTGAGATCGGAATCGGTCCTAACGAACTGCCTTGCGTTCGAGAAGGCTGTCAGCGAGGTCAGCTTGGCAAAGCCCATTTCGCGCTCAATGCTGATGCTGCCGCCATAGACCTCAACCTTGTTGACGTTTTCGACCGAGAGCGCCGAGGTGTTGGGTATGGTCGCCAGCAAGACATTCGGAACCGTCCGCCGGATCACCGTATTTCCGTTGAGTGGCTGGTTGCCAAAGCTGCTGAGGTCGTTGCTCCAGCGATAGTGTCCGGTCAGCATGACCGAGGTGCGGTCATCGGGTTCGAACAGCAATTTGCCGCGCACGCTGCGTGAGCGCAGGTAGCCGACATCGATGTTGAGATTGATATCGCGGCGGAAGCCATCGTTGTGCGAGAAATTGCCGGATACGCTAATCGCCGCCTTGTCCGAAAGTGGCACCGAGACGAATCCGTTGAGCTCAACCTCGTTGAAGCGGCCATAGCTGGCGGAGAACTTGCCGTTTGCCTCGCCGAGCGAAGGCTTGAGAGTTGTGATGCTGATCGCGCCGCCCGCAGCATTGCGACCGAACAGCGTGCCCTGCGGTCCCTTAAGGACTTCGATCCGTTCGAGATCGCTGAAGCGCAGGAAGTTGGCGGCCTGGAACGGCTGATAGACCCCGTCGATGTAGATCGATACGTTCGAGCTGTCGCCCTGGCCACCGCCGGTCGAGCCGATGCCGCGGATCAGCGGCTGCGCTGCAGAGCCGAACTGCTGGAAATTCAGCCCTGGCGTGATCTGCATCAGCCCGCGCGCATCGGTGACACCGGTCTTGGCGAGAGTGTCGGCGTTGAAGGCTGTGATCGAAATTGGCACGTCGCGCTGCAATTCGTTGCGCCGCTGAGCGGTGACCACGATGTCACCGAAGGCCTTATCGCCGGTCGAGTCCTCTGCCCGCGCCGACGCGCTGGTGGCCGCATCACGCTGGCCTGTCGGCTGTTCTGCTAATGCAGGTGTCGCCAGAACAGCGAGACTCGACGTCAGCATATACGAAAGCATCCGAGATTTATTTGTCACAGAACTGACCCCCCTAAGAGCAATATACCGTATTCTAATATGACGATATTGTATGCTATTCCACATTGAACAGTAGCAGCGGTCCAGTGGGGGATTGACATGTCACGAGGTAGAATCATCCTCGCATAGTATGTGCTACCAGCGGCCCATCGCTCTGATCCTGATCTACGCAAACAAAAGGTGCCGGATCCACAAGACGGGTCCGGCGCCTTTGTTACTGGCGGGCCGACTCAGCAGATTTGCATCAGGCCAGCTTGGCCACTTCGTGCGCGAACATGCGGTCGATGTCCTCCTCGGCCGGGCGTGGCAGATCGACCGGGGCGTCGCGGCTGGGCAACAGGACCACGGCATCGCCCGGCGACACCACCGTGCCGGAATGGTTTTCCACCCAGACCTGAAGATGAACCTCGTTGCGCCCGGCTTCCTGCGTCTTGCCGGTGACCTTGCCCTTGATCCAGTAGGTATCGCCCAGATAGACGAATTTGCGGTGCTGGCAGCTCATCTTCCACAGCCAGCCGTCATCACCCATCCAGTTGGTCAGGATGTTGGTGAGGAAAGTCTCGCGCAGGCCGCCGTAATCGTAAGGCAGCGGGATGCCGAGTTCGTTGGCCCAGTCCTTTTCCCAATGCAGCCGCTGCGCCGTATCGGGCACGTTGAGCGCGTTGCGGGTGTAGAAACCGGGCACTTTCTTGCGGATCTTCCAGGCTTCGCGGAAGGCTCCGGGCGGGGTGAGCTGCATGCCCCAGCCGATGTGCCAGACAATCAGATCGCTGACCTTGAGCGGGCCGCGCACCATGGTCTGCAATTCCTCGCCGACGACGACATCTTCGAAATAGCGGGTTTCCGCGCCGCGCAGCATCTCGGCCTCATAGGCAGCGTCTATCCGCTCGTTTTCCTCGTCACTATAGGGCTTGGGAAGGTCGTATTCCTTCTTGCGCTCCTTCGAGGCATGGCGTTCGACCCGGATCCACGAACCGCGCTGGATGGCGATCAGTTCGTCGTTCTGGTTGCGGAAGATATAGCCTTGCGTCTCGGTGACCGAGCGGCCGCCGAACGAGCTGTTCTCATTCACCTGCACGCCGACCAGTGCCGAGCGGCGCTTGAGCTTGTCGCCCAGCCGCTGCGGACGCCACCATTCGAACGACATTTCCGCCTGATAGGACCCCAGCCCGACCAGCGGATCGCCCTTGAGCAGCGCCTTGGCTTCCGGCGTCAGCGTGGCGGCGTCTTGTTCCCCCATCGTATAGAGAAAGCTCGGCGGCGCGATCGGCCCGCCCCAGCGGGTGGACTGGCCATATTCGGGATTGCACCACAGCGGATTGCCGTCGCCATAGCCATTGGCGAAGTGGCGCAGGCCATCGATGCTGACCTCATAATTGTGCGGCAGGGTCGGCTTGTTATACTGAACGCCGACGCGCTGGCGCAGCCGGGCGATGCCCTCCTCGGTCAGAATGCCGTAGGTTGAGTCTTTCTTTTCAAGCGTTTCAGTTGCCATCTTGTGAAACCGATCGATTCTGGAGCCTGCGCCGGGAATCCGGCCACGCGCTCCCTATACGCTTAATCCATCCAATACGCTAGCGATTTAGATTCGCCAGACTCTGGTCAGGCCGCGACCTCGAACAGCGCCTTGAGATCTGGCTGGCTGACTTTCATCGAAGGCGTGCGGGGCAGCTCGGCAAGGCAGAGGAACCTGACCGGCACCTGATAGGCCAGCAGCCGTTCCTTGAGGAACGCGGCAAGCGCCTCGTCGGAGGGCTGCTGCGCATCGCGGCGCAGGACATAGGCGGCGGCGGGCACCTGGCCCAGCCGCTCGTCGGGCAGGCCGACGACGCTGGCTTCGAGGATGGCGGGATGCGATTCCATCGCCCTCACCACGTCATCGGGCTGGACCTTGAAGCCGCCGCGGATGATCGCATTATCATGGCGCCCCTTGATCCACAGGAAGTTTTCGGCATCGAGCACGGCGAGGTCAGATGTGCGCACCCAGGCGCTGGCATCGCCCAGCTGGGCGGAGCGCAGCACAAGCAGGCCGACTTCGCCGAACGCCAGCTCCGCGCCGCTTTCGGGATCGACAATGCGCGCGGTGATCCCCCGGTTGAGCTTGCCGACCGCGCCCTTCTTCTGTGCGTGGAACTCCTTGAAGTCGGCGAGAGTCCAGCCCGCGACGCTGCCGGCGAATTCGGTTGCACCATAGTTCTGCAGCAGCGGCAATCCGTACCGCTCGTATAGATCGTCGGCCAGCCTGGGATCGACCGGCGCGGTGCCGGTGCGCAGCGTCAGCAGGGAGGCGAGGTCCTCCTTCGGCACGCCGGCATCAACGATCATGCGCAGGCCCGAAGGCGGCGCCCAGGCGACCTTGAGCTGGTGGCGCTTCACGGCGCTGACCCAGTCCTCGACAGTGAAGCGCTCGAGCAGGCAGAATTGACGACCGGATGCCACGCAGTTCACCACGTTGAACACGCCGCTGAGGTGTGTGAACGGCCCGCATACCAGCATAACCCCGCGCCGCAGGCGCGGCGGCTCGCCGGGACCACGCCCCTCGAACACGCCCGCCTCGTCGATGCCCTGGGCAAACGAAGTGGCTTTGAGCGGAACCCGCTTTGGCGTGCCGGTGGTGCCGCTCGACAGCATCTCGATGGCGATGCCGGGCGCGGTGCGGTCGAGGTCGCTGCCGGTGGCCTTTTCCAGACCGGCAACGAATGCGGCGTTCCTGCCGCCTGCTTCGCCCAGAACAATCCCCAGCCCGCCACTTGCGGCAACTGCCGCGCGCACCGGTTCGCGCGCCCAATCGCACGCCAGCCCGATCACGACCGGCGCCTTCTGCGCGGAAATGTCTGCCGCCAGCCGGTCGTCGGGCAGCTGGGCATTGAGCGTCACGATGCAGCGGTCCGAGGCGACAATTTCCAGCAGCGTCGCAGCAGTGAGCACATGATTGCGCATCATCACGCCGACCCGGGTTCCCGCAGGCAGGCCCGCCGCATCGAGCAGCGCGCCGATTTCCGCCATGATCGCAGCCAGTTCGCCCCAGCTGGTCCATGTCTTCTCGAATTCGATGACCGGTGCCGCCGGGTCGAGCGCGAGGACGGCGTGGATTTGATCGGAAAGCGTGCTCATGATTTTCCCTGCAATACGCGCCGTTCAGTCCGGCTTGAAGTGGTTCGCCTGCTCGACCAGGCGCTCAACATCGATTCTGGCGACATCGGCCATGTCCGGCACCTGGCAGGCGGCGACATATTCGCGGCGCAGGCGCACGATGAGCTCCGCTGCGGGGGGAATGTCGTCGATCAGCTCGATGCCCTGCCCCGCGCTCCAGATCGTCGCCCAGGGCAGCGCGCCTTCGGGCAGCTGGGGCCGCCGCTCGCCCGGGGCGGGATCGGGCAGATTGTCGGGATCCAGGCCGTGCCGTTCCAGCGAAGGCCTGAGCCAGTTGGCCGCCGTGCCTGCGACCTTGGGCGTAAAAATCAGATCGCGCGCCGAACTGGACACCAGCATCGCCTTGTATTCGTCCGGTGAGTTCGATTCCTGCGTCGCGATGAAACGGGTGCCGAGATAGGCAAGGTCCGCGCCCAGCACTTCCGCCGCGCGGATCGCCGCGCCGGTGCCGACGCAGCCGGCCATGATGATCGTGCCATCGAACATCGCCCGCACGCGGGGAATGAAGGCCAGGTGGCTGATCTGCCCGGAATGGCCGCCGCCGCCCGATCCGA
>JAHFPT010000026.1 GCA_023266625.1 Novosphingobium sp. | reverse complement strand
CCCAGGGTCAGGAACCAGAAGCTGTCGACGAACAGCGTGGGATCGTCCGTCTCGTAGAAGTCGCCGCCATAGTCGAACCAAGCGGTCTCGCCGATCAGCTTGATTTCCACGCCATTGTAGGTGCGCTTGGATTGCAGGCCGAACACGACGCCGTTCTGATCGTCGATATCGTCCACGCCGCCGGCCTGATGCACGAAGCCGAGATTGTAGCTGATGCCGGGCAACCCAGCGATTTTCTCGCCTTCGAGCGAAATCGCGAAGGAATCCAGCCTGTTGGTGTTGCTGAGGCCGCCGTCGAGCCGGTCGAGCTGCCCGCGATTGACGATGCCTGAATTGCTGAGCACGCTCGTGTCGGCGTAGAAGGCGCTGCCGGTCAGCTTCACATCGCCGATCGCCGTATGCTCGCGGCTGACGGTGACGCCCAGGCCGAGCCGTTCGGTGAGCTGGTAGGAGTCCTCGACCAGATCCGTCCCATAGACGCCGGGCGTATCCTCCCAAGCGCGGCCGAAGGCGGGATTGAATTTGCCCGCGAAGATCTCCACCGGATCGAGCTTCAACTTGCCATACAGCTCCTCCGCATAGAGGCCATGGTCCGCGAAGATGCGATCCTCGCCTGGGCCTCTGTCCCTGACCGGCTCGAAGGTGAAGTGACTGTGGAGTGAGATGTATTTGTTGAAATGGGCGGCGGCATCAAGCTCGGTCTTAGTAAAGCTGTCGCTGCCTTCCAGATCGGGATTGTTCGAATCGAATACGGAATCGTGGTGCAACTCGATGCTGACCGAGCCCTCAATATACGGGTAGTTCTTGGGCTTGGCTTTTTCGTCGTCGTCCTCGGCCCGGACCGGCGCGCCGAAGGCTCCAAGCGCGAGAGCGCAGGCGATGACGGCGGTCGCGCTTATTGCGCGATTTTTTTTCCAAACGGCCTGCATGGCGCGTCAATCCCCCGAATCTTATCCTTGAGTCATGCTTATGTTATGAAGTTGCATCGGTCTATCGGTGACATACCGCACGCTCACGGATCGGTGGGATTCTGTGCTTCTGCAACCACATTCCAATAATTCGATTCATCGCAACCTCCGCAAGAAAAAGCGGGGCAATGAGTCTGCTGTGACCAAAAAATATGCAAAAACTGAAAATTGCTTACAAAAACAGCGATAATTGATGGGGGAAGGGTGGCTTTTTCGTTAGGAAAAGCGAAAACGCCAGAGCCATCAACGTGTCACAATGACGGTGGCGGCTTGGCACAGCTTTTGATTCTTATCCCTCGGCGAGGCACGTCAAATCCGCCCGGGACGATGGGAGCAAGGTGGGGTGTCATTGCTGTCAGTGGCTCCATCTCGGAAGGAGATAGCAGATGAAATTGGTGATGGCCGTCATCAAGCCGTTCAAGCTCGATGAGGTGCGGCAAGCGCTGACCGACATTGGGATTGAAGGCATGACCGTCACGGAGGTCAAGGGCTATGGACGTCAGAAAGGCCATACCGAGATCTATCGCGGCGCGGAATATGAAGTGACTTTCGTACCCAAACTCAAGATTGACGTCGTGGTTCCCTCAGCCTCCGTGGACAAGGTGGTTGAAACGATTACCGCGATGGCAAAAACCGGTCAGATCGGAGACGGCAAGATCTTCGTCTCGCCGATAGAGCAGACAATTCGCATCAGAACCGGCGAAACCGACGAGAATGCACTGTAAGTAGGGGAAGCTTGATGAAGAAAACTGCGATGACGCTCGGCCGGGGAGCCCTTATGGGGCTGGGGGCCATGGCGTTGCTTACCGACATGGCCTTTGGCCAAACGGCGCCGGCTCCCACGGCGCCCGCGCTAGCCTTCAACAAGGGCGACGACGCCTGGATGCTCATTTCGAGCGCGCTCGTGCTCCTGATGACCATACCCGGCCTTGCCCTGTTCTATGGCGGCATGGTGCGCACCAAGAACATGCTGTCGATGATCACGCAAGTGACGGTCATCTTCTGCGTCGTTTGCGTGGTGTGGTTCCTGTGGGGCTACAGCCTCACCTTCACCGAAGGCTTCGGTGTATTGGCGCCGTTCGTCGGCGGCTTCAGCAAGCTTTTCTTGGCTGGCGTCAAGGTCGACAGCATGGTCGAGACCTATTCACTCGGCGTCGGCCTGCACGAGTTGATCTACATCTGCTTCCAGATGACCTTCGCCGCGATCACGACGGCGCTGGCGATCGGCGGTTTCGCCGAGCGGGCCAAGTTCTCCGCGATCGTGCTGTTCGCCATTCTGTGGTCGACGCTCGTCTACTTCCCTGTCGCCCACATGGTGTGGTTCTGGCCGGGACCGACGGGCATCGCAACAGGCGTCAGCACCGAAACCGCGGGCTTTGCCTGGCAGATGGGCGCGCTCGACTTCGCGGGCGGCACCGTGGTGCATATCAACGCGGGCGTTGCCGGCTTCGTCGGCGCGCT
>JAHFPT010000227.1 GCA_023266625.1 Novosphingobium sp. | reverse complement strand
ATTCGATAACCACCAGCGCCGAGGCCAACCGCCCCAATGCAACCGCGCCATAGAGCCGTCCGGCGATGAACAGGAAGGGTATCCGCGCCATCAGCCGCAGCGGGAAGCCGAGCAGATTGGTGCGCCCGCCCTTGGCGATGGCGGCGATATCGTCTCGCGCCCCGGCTTCGGTCAAGACCCCCTCTTCACTCAAGACGATGCGCCCTGTTCGGCCCGCAGCGGGCGCGCGAGCAGATCGGCGACCACGGCAGCTGCCGGTGCCTCACCGGCCAGCAGGCGGCAGACCGCTTCGACAATCGGCATGTCGATGGCATTGCGGCTAGCGAGTTCGGCGAGCACCGGGGCGGTCGTTGCGCCCTCGGCAACACTGTTCTTGCCCGATAGCGCCTCAGCGGCGCTCATGCCCTCGCCCAGCGCCTTGCCCAGCGAAAAGTTGCGGCTGGAGGTCGATGAACAGGTCAGCACCAGATCGCCCAGCCCGCACAGCCCAGACAGCGTCTCCGCCCGCGCGCCGTGCGCGAGGCCGAAACGCAGCATCTCGGCATAACCGCGCGCGATCAGGGCGGCCCGCGCGTTCTGGCCCAGCCCCAGCCCCTCGACGACGCCGCAGGCAATCGCCAGCACATTCTTGACCGCGCCGCCGACTTCCGCGCCAATGATGTCGTCCGAATAATAGGGCCGCAGCATGGGCCGCGCGATCAGCACCGACAGGCGCTGCCACTGCGCCTCGCCACCCGAACAGGCGAGGGTGACTGCTGTCGGCAGCCCGGCGGCGACCTCATGCGCAAAGGTTGGGCCAGAGAGCACCGCGAGGCTGGCAGCGGGCGCGGCGGACCTGGCAACGTCGCTCATCAGGCGCCCGGAGCCGGCCTCGATCCCCTTGGCGCAGAGCACGAGATCGCGGGGTTTGCCGGAGAGGCCGGATAGCACCGGGGCGAGGAATTGCGCGGGGACGACCGCCAGCAGCACCGGCACATCGGCCATATCGGCGAGATCGCTGGTTGCGCGGATATTGGACGAAAGCTGCACAGCCGGCAGGAACAGGCTGTTGCGGTGTTGCGCGTTGATCTGCGTGACCAGCTCCATCTCGCGCGCCCAGATCGTCACCGCGCTGCCGTCGCTCGCCAGCGCCTGGGCCAATGCGGTGCCCCAGGCACCCGCGCCGATGATACCGATCCGTTCATCCTGAGCCCTGAGCCCTGAGCTTGTCGAAGGGTCGAAGGGTCGAAGGGTCATGCCTTCACCCCCGCCCCGCGTACCGGCTCGGCAGCTTCGTCCAGCGGCCAGCGCGGGCGCGGGGCGAAATCGAGCGGGTCGGACTGGCCGAGCCGCAACCGCTCGATGCCTGCCCAGGCGATCATCGCGGCGTTGTCGGTACACAGCGGCAGCGGCGGGGCGACGAAGCGCAGGCCGGATTGGGTTGCGAGCTCTTCCAGCGCTGATCGCACCGCGAGGTTGGCGGCAACTCCGCCTGCGACGACCAGAGCAGTGACTTGACCGGCGCTGGCCAGGGCACGGGTGGTGCGGTCGATGACACAGTCGATGGCTGCCTGCTGGAACGAGGCGGCAATGTCGGCATCGGTGTATGGGGCATGTGCTTCGACAAGCTCAGCATGAGCGGGGTTGGTTAAAGTTCCGCTCATCCTGAGCTTGTCGAAGGATCGTCCTGAGCTTGTCGAAGGACTTTGCGCAGCCTTCGCCCGCATCACCGCGCTCTTGAGGCCAGCGAAGGAGAAATGCGGCTCCGCGCTGCCCAGCAAGGGACGTGGCAAACGAACTGCCGAGGCATCGCCCTCGCCCGCCAGAATTTCCAGCGCCGGTCCGCCGGGATAGCCGAGGCCGAGGATCTTCGCGCTTTTGTCGAATGCCTCACCCAGTGCGTCGTCGATGGTCGTGGCAAGGCGCCGATAGTGTCCCACGCCCTCGACCACCAGCAGCTGGCAATGCCCGCCCGAGACCAGCAGCAGCAGATAGGGATAGTCCAGCGACGCATCGGCAAGACGCGGCGACAGGGCGTGGCCTTCGAGATGATTGATCGCGATCAGGGGTTTCTCAGCTGCCATCGCCAGCGCCTTGGCGGTGACCAGCCCGACCATCACCCCGCCGATCAGCCCCGGTCCGGCTGTGGCGGCGATAGCATCGACATCGGCCAGCGTTAGTCCGGCCTCAGCCATTACCTCCTCGATCAACGGGGTCAGCCGCTCGACATGCGCGCGCGCGGCGATCTCCGGCACGACGCCGCCATAGGGGCGATGCGCCTCATCCTGCGAGGCAATCCGCTGCGCGAGGATGAGGCGCTCGCCGCTTACCAGCGCCGCTGCCGTCTCGTCGCACGAGGATTCAATTCCGAGAACAATCTCCATCCCGGCTTTCACTTAAAGAGATTGCCGACTAGCACAAGCAGGCATGCCTGACCGCGCTTCCTCCCTTGGCCCACTCCGCCTCGGCACCCGCCGCTCTCCGCTCGCCATTGCCCAGGCTGAGGAAGCGCGCGCGCGGCTGATCGCGGCGCATGGGCTGGCACCCGGCGACATCGAGCTGGTCCCGGTGCTCGCCAGCGGCGATCGCATCCAGGACCGGCCGCTGGCCGAGATCGGCGGCAAGGCGCTGTGGACCAAGGAACTCGACGCTGCCCTGCTGGCGGGTGAGATCCATTTTGCGGTGCATTCGGCCAAGGATGTCGAGACCATCCGCCCGGCGGAAATCGCGCTAGCCGCGATCCTGCCGCGCGAAGACGTCCGCGATGTGCTGGTCGGCGCGCGCTCCATCGCTACGCTGCCGCAAGGCGCGCGGGTCGGCACCAGCGCCCCGCGCCGCGCCGCGCAATTGCTCAATGCGCGCCCGGATTGCATCATCGTGCCGTTTCGCGGCAATGTCGCGACGCGGCTGGCCAGGTTGGCGGCGGGCGAGGCCGATGCGACGCTGCTCGCCGCTGCCGGGCTCAACCGCTTGGGCGAGAACGGCACCGGATACCCGCTACCCGCAGACCAATGGCTCCCCGCCCCCGGCCAGGGCGCAATCGCTATCGAGTGCCGCGCCAATGACCCCGCTACCCTCACACTGCTCGCCGCCATCGACGACGCGCCGAGCCGCGCCGCCGTCGTGGCCGAGCGGGCGCTGCTGGCGGCGCTGGGCGGCACTTGCCACAGCGCGATTGCGGTGCTGACCACACTTGCGGAGGGAATGCTGACCCTGCGCGCCATGCTGTTCAGCCCGGACGGCAAGGAGCGTATCGAGGGCGAAGCGCGCTTCGCTCCCGGCGACGCCGACGCCCCGGCTCGGCTGGCGGAGGAATTGCTGGCACAAGCATCCCCGGCGATTGCCGTCCATTTCGCCGGATCATGATGCCCGACCCCGTTTTGCCTGTCCCCGTTTTGCCCGCCCCCGTTTTGCCGGTCGTCGTCATCCGCCCCCAGCCTGGCTGCGCGGCCACCCTCGCCGCTGCGCGCGCGCTGGGCCTTGTCGCCCACGGGTACCCGCTGTTCGAAGTCCGTCCGCTGGGTTGGGACGCGCCCGATCCGGCCAGCTTCGATGCGCTGCTGGTCGGCAGTGCCAATGCCCTGCGCTATGGCGGCCCGGCGCTGGCGCAGTATCGCGGCAAGCCCGCCTATGCCGTCGGCGAGACCAGTGCCGGGGAGGCACGCGCCGCAGGACTTGCCGTCGCGGGCATTGGCGAGGGCGGATTGCAGGCGCTGCTCGGCAGCTTGCGCCCCGGCCATCGCCGCCTGCTGCGGCTCGCCGGGCGGGAGCGCGTGGCCCTCGAACCGCCGCCGGGAGTCGCGATCGCCGAGCGCATCACCTATGCCAGCGAACCGCTGGCGATGCCGGACGAACTGACCGCACTGCTGGCAGGTGGCGCGCTGGTTCTGCTGCATTCCGCCGAGGCTGCGCGCCATTTTGCCGGGCAATGCGATGCGAAAGCAATCGGGCGCAGCAAGATTGCCATCGCCGCGCTCGCCCCGCGCATTGCCGAGGCTGCGGGCTTCGGCTGGGCGGCAATCGCCAGTGCGCCGAGACCCCGCGATCACGCATTGCTGGCCTTGGCGCAGGCGATGTGCCAGAACGGCGACGGGCCAGATGCTTGAACCAAAAGGCGTGATGCAGGACGAACACCTCGAAGCAGCGCTATTGCCAGCACCGCCGCGCCGGAAGGGCCGCAGGCTGTTGGTGGCGCTGGTGCTGTTGCTGCTGATTATCGGCGGAACACTGTTCGCCGCATGGCGTATTCCTGCCCTGCAAAGCCAGCTTGCCGAGCTGGTTGGTCTCGACCCTGCGCCAGCCCCCGCGCGGCGGGTGCTGGCGGCGCCAACGAGCGCGCCGCCGCAGGCCGCGCCAGCTGCCGGAGCTGCGCAATTGCCTGCCCAGCCACCTGGCGCTGCTGCGATACCCCCACTCCCCGCGACTGGCCTGGACACCAGGCTGGCGGAGCTGGAAAAGCGGCTAGTCCGGCTCGATATCCAGGCGGAGGCCGCCTCGGGCAATGCCGCGCGGGCCGAAGGGTTGCTGATCGCCTATGCCGCCCGCCGCACCCTCGATCGCGGCGCGCCGCTCGGCTATCTTGAGGACCAGCTGCGGCTGCGCTTTGCCGATGCCCAGCCCAATGCCGTGCAGACGCTGATCGACGCCGCCAATGCGCCCGTGACGCTCGATTCGCTTTACGCCCAGCTTGAGGCCATCGCGCCCCGGCTGGCCGGTGCCCCGCCGAATGAAGACAGCTGGGCGAGGGTCAAGCGCGAAGTCGCCGGGCTGTTCGTCATCCGCCAGCAGAGCGGCGCGTCAGTCCCGCCCGAAGACCGCATTACCATTGCCAAATTGATGCTGGCGGCAGGCAAGACCGGCGAGGCAATCGGCGAGATTGAACGGCTGCCGGGCGCGCGCGAGGCGCAGCCCTGGATCGCCTCTGCCCGCCGCTACGACGCAGTTCAGCGCGCGCTCGATCTGATCGAGACCACCGCCATGCTCGATCCGCACCGGTTGAAGGATGGGGCAGGGGCCAAGATCGACCAGCCCAGCCCACTGGCGGGGCCAGGGGTTTGATCCGCACCCCCCGCTCCTCTCCCCTTGCGGGAGAGGATACGAAGGCTTGGCGCTTCAGCGCCTAGCCGCAGTTGGAGAGGGGGCGAAGTGCGCGCTCATCCGCCCCCTCTCCAAGCTTCGCTAGCCCCGTTGGGGCAAGCTCTCGCTATCCTCTCCCGCAAGGGGAGAGGAGTGACCACAGCTTTTTGCACTTCCACCTACCCCCGCAGCAGCGCCGGCAATCTCCCCGAAACCCCCCGCGCTTCATCCATGAAGAAGCGCTTCAGCGCGGGCAGGCGCTGTACGGCGCCCATGCCGAGGCGGCGGGCCGCCGAAGGCAGGCGGCCGGGAATGCCGAACAGCCGGGTTATGCCGTCGGTAACCGCTGCGACCGAGAAGGCATCGAGACTGCGCCAGCGCTCATAGCGCGCCAGCAGCTGCGCATCGCCCGGCTCGAGGCCCAGGCGCATGCCTTCGCTGAGTACTTCGACCAGCGCGGCGGCATCGCGCAGCCCCAGATTGAGGCCCTGCCCGGCGATGGGATGGATGCCATGCGCGGCATCGCCGACCATAGCCAGCCGTTCCGCCGTAATCTTCCCGGCGTGGTGGAAGGTGAGCGGATAGGCCATGCGCGGCGCGGCAAGGGCGAGGGTGCCGAACATGCCGCCCATCCGTTCCTGCGCCTCGGCCAGAAAGGCGCGCTCTGAAAGGGCGAGCATGCCGCCCGCATCCTTTTCCGCCACAGTCCAGACCAGCGCACTGCGGTGGCGGCCGTCGGAGGTGTCGAGTAGCGGCAGCAGCGCGAAAGGCCCGGCGGGGTAAAATATCTCCCAGGCGACATTGTCGTGGCGCTGCTCGTGGGTGAGCGCGGTGACAATCGCCCGGTGGCGATAGTCCCAGCGGGCAGAAGCAATCCCCGCTTCCTCGCGCGCCGGAGAATTGCGACCCTCCGCCGCAACCATTAGCGCGCCAGCCAGCTCGCGGCCATCACCCAGCGTCACGGAGGCACCATGCGCGCCGCGCGTCCGCGCCACCGCCTTAACCCCGGTGTGCCAGGCAATCGCCGGTTCCTGACGCGCTGCCGCGAATAATGCGAGCCTGAGATCGCGGTTGGCAAACATCCGCCCCAGCGAACCTTCATCGGGCTCGGGACGAAAGTCGATCCGGCCGGGCCGCAGGCCATCGGTGACGGCGATGGCATCAATCGGGCAGCCGAGCGGTTCGAGCGTTTTGGCCAGGCCGATGTTGCCGAACAGATTCCAGCTGGCAGTCGAAATCGCCGAAGCGCGCCCGTCGAAGCCATCGGCAGTGAGGTCCGCCGGGTCCGCTGGATCGATGACATGGCTGGTGATGCCGGTGCGGGCAGCTGCCAGCGCCAGCGTCATGCCGACGAGGCCGCCGCCGAGGATGATGAGGTCGCGTTTGGGGGTCATAGGCGGCGTTTTCGGGCAAGTTGCGCAAAATTCGGCTCGCTTTTCTCCTCTCCCCGGTGGGGAGAGGTAGCGCAGCTTGCGGGCTTGCCCGCTAGCGCAGATGGGTGAGGGGGTTCCCACCTCCCGAGGGCAGAACCCCCTCTCCAACTTCGGCTAGGCAACAAGTTGCCAAGCCTTCGTATCCTCTCCCCTCCGGGAGAGGAGATTGTTGTGCAGAATTCGTGCAACATGCTCATAGTCCGCACATCACTTCCCACCCCCACACGAATTCCCCGTCCCGCCATCCAGATCGAGACAGCGCCCGTCGAAATCGCCGTCGGTCATGTCCAGCTTCAGGATTGCCGCAAGGCTCGGCGCAATATCGACCGTCTCGACCGGCGCAGGCTGCTCGAAGCCCGCCATGCCGCGCCGCCAGAACAGGATCGGCACCCGCCGGTCATAGTCCCACGGGCTGCCATGGGTGGCGACCAACCCGCGATTGCCCGCCAGGATCGGCATCACCGCGCGGTCGAGCAGCACGACGATATCGCCCGAGCGCTGCGGATCGAAGGAAGCGCGGGCGCGGTCCTTGAGGCTCCAGTCCTGCGGCGAGGCCGAGGGCAGCGGCGTTTCGGCCAGTTCCTTCGCAGTGAACACCGCCGCGACCTGCGGATGCGCCTTGAGCAGCGCCACCAGCGCGGCGGAAACCTGCGCCCGGTCCCCCGCCGACAGCGCGCGCGAGATGTAACGGTCTCCGAACATGCCATCGCCGTAGATCAGCGGCCCGGACGCAGCGGAAATTCCGGTGCGGGCAGTCACGACCCTGGCCAGCTCGCCAACTTGCAGGCTGGCGTCTCCCCTGACCGCGCGCGGATAGGCCTGTTGTTGCAGCCGTTCGGTCGCATCGAGCCCGCCGTGGTCGGCCGTGAGCACCACCAGATAGTCGATCTTGCGGGCATCGAGCTGGGTCAGCAACCTGCCGATGGTCCGGTCGAGCTCGGCCATCTGGATGCACATCTCCTGCCCGCCCGGACCGAAGGTGTGGCCGATGGTGTCGGTTGCCGACAGGCCGACCGATAGCACATCGGGGACCGCATCGCGCCCCAGCGCCAGCTCGTCGACCAGCGCCATGGCGAGGTCGGCAACAGCGGCATCCATGCGCGGCGAGACAGTGAAGTTTGCGGTATTGCCGCGTTGCAAGGCAAACCGTCCCTCGCCGATGGTAACCCCGCCGGCATCGACCCTGCCAGCGCGGCCTGCGCACCAGCGCGGCACGGCAAAACCCGGCGCGCCCTTGGCAATCGCTGCTGC
>JAHFPT010000226.1 GCA_023266625.1 Novosphingobium sp. | reverse complement strand
CGCGCGCCAGCGCCTGAAAGAATGGGGCGGATTGTTTGGCAGTCGCCATGGTCCGCAGCCCGAAAACCTGGTGCTCGCCGCATTCCGCCTGCCCGGCGGCAATTGGTATGTCGCGCGGGTATTCGTGCCATTTGGCGAACGCATGTTCGTCGCATCGCTGGTTGCTCAGACCCTGTTTATCTATGCCTTTCTGGTTGGTGCCATCGCCATTATCCTGCGCCGGATCACCCGTCCGCTCGCAACCCTGACCGGACAGATCGAACGGTTTGCCATAACCCGCGATACCGGCGGCCAGATCGCGCCAGAGGGACCCGACGATATCCGCAGGCTGATCCTGGCGCATAATGCCATGGAAGCGCGCATCTCGGCACTACTCGACGAAAAGGACGTGATGCTGGGGGCAATCGGCCACGACCTCAAGACGCCATTGGCGGCGCTGCGCGTGCGCATCGAATCGGTCGAGAACGACAGCGAACGCGAGCGCATGGCGGCGACGATCGAAGACATTGCCAGCTCGCTCGACGACATCCTCTCGCTCGCGCGCGCCGGGCGCGCGCGCGATCCCAGCGAAATGACCGAGCTTTCGGCTTTGCTCGCCTCGGTGGTCGAGGAATATGAGGATATGGGCGAGCCGGTGACGCTGGACCGGGCCGAGCGCCTGGCGATGCCGCTGCGCGCGACCTGGCTGCGCCGGGCGATCCGCAATCTGATTGGCAATGCGCTGCGCTATGGCGGCAGCGCGCGGGTCTCGCTGGCACGCGAGAACAATAGCGCCTTGTTCCGGATCGACGACGACGGCCCGGGCATTCCCGAAGGCGAGATGGCCCACATGCTCGAGCCCTTCACCCGCGGCGAGGCTTCGCGCAACAGCGCGACCGGCGGCGCGGGCCTTGGTCTGGCGCTGGCCCGGGCAATCGCCGAACAGCACGGGGGGGCGCTGGCGCTGATCAACCGGCAGGACGACGCGGGCAAAATAGCCGGACTTTCGGCGGAATTGCGCCTGCCGCTAAGTCAGGCTTAGCGCAATTCGGCAATCTCGGCGGAAACCTGCAGGATCAGCGTATCATGCAGAATTCCGCAATTGCGCACCCGCTCAATCGCCCGCGCCAGCTCGAGCTCGCCGGGCTTGCCGGCAAAGCGCGGACGCAGCTCGCGCTCGAACACCCGCGCCCGCTCGATCGAACAGAAGCTGCCCAGCAGCTGCGGCAAGCGCGCTGCGAAAAAGATGCCTTCAGTGCCCGAGGTGAGTTCATCGAGATGTTCGCGCAGCCAGCGATAGCCGGTCTCACGCGTCGCCCTGATCGCCATGACCCCGCGCAATAGCCGCCGCTGTTCACTGAGGCGCAAACGCCCGTCTTTCCACTCGTTCAGCAGCCAGGCGGCGATCATATTGTTGCCGCTGGCCGCCAGAGCGTCGAGCGCTGCCGGGCGCAATTCGACATCCTGCGATGCCAATGCCTTGTCGCCAAGCAAGCGGGCGGCGGGCAGTGCGCCATTTTCGAGATAGGCATCGAACGCCTGATCGAACCATTGCGGATCGAGCGCGGCACCGTCGCCGGCGAAGAAGGTGGTTGCGGCATCGGCTAGCCTGCGCCGCAGCTTGCGGTCGCGGCTCCAGCTGATCAGCCTGCCAACCGCCTCGCTACGGCGCTGGGCAATTTCGGGGTCCTCTCCGGCATAGATACTGGCACGCGGATCGAAGCCATATTTGGCGAGAACCGGCCGGTAAAGCCGCCCGAGGAATGCCCGATAGGCAGACACTGAGCGGTCATCGACCAGCTCGGCCGAAGTCATCGTGTCGAGGAGGCCACCCGCCGTTACGCTGGCATCGCTGCCGGGATTGCGCATCAGCTTGCGGGCCAGCGCGAAGAGCTGGCTGGCACTGGCCCGCCCGGCGCGAAAGCTCGCTTGCAGCGAATCGGCCAGGGCCTGGGCTTCGCCGCTGGGGAGCTTATCGGCGGCTCGGATCAGGGCATCCCAACCGCTGCGCGGCAGTTCGAACCGGTAGTAGCCAGCGCCATCGGCATTGGGGACCAGCGGACCCTTGCCTGGCAAGGTAAAGCGGACAGCGCGGTCTTCGAACAATTGACAATGCCGCGCCGCGCCGCGGCGGACGCAGAGCGGAACGATCCACCGGTCCGGCGGCGGCCTGGTGCCAAGTGGCACATAGCGGCTCTGGACAGCTTCGAATCTGTCGCCCTTGCGGGTGAAGGTGAGCAAGGGCACGCCCTGCTGATCGGTAAAGCTGCGCATCGCGGCCACCAGGCGCGGATCGCCCGCCTCCTCGGCAAGAGCCGCGAAGAAATCGTCGCTGGTGGCACTGCCAAAGCGCTGCCGCGCCATATAGCGCCGCACCCCGTCGCGAAACTTCTCCTCGCCCATAAAGCTGGCGATCATCGCGATGACATGGCCGCCCTTGCCATAGGTAATCGAATCGAAACTGGCGTCGATCTGGGAGTTCGCCGTTATCGTCTGTCGAATCGGCCGACCGGCCAGCAGCGCGTCGGTATTCATTGCGGCAAAGCCTTCGGCGAGCCCGCCGCCTTCAATCCTCAGATCCGGCCGCGCCGCGCCGGCGATGCGATAGCCCATCCAGTTGGCGAAGCTCTCGTTGAGCCAGACATCGTCCCACCAGGCCGGTGTAACGAGATCGCCAAACCACTGATGCGCCAGCTCATGCGCGACGACCATGCCAAACTGGCGCTGGCGCGAAACGCTGGCCTTGCTATCCATGACGATGATCGCATCATTGTAGAGATCGGCCCCGGCATTCTCCATCGCCCCCGGCAGGATCGGCGTGGTGATCTGATCGAGCTTGGGAAAAGGAAAGGGCTCGCCAAAATAATCTTCGAGGCGGGCGACGATCGCCTTTGAACCCTCGAGCGCAAAGCCAAGCTTGTCGGCGTTCGGGCGCGGTGAGATCACCCGCAGCGGCAAGGGGCTGGCGCGCTCTGGCGTTGGCGGGACCACTCCTTCAACGGCAGCAAACGGGCCGGCCATCATTGCCACGAGATAAGTCGGCAGCGGCAAGGTCGGCGCGAAGCGGTGCACTTCCAGACCGCCTTCGATGCCCTTGGACGCCTCGGGTGCATTGCTCACCGCCGTCTGCCCGGGGGGAGTGCGCAGGGTTATGGCAAAGGGGGTCTTGAAGCCAGGTTCGTCGAAGCAGGGAAAGGCAGACCGTGCATCAATCGATTCGAACTGGCTCCAGCCATACCAGTCCTCGCCGACCTTGACCCGGAACAGGCCCGAAGGGCTGTCGCTGTAAGCGGCGTCGTAGTCGAGGGCGAAACTTACCGGTCCGGCGGGCAATGGGGCTGGAAATCGCAAACTTGCCACGCCGGTCGGGTCGGCCTGATGCCATTCGCCGGCAATCGCTTTGCCGCCGATCAAGGCAACCGCTCGGTGTATGGCCAGATTGCGACCGTGGAGGAATACCACATCGCTGGGCCTGGCCAGGCGAGCGTCGATCTCGACCTTGCCCGAAAAACGCTGCTGCGCGGGATCGAGCGTCATGTCGATCCGGTAGGCCAACGGCGTGACCCCATCCGGCAGTTTGCCGAGCGGGACGGACGGGGGCGGGGGCGGAGACGGGTGGATTATCGGCGAGGTCGGCTGCTGCGCTTGTCCCCAGGCCGACGTCTGACAAGCCAGCGCCAGTACCAGAGCCACCCAGACGAGGAGTCGCCGCAGCCGCGTCAGCGCAGCAGTCCGCCCAGGAGGCCGCGTGCGAAGCGCCCAAGTGCAGCGCCGCCGATGGCAGTGCCCAGCGCACCGGCGTGCTTGCAGTCATGGCTGCCCGGCATGCAGATGCCTGAGAGGTCGCCTTTGGCGGTCGCCCCGATGAGAATATCGTCCACGCCCTGCTCCAGTTGGGGTCAATGCGGCTTGATAGTGACGTTAGGCGCTTGGTGCGAGAGGGTTTTTGCAAGTGCTGCCGCGCGGGCCTAAAGGCCTGCCGAGATGAATGTTCCCTTTATCTTGCTCGACGACGCCCGGCCCGAAGGCGCGAGCGATGCGCGGCTCTATCGCGCACCGGTGGAATGCATCGTCGCCCGCCGCGCCGATCAGGTCGCGCCGGCACTGGCGCGGATCGAAGCGCTGGCAGCCAAGGGCTTCGATCTGGCGGGCCACATTGCCTATGAGGCGGGCTATGCGCTGGAGCCGCGACTGAAGCCGCTGCTGGCAAGGCGCAATGGCGCGAGCGGCCCGCTGCTGTGGTTCGGCGCGTTCGATGGCTATGAGACGATTCCCGCCGCCGATGTGCCGGAGCGCCTCCGCTCCCTCGCCGATGGCCCGACAGCAAGCCTCGGCCCGATGGAACCGCAACTCTCGCCCGGGGCCTATGCCGAGGCCTTTGCGACCTTGCGGCAGGCCATCGAGGCCGGCGACATCTATCAGGCCAATTTCACCTTCCCGTTGCAAGGCTCGTGGCGCGGCGATCCCGTTGCGCTCTATGCCGCGATCCGGCCAGCGGCGGCTGCGGGCTATGGCGGGATCGTTTACGATGGGTCGCACTGGCTGCTCAGCTTTTCGCCCGAGCTGTTCTTCGCGCTCAAGGACGGGGCGGCGATGGTCAAGCCGATGAAGGGGACGCGGCCACGTGGGCGTGATTCGGCAGAAGACACAAGGCACGTCGCCGAGCTTGCCGCCTCGGAAAAGGAGCGCGCTGAAAACCTGATGATCGTCGATCTGATGCGCAATGATCTCTCACGCGTCGCCGAGCCGGGCAGCGTGCAGGTCGAGAAAGCCTTTTCGGTGGAGACCTATCCAACGCTTCACACAATGACCTCGACCATCCGCGCGCAGCTGCGCCCGGGCCTTGGCGCCATCGACATGATCCGCGCGCTGTTCCCCTGCGGATCGGTCACCGGCGCGCCGAAAATCCGGGCCATGGAGCTGATCGCAGAGGTCGAACGCGATTCGCGCGGAGCCTATTGCGGGGCGATCGGCCGGATCGATGCCACTCGCCCAAATGATACTGGACCAAATGACACTGGAGACGCGGCCTTCAATGTGGCAATCCGCACCATGCGCCTGACCCCTGGCGAGGGTGGCCAGGGCAAAGCGGTCCTGGGGGTTGGCTCGGCTATCGTTGCCGATTCGGCAAGCATGGCCGAGTGGCGCGAGTGTCTGATCAAGGGAGGTTTCGTGCGGCAAGCTGTCAGTGAGGTCTCGGCCGCAGACTTCGATCTGATCGAATCCATGCTGTTCACCCCGGAGACTGGCATTCCGCTGCTGGAACTGCATCTTGAGCGGATGAAGGCAAGTGCGACCGAATTCGGTTTCGCGTTCGACCGGCATCAACTTCGCAACCAGATTCAGGCGCTGTGTTTCGATCTTGATGCGGCGGCAAAGTTGCGTGTGTTGCTCAGCCGGAGCGGGGCGACATCGCTGGAGGCCGCGCCGCTGAGCCTGGGCGCGCTCTGCGAGCCAGTGGTCTGCGGCGTCCTGCCGATGCCCGTCGATCCGGGCGATTGGCGGCTGCGGCACAAGACCAGCGACCGCAGCTTCTACGAAGCAGCACGCGATGTCGCCGTGGCAGCTGGCGCGCTGGAAGCCATCCTGATCCGCAGCGACGGGTTGGTCACCGAAGCCAGCCGTTCGAACATTTTCCTGGCGCAGGGCGATGTTCTGGTCACGCCAGCGGCATCGCTGGGCTTGCAACCCGGCGTGCTGCGCCGTTCGCTGATCGAGCAAGGCAAAGCAGTCGAGGGTGAACTATATCTGGATGATCTGGCCGATGGCTTCTACCTCGGAAATTCCGTGCGCGGACTGATGAAAGCCAGATTGCTATGACTGCACAGACATCCATCGCTCTGAACCGCATCGCCCCCTCGCAGACCACCGCGATGACCGACCGAGCCACCCAGCTTCGCGCCGAGGGCCGCGACATCATCTCGCTTTCGGTCGGCGAACCTGATTTCGCCACCCCGCCGCATGTTGTCGCTGCGGCCAAGGCGGCGCTCGATGCCGGGGACACCAAATATACGCCCGTCGGCGGCACTGCGCGGCTGAAGGCAGCCGCCGCGCTGCACTTCACGCGTGACCTCGGCATCGAAGTCCCTGTCAGCCAGGTGACGGTCAGCGCGGGCGGCAAGCAGGCGATCTTCCACGCGATCATGGCGACGGTCAGCGCGGGCGAGGAAGTGATCGTGCCGAGCCCGTGGTGGGTGAGCTACCCTGAGATCATCCGATTCGCGGGCGGGAAGGTGGTGCCGCTGCTCACTCATCCACAGGACAATTTCCGCTTCACCGCCGCCGATCTCGAAGCCCAGATCGGGCCGCGCACGCAGTGGCTGATGCTCAACAGCCCCGGCAACCCGACCGGTGCCAGCTACCCCGCCGGGATGCTGCTGGCGATTGGCGAGGTGCTGCGCCATCACCCGCAGATCATGGTGATGAGCGACGATATCTATTCGCCGCTGATCTACACCGGCCAGAGCCATGCGACACTGGCCAATCTCTGCCCCGATCTTGGGACCCGCATTCTGACCATCTCGGGCGTATCGAAAAGCCATGCGATGACCGGCTTTCGCATCGGCGTCGCCGCCGGGCCGGAATGGCTGATTGCGGCAATGGAAAAGCTGCAATCACACAGCTCGGGCAATCCCTGCTCGATCAGCCAGGCGGCAGCGGTGGCGGCATTCGAAGGCCCACAGGACTTTCTCGGCGAATGGCGCGAGCGCTTCCGTTTGCGGCGCGACATGGTCGTCGCAGCAATCAATGCCATTCCGGGGCTGTCCACGCCCACGCCCGACGGCGCGTTCTATTGCATGGTCGATGCCGCGCCGCTGATGGAGCGGTTCGGGAATGACGAAGCACTCGCCCTGCAATTGCTGGACCACGGAGTCGCCATTGTCGCGGCCTCGGCCTTCGGCGGGAAAGACGGATTCCGCATCAGCTTCGCCGCCGACGAGGCCAAGCTTGAAGAGGCGCTGCGCCGGATTGCGGCAGCGGTGGCATGACCTTGCTCAACAACAATTCTATTGCTCTTTGCCCCTCCCCCTTGAGGGGGAGGTTGGGTGGGGGTGTACCACGCCAGCGTGGACGCTCGGCTTTCGCCTCGCTCCCCCACCCCAACCCCTCCCCGCCGGGGAGGTGCTTTTTTTGCTCCAGACAGCAAGGCTTTACATGACCGCCATCCCCATCCTGTTCGAGGACGGCGAAGCCCTGGTGATCGACAAGCCCGCAGGCCTCCCGCTCGATCGTCCGCGCGCCGGGGGCGAATGCCTGGAGGACTATCTCGACGAACTGCGCCTCGGCTTCCAGCGCGCACCTGCGCCGGTCCACCGGCTGGATCAGGATACCTCGGGATGCCTGCTGCTGGCCCGCAATCCCAAGGCCTTGAAGCGCTTTTCCGCCGCCTTCGAGGCGCGACAGGTGGAGAAGCTCTATCTCGGTATCGTTGCCGGAAAGCTTGTGGAGGAGGAAGGCACGATCGACCTCGCACTCACCAAAATCAGCAGCGCCGAGAAGGGCTGGCGGATGATCCCGGCGAAGAAGGGCAAACCGTCGATCACCCACTGGCGCAAGCTGGAAGAGCGCGAGGGGCTGACGCTGGTGGAATTCCGCCCGGAAACCGGCCGTACTCACCAGATCCGCGTCCACGCCGCCTCGGGCCTTGGCGCGGCGCTGCTCGGCGATCCGGTGTATGGCAGTCCCAAAGGCGCCAGCCGCACCATGCTGCATGCCGCCGGGCTGACCATCCAGCGCGAGGGCAAGCCCGCGATCACCGCCTGCGCGTCGCTGCCCGCCGATTTCGCCGCGCTTG
>JAHFPT010000225.1 GCA_023266625.1 Novosphingobium sp. | reverse complement strand
CATTTACTCGCCTCCGGGGCCTGCCTCATGCTGGGCCTCCTGGCGCGGCGATGCCGGTTTGAGCCTTCCGGCGCTGCCAGCTCCAGCCCGGTTACATTGCGCAAACTGGCGATACCGGTCGCTCTCCTCCTCGCAGGTCTCGGCGCGGGCCTGTTGACCGGCGCGACGAACGCCAAGGCCTCCGCGACCATGGCCTGGCATCATTGGGGCGCCTATCTTTCGCCGGTGCAACCGCTGCTGGCAGGCGGCGTGCCGTTCCGCGATTTTCCGGTGCAATATGGCATGGGGCCAACGCTGCTGCTCGCTGCCACCTGCGACATCGGCGACTGCTGGACCGGTCTTTATGCGGTGACCATTTGCGCCAATGCGCTTTACCTGGCGGTGTGCGGATGCTCGGTCCTGCTGCTGACCCGCACCATGGACCGCGCCTCGCGCCTGCTGGCGCTCGCTGCGCTGGCATGTGCCACACTGCTGTGGGCCGGCTATCCGGTCGATTGGGGCAGCCCGATCATGACTCCCTCGGTGGGCGGCTTGCGCTTCCTGCCGCTGGCCATACTCACTGCGCTGATCCTTATAGCCGAAGCAAGACCGCAGGGTCCGTCGGAACCCCCTGCCCCCCTGCCCCGCGCGATTACCCTTCCCGGCCATTGCCTGTGGCTGCTCGGCCTCGCCTGGTCGCCCGAGACCGCCTTCTTCGCAACACTGTTGTGGTGGCCATGGCTCGCCCTGCGCCGGGCCGATGCCGCAACCAGTCTCGCCGGAAAATGGCAGGCACTGCTGCGCGACGGGTTGCTTGGAGCAATTGCGGTGCTGGCGGGCTATGCTGGTCTAGCTCTCCTATTCCGCGCTATCTTCGGCGACTGGGTGTCGCTGGGCGATTTCCTGCTCTACCTGCGCTATCCGCCGGGCCGATTGCCGGTGGGTCCGCTGGGGGCGATCTGGTTTACTGCTGCGATCTTGCTGCTGGCCATTGTTGCTCTGGCCCGCACCGGCAATCCCTCCGCCCGGCGCTCGCTCTATGCCTGTCTGCTGGCGGCGCTGGCGGTCGGCTCTTATTATCTCAGCCGCAGCCACGACAACAACATCCTCAACCTGCTACCCTTCCTGATCATGCTGCTGCTGGCAGCGCAGGCGGCGCGACCGGGCCAGCTCAGCGGCGGCTTCCTGCGTGCGGCGCTGGCCGGGATTATCGCGCTGACCGCCAGCATCCACTTCCATGCCTGGACCGTGCTGCCCGGCGCACCCAGCGCCCTCGGGCTGCAACTGGGGCCAACCGCGCTCACCTCCCGCTTTGCACCCTCGCCCGGCCCGGTCGAGCCACTGGTGAAAGACGACGCCGCAACCGCCCTGGCCGATCTGCGCCGCCACACCGGCGAAGCGGTCCTGCTGTTCGACTGGCTCATGGTCATGCCCACCGCCGATCCTGCCGGCAGCTGGACCGGGGTCAACAATGTCGCGAATTTCGTGCCGCTGCCGCCCGAGGTCATCCGTCACTATGTGCGGCAGGGGGCAAGGCAATTCCGGCGTCCCGGCTGGCTGGTTGTGGCGAACAGCGATGCCGCGCATTGGCTGGGCCTGTTCGGTGCTGCCTATGACACGGTCGAGCAGCGCAGCTATGGCAGCTACACTGCCTATCGCCTGGTCCCGCGCGATGCTCGCTGACGCGGAACCCCGCTGGTCCCGGCTGGCTGCGCGGATTGCCTTCGCCAGCTTCCTGCTGTCGGTCCTCTCCGGCCTGCTGCTGCCGATCTATACCGACGAGATCGGCTGGCGCATGCAACTGCGCGCCGGGATCGATGGCGGGGTTGACCGCATGCTCAGCGACATCTGCGGGCCGAACACCATCGCCGTGCCGCCGTGGTTCATGATGCCATTCCGCCATCTCTCGGCCTGGCTCAACCTGACCTTTCCCGATCCGCTCTATGTCCGGATTACCGGGGTCGCCATTGCGATCGGCTGGGCCTTCCTGCTGCGCGCATTGATTGGCCGGATCGCAGCGGATCCGCAACAACGCGCCAGATTGACCGCGCTCGCCTTCGCGCTGCTGGGGATGGGCGTGCTGCCGATCATGCTGGTGATGGGCCGGCCCGACCAGATCATCCTGCTGACCATGACCGCCGCCCTGCTGGTCGCGGCAATTGCTGCGCAGAGCAGCGAAGCCGGCCAGCGCCCAACCTGGTTCTGGGCCTGGCTGTGGCCATTTGTCATTGTCCTGCTCGGCATTGCTGCCATCTCCTCGCACCTCAAGGGCATTCTGGTAGCGCCGCTATTCCTGGTCTGCATTGGCTTCTCAGGGACAGGCAAACGCAGCTGGGGGCCACGCATTCTCGCTTCACTGCTGTTTGTCGCGATGGCCGCGCAAGGCGCAAACTATTGGGTCGGGCGTTTCCACTGCCCTGGCGATCCGGTCATGGCCGGGCGCATGGCCGAGGAAAACCTTGCCGGAGCGCTGGCGGCAGGGGATGACTGGCGGACAATCGGTCTGGCGGCATTGGGCGGGGCCAATCCCAACACTTATATTGTCCTCGCCGAAGCCCGCCCGCGTCCGATGTCTGAATGGCTGCCCAACGACCGGATCAGCCAGCCAATGATGACGCTGCGCTACATGGCGATGAGCCTGGCCTGGAATGCGGCAATGCTGATCGGCCTGATCTGCCTGGTGCGCGCCTTGCAACTGTGCTGGCGCGAACGGCGGCTCGATCTGGCGACAGCTGCGCCAGTTGTTCTGGCGGGTCTGGTGCTGGTCTGGGGCATGAGCCAGCGCGTCAAGAACGATTACGAGATCATGCTGGTGCTGCCGATGCTGGCGTTGTTTTGCATCTATTCGCTTTCTGCCGCATCCTGGTCTCCCGCCAGGGCAAGGCAGCTGGGTATTGTCGCGACTCTGGCCGTGGCGGTATCCTTTGCCGGGCAGATCGACATCGCCCGGCGCTATCTTCCTTCCCTGTCTCGCGCCGCCGCGCAGCCGGGCTATGTCGAAGGCCAACACACTTCGCTTTCAGCTTACGGCTATAGCGCGATCCGGGGCCAGATCCTGGCGACAGCGCGCCAATGCGGCATTGGTACGCACGGGGGCCCGCATGGGCGGGCGCGGCATCCGCTGGTCGACGATGCCACCTATTTCGCCATGACCGACAGCTGGCAGCCGCTTCACTATCTGGCCGTAATGGGCCAATGGCGCGGCACCATCCGCGATCCCCTCGCCTATCTGAAGTCGCGGGGGTCGGAAGGCATGATTCTGGGGTGCCGCAACCTTAGCCCCGAGCTAAGAAGGCTGGCCATTCAGAACGGCGAATTTTGCTGTATTGCGACGCGATAGGGACAGGGGGGGGTGAATTGGTGAATCCGGTCCTGCTCGATCATGCCCCTTCCAATGAAAATGGAAGCCGCTGGCCCCGCTTGATCGAACTGGCCAGCTTCGGCAGCTTCCTGCTGTCCATTCTGTTCGGCTTGCTGCTACCGGTCTATACCGACGAGGTCGGCTGGCGCATGCAGGAGCGCGCCGGGATCGACGGCGGTATCGACCGCATGATGAACGACATCTGCGGGCCTGCCAGCAAGGCCGTGCCGCCGCTGTTCATGATGCCGTTCCGGTATCTATCGGCCTTTCTCAACTCGACATTTCCCGACCCGCTCTATGTCCGCATTGCCGGGGTTGCCTGCGCGATTGGCTGGGCGTTCCTGCTGCGCGCACTGATCGGCCGGATCGCGGCGGATGAACGCCAGCGCAATTTGCTGCGCACGCTCGCCTTCGGCCTGCTGGGAATGGGCATATTGCCGCTAATGCTGGTGATGAGCCGGCCGGACCAGGCCATTCTGCTGGCAATAACTGCCGCCCTGTTCGTTGCCCTCGTCGCCGCGCGAAGGGCAGACGCTGACCAGCGCCATTCCTGGCTCTGGCCAATCGCCATTGCCGCACTCGGTCTGGCGGCGGTCTCCTATCACCTCAAAGGCATATTGATCGCGCCGCTGATCCTCGTCTGCATCTTCTTTGCCGGATTGGGGAGGCGCACGCTGACCGCGCGCATCCTCGCCATGCTGCTGTTCGCGGGGCTGGTCGCGCAGGGCGCACACTACTGGGTCGAGCGTTTCCGCTGCCCTGACGACCCGGTTCTGGCAGAAAAGCTGGCCAAGCAGAACATCGCCTCGGCGCTGGCAACCGAGGGCGACTGGCGATCCTTGACCATGACCGCGATCATCGGTGCCAATCCCAACAATTATATCATGCTCGCCGAGGCCCGCAAATTCCCGATGTCGGACTGGCTGCCGCGCGGCCAGATCGACGGCGAGACCTCTTTGACACGGTTTCTGGCAATGGGGCTTGCCTGGAACGGGGCGACGCTGATCGCCCTGCTCTGCCTGATCCGCGCGCTGCGACTGTGCTGGCGGGAGCGGCGCATCGACCTGGCCACGGCGGTGCCGGTCACGCTTGCAGGCCTCGCCATGATCTGGGGCATAAGCCAGCGCGTCAGGAACGATTATGAAATCATGACAGTGCTGCCGATGCTGGCGCTGTTTTGCGTCTTTTCCCTGGCCGCCGTCCCCTGGACGCCGGGACGGACCAGACAACTCGGCTTCGTGACCGCAACTATCGTTGCGCTTTCGCTCGCGGGCCAGATCGACATCGCCCAGCGCTACTATCCGTCCTTGCGTTCTGCGGCTGGACAGACCGGCTATATCGACAAACAGCCCTTCTCGATCTCGGCCTACGGATACAGCTCGATCCGGGGGCGAATTCTTGCAACGGCGCGCCTGTGCCGCATCGGCACCAGCGGGCGGGCGCAGCATCCGCTGGTCGACGATGTCACCTATTTCGCCATGACCGACAGCTGGCAGCCATTCCACCGCTTCGGCGTGCTGGAGACGTGGAACGGCTCGATCCACGATCCGATCGCCTATCTGCGCTCCCGGGGATCGGAAGGCATGATCCTGGACTGCCGCACTCTCAGCCCCGAGCTGCGGCGGCAGGCGATCCACAATGGCGGGTTTTGCTGTATCTCGACTCGCTGAATCCCCGGATCACAGCCCCAGTTCGGCAAGTACCTGATCGGTATCCTCGCCCAGCGAAGGGCAAGGCCCGGCCACCTTGCCCGGCGTCTTCGAGAACCAGGTCGGCACGCCCGGGAAGCGCACCTTGCCCTGCGGCGTCTCCACTTCCTCGAAAAAGCCGACGGCATTGAGATGCTCGTTGTCGAACAGCTCGTCGGTGGTGCGCAGCGGCGAAGCGGGGACATGGAGTTGCTCAAGCAAATCGAGCCACTCCTGCGTCGTGCGGGTGAGAAATGTCTCGCCCAGCAGGCCATAGACCCGGTCGATCTGCTTCGCACGATCCTCCAGCCGGTCGAACTCCGGATTGTTCCATGGCGGCTTCACTTCATCGACGAAAGCTTTCCAGTGCTTGTCGTTATAGACCAGCGCGGCGATGTAGCCATCCTTGGTCTGGTAGGGCTTGCGGTTGCGCGCGACGACGCGGTGGTAGTTCGCCGGGCCGAGTTTCGGCTCGAACATCGCGCCATTGGCGTGTTCGACCAGCATGAAGCTGGCCATGGTCTCGAACATGCCGACCTCGACTTCCTGCCCCTCGCCGGTCCGCGCCTTGTGGAACAGCGCCATCATCGTCGCATAGAGTGCGGTCAGGCCTGCAACCTTGTCGGCGACAATCGTCGCAAAGAAATCGGGCTGGCCGGTCATCAAACCCTGCAAATGCGGAATGCCGCATTCGGCCTGGATGGTATCGTCATAGGCCGGCTTGTCGCCATCGGGACCGCGCCGGGAATAGCCATAGCAATTGGTATAGACGATCTCGGGATTGAGCGCCTTTACCGCCCCGTAGTCGAAGCCAAGCTTGGCGACGGCCTTGCCGCGCATCGAATGGATGAAGACATCGGCGGTCTTCACCAGCGCCTCCAGCGCCGCCTTGTCCTTCTCCTGCCGCAGATCGAGCACGACACTGCGCTTGCCGCGGTTGATGTTGACGAACACCCCGCCCAGCCCCGGTGCCGGCCCCGCTGAAATGAACCGCGTATTGTCGCCTGCAGGAGGCTCGACCTTGATCACATCGGCGCCCATGTCGGCCATGATCTGGGTGCAATAGGGGCCGAACACCATGGCGGTAAGGTCGACCACGCGCACACCCGCGAGGGGTCCGGTGGGCTTGGCATTATCGCTCATCGACTTCTCCCGAGATTGTCTTCGCCGCTATCGAACTACGGCCAGCAAATCCATTTGTATTTCGGGGTGGATACCGGTCCGTTGTCAGACCGGGCAACCGCTGCTAGGCGCAGCACCTTACCCCGTACCCGGAGCGCCCCTTGGATTTTGCCTTCACCGAAGACCAGCGCAACATACGCGAGACGGTGCTCAAGCATTGCTCGCAGTTCGGCGACGATTATTGGCTGGAGCACGACCGCAGCGGCGAGTATCCCTTGGACTTTCACAAATCGATGGCCGACGCCGGCTGGCTGGGCATTGCCATGCCCGAAGCCGTCGGCGGGTCCGGGCTCGGGATTACCGAAGCGGCGGTGATGATGCAGGCGGTGGCCGAGAGCGGCGGCGGCATGAGTGCGGCATCCAGCGTCCACGGCCCGGTGTTCGGGCTGGAGCCGGTGATCCTGTTCGGCACCGAGGAACAGCAGACCCGCATGATCCCGCCGATCATTTCGGGCGAAGAGAAGATGTGCTTTGCCGTCACCGAGCCCAACACCGGCCTCGATACCACCAGCCTCAAGACCCGGGCGGAGAAGGTTCCGGGCGGCTATAAGGTCAACGGCGAGAAAATCTGGATCACCAACGCCCATGTCGCCGACCGCATGCTGCTGATCGCGCGGACCACGCCGCTTGAGGAAGTCAAAAAGAAGACCGAAGGGCTGACGCTGTTCTATTGCAAGCTCGACCGCAGCGCGATCGAGCACCGGCTGATCCCCAAGATGGGCCGCCATGCGGTCGGATCGAACATGCTGTTCATCTCCGACCTGTTCATTCCCGAGGAAGACCGCATCGGCGAGGAAGGTCAGGGCTTTCGCATTCTCTTGAAGGGCCTCAATCCCGAGCGTGTGTTGCTTGGGGCGGAGGCCACCGGCCTTGGCCGTATCGCCATCAAGAAGGCGTCGAAATATGCGCAGGAGCGCGTGGTGTTCGGCCGGCCGATCGGCCAGAACCAGGGCATCCAGCACCCGCTTGCGAAAGCCTGGATGCAGGTCGAGGCCGCCAGCCTGATGGTGTTCAAGGCCGCCATGCTGTTCGACAAGGGCGAGGACTGCGGCGTCGAGGCCAATTCGGCCAAATATCTCGCTGCCGAAGCAGGCTACGAAGCCTGCCAGACCGCCGTCATGTCGATGGGCGGTATGGGCTATGCGCAGGAATACCATGTCGAGCGCTATTTGCGCGAAGTGCTGATCCCCCGCATCGCGCCGATCAGCCCGCATATGATCCTGAACTTCATCGCCGAAAAGGTGCTGGAACTGCCGAGGAGTTACTGAGCAACATTAAGCCCCTCCCCTTCAGGGGAGGGGTTGGGGTGGGGGCTGTCCGGCTGGCGCTGTGCCGGGACGACAGCCCCCACCCCTCGATCCCCTCCCCTGAAGAGGAGGGGAAGAAGCAAGGAAGAAAGATGCACCACCAACCCAGCACCGCCCGTTCCTGGCTGTTCGCTCCCGGCGACAGCGAGAAGAAGATGACCAAGGCGATGGAAGGCACAGCCGACATCGTCCTGATCGATCTGGAAGACGCCGTCGCGACCGAGAACAAGCCGCTTGCCCGGACGATGGTCCACGATTTCATCAAGG
>JAHFPT010000056.1 GCA_023266625.1 Novosphingobium sp. | reverse complement strand
GTCCCCCTCCCCGTTCCGGGGAGGTCTTTACGATGCCCTCTTCGACCAGCCAGCGCGCCAGCTTGGCCACCCGTTCGACCTTATCCGCGACCGTGCCCAGCTTCTCGTGGAAGGTAATCCGCGCCAGGCCCTCGGCGTGCTGCGCCAAGGTTTTCTTGCGATCCTGCTCCCAGAAGAAGCGCGCATCCGAAAGCCGCGCCGCCAGAACCTTGCGGTTGCCCGCGACCACACCCGCGCCGCCATCTGAAGCCTCGATATTGGCGGTGCAGACGAAGGCGTTGGCGAGGACTCCCCTCCCGCTTGCGGGAGGGGGCGGGGGAGGGCTTGTTGGGCTCGCGCCGGATAACAGGCCCTCCCCTAGCCCCTCCCGCAAGCGGGAGGGGGACTCGCAAACAAAATACTTCTGGTTTGTCCGCGCTGTAAGCTGGATAACCTCAGGTGGAACCTCAAGATAAGCCTCGTCGAACCGCCCCAGCAGCGGCACCGGCCATTCGGTCAGCCCGGCGTTTTCGACCACCAGCCCCTCGTCCTCGACCAGCACCAGCCCGGCGGCGCTGGCGGCGGCGGCGGCTTTCTCGCGGATCAGCGCTTCGCGTTCGGCATGATCGACGATGACGTGGCAGGCGCGCAGCTTGTCCTGATAATCTGCTGCGCCGCCGATCGTGATCCCGCCCGGATGGTGGAAGCGGTGGCCCATGGTGGCAAAGCCGGAGCGGATATCGCCCACTTCACAGTCCACCAGTTCCTGTCCGAAGATCGCAACAATGCCCGACAGCGGGCGCACCCAGCGCAGGCTCTCGGTGGAGATCGACGCCGCGCCCCAGCGCTGCGACTTGGGCCAGGGGAAGGCGCGGATGATGGCGGGGATGGCCTCGGCGAGTACGTCGCGCGTCGCGCGGCCCGGCTTCTCGCTCACGGCGAACCAGACACCTTCCCGTTCGGTGAGCTGGTCCTTGCCGAGGCCGGTCTTGCGCAGGAATCCGTCGAGCGCCTGTTCTGGCGCGCCGACTTTCGGGCCTTTGACTTCCTCGCTGACGGCAGCGGTGGCATCGGGAAGGCCGCGCGCGATCAGGGCGAGGCGGCGCGGGGTGGACCAGACGGTGATTGCGCCCAAGGCAACGCCAGCTGCATCCATTTCCTTGCGGAACAGCTTTTCGAGATCGGCGCGCGCCCCCCCCTGCATCCGCGCGGGGATTTCTTCCGAGCGCAGTTCGAGGAGGAAGTCAGGCATCATTCCTCTCCTTCAGGAAAGGGGGACCATGCGTAGCATGGTGGAGTGGCACAGGCGGTTTGGCATGGCTTTGAGAGGCTACGCTTTGCGGCGCGTGCCCCTCCACCAGCTTCGCTGGTCCCCCTCCCCGTTCCGGGGAGGAACTTGCCCCGCCCGCTCATACCGTCCACCCCGGAAACTTCTCCGCCCAGCCAGCCTCATTCTTCGCGATCCACGCCTGGCAACTGCCCTTGGCGAGATCGCGCACCCGGCCGATATAGCTGGCGCGCTCCTGCACCGAGATCACCCCGCGCGCCTGGAGCAGGTTGAACAGGTGGCTGGCCTCGATCGCCTGCTCGTAAGCGGGGATCGGCAGCTGGTTGTTCAGGCAGTTCTCGCATTCAGCGGCGGCTTTGCGGAAGGCGTCGAACAGCGTTTCGGTATCCGCGACCTCGAAGTTCCACTTCGACATCTGCCGCTCGTTTTCGAGGAAGACGTCGCCGTAAGTCACGCCCTGATCGTTGTAATCGAGCTCGTAGATCGAATCCTTGCCCTGGATATACATGGCCAGCCGTTCCAGCCCATAGGTCAGCTCGCCCGCCACCGGTTTGCAATCGAAGCCGCCCATCTGCTGGAAATAGGTGAACTGGGTGACTTCCATGCCGTCGCACCACACTTCCCAGCCCAGCCCCCAGGCGCCTAATGTGGGGCTTTCCCAATCGTCCTCGACGAAGCGGATGTCGTGGGCAAGCGGGTCGATGCCGATATCCGCAAGGCTCTCGAGATAGAGCTCCTGCAGGTTCTCGGGGCTCGGCTTGAGGATCACCTGATACTGGTAATAGTGCTGCAACCGGTTCGGGTTTTCGCCGTAGCGGCCATCGGTCGGACGGCGGCAGGGCTGGACGAAGGCGGCGTTCCATGGCTCCGGCCCGAGCGCGCGCAGCGTCGTGGCGGTGTGGAAGGTGCCCGCGCCCATGCGCATGTCGTAGGGTTGCAGGATCAGGCAGCCCTGCGCGCTCCAGAATGCGTGGAGGCGCAGGATCATCTCCTGAAAACTCAGAGGCGAAGCCGTTCCCGTCATGGCCCGGCCCTTTGGCGGATGGCCAGTCAATGGTCAACAAGGGCCAGGATCAACTTTCGTTCATCGCTTGGCGAGGAATCCGCGTTATACGGCGGGCATGAACGACATCCTCCGCCGCATCCTGCTCGCCGCCGCCGTGCTCTCCACCAGCCTGGCCGCTGCGCCGCCATCCTCAACGTCGCCCCAGGTTGCGCAGCTTGAAGTGGTCCCGAGCGGCACCCCGGCCCATCCGGCGATGTGGGCCGTCGCCGATGCCGACACGACGATCTATCTGTTCGGCACGATCCACGCCCTGCCGCAGGGCATCGACTGGTTCGGCGGACCGGTCGCCGCTGCTTTCGACACTTCGCACGAGTTGGTCACCGAAATTATCGAGGCCGATCCGGCGCAGATGCAGGCTTCGGTGACGACCAAGGCGATGCTACCGCGCGGGAAAAGCCTGCGCACCATGCTGACGCCGGCACAGCGCAGCGCCTATGAGGCAGCGCTTGTGGCCTATGCCATCCCTGCCGCGACCTTCGATCGCTACAAGCCCTGGTATGCGGCGATTATCCTCTCGGCTTTGCCGGTGCTGCGCGATGGCTATGCCAGCGAGAACGGCGTCGAACAGCTGCTCGATGCCCGCGCCAAGGCGCAAAACCGCGCCCATTCGGCGCTGGAGACTGCCGAATATCAGCTCGGCCTGTTCGATTCGCTGCCGCAGGCCACCCAGCTGCGCTATCTCAATGAAGTCGTCACCGACCTGCCGGCTGCCAAAAACGAGCTGGGCGCGATGGTCGAGGCCTGGAAGCACGGCGATGCCGAGGGCCTTGCCCGGCTGATGAACGAGGAAGAGGATGCGCCCGAGCTGACCGAGCGGCTGCTGACCAATCGCAACAAGGCCTGGGCCGAATGGGTCAAAGCGCGGCTCGATCGGCCGGGGACAGTGTTTGTCGCGGTCGGCGCCGGGCATCTGGCGGGCACGGGCAGCGTTCAGGAGCAGCTGGCGGCCAGGGGGATTGCCACCGCGCGCATCCAATAGGATACAAGCGCGAGTGATGCCGCGCTTCTTCCAGATCTTGCTTGCCCTGGCGGCGCTAGCTGGCTGCGCCCAGGTGCCCGACCCAGCCCGGCCCGCATTCTGGCAAATCACAGGCCCGCATGGCGAGAAGGGCTGGCTGCTGGGTACGATCCACGCCCTGCCGCGCCCTGCTGCCTGGCGCTCACCGGCAATCGGCGCAGCGCTGGGCGAGGCGGATGTCGTGGCGGTCGAGATCGCCAATCTGGATGACACGGCGGCAATGGCCCGCCTGTTCGACCGGCTGGAGCACAGCCCGGGCCTGCCGCCGCTGTCCGCCCGGGTCGATCCGGCGCTGCGCGGGGCGCTGGCCCGGCAGCTCGCCACTGCACATAGGACGGAGACGGATTTCGCCGATACCGAAAGCTGGGCGGCAGCGCTACGGCTGGCCCGCGCGGGCGAAGCCAGCAGCGACAGCGCCGATGGCATCGACCGCGCAGTGCTGCGGCTGGCGGGCGGCAAGCAAGTCGTCGAACTGGAAGGCGCGGCAGGGCAACTTGGCCTGTTCGATGCCATGCCCGAGGCGCAGCAGCGGGCCATGCTCGAGGCGGTGCTGCGCGATGCCGGACAGGCGGATGAAGACGGCCTGGCCAATGCCTGGCGCAAGGGCGACTTTGCGGCGATCGAGGCAGAGACCCGCCGCGGCATGCTGGCCGACCCGCAATTGCGCGAAACGCTGTTTACGGGACGAAACCGGGCGTGGGCGGAAAGCCTTGCGGCGCGGCTGACCAAGGGTGAGCGGGTGTTCGTCGCAGTCGGCGCGGCGCATATGGCGGGGGCGGATGGGCTCGCGGCGATGCTTGCGGCGCGGGGGTTCCGAGTTGTGCGGGTGCAGTAATGCGGTGCTGAAGATTGGTTCGCGCAGAGGCGCAGAGGAAGCAGAGGGCGCAGAGGCCGGGCATCTGTGACGAAGCCACATTCACTATGCGGCGTTGCCACTACCAGAACCGTTGAAATTGATAATTATCGCCTGCGGCGCCAAACGACCTCATTGCGCCCTCTGCTTCCTCTGCGCCTCTGCGCGAAACACTCAAAACTTGCCTTTCCCCCCCATCCCCGCTAACGGCCCCCGCTTCCCGTCATGGTCATCCCTGGAGGTGTGGCGGCGAAGTACGTGAAATCTGTTTAGGAAGGTAGAAGCGATGAGCGATACACTCACCCTGCCGGCCGAGACGCGGCGGGCAGGCAAGGGAGCCTCCCGTGCGCTGCGTCGCGAAGGCCGGGTCCCCGCTGTGGTTTATGGCGGCAAGGACGAAGTTCTCTCGATCCACATCGAGGAAAAGGAACTGCGGCGCCAGCTTGGCACCGGGCACTTTTTCAACTCGGTGGTCGATGTCGAAGTTGACGGCAAGAAAGTGCGCACCCTGCCCAAGGATGTCGCCTTCCACCCGGTCAGCGACCGTCCGCTGCATGTCGATTTCCTGCGCCTGGCCAAAGATGCCAAGGTCCATGTCAACGTGCCGGTGCACTTCGCCAACGAAGATGCCTCACCCGGCCTCAAGCGCGGCGGTGTGCTGAACGTGGTCCGCCACGAGCTCGATCTGATCTGCGATGCGGATGCGATCCCCGAGGAGATCAGCATTGACGTCACCGGCCTCGAAGTCGGCGATTCGATCCACATCAGCCATGTCACCCTGCCCGCAGGGTCAGTCAGTGCAATCACTGATCGCGACTTCACCATCGCTACAATCGTGGCTCCGTCTGCGCTGAAGAGCGAAGCGGGCGATACCGAAGAAAAGCCTGCTGAGGCTGAGGCTGAGGGCTAAACACCTGGAAGTCCCTCCCCTTCAGGGGAGGGGTTGGGGTGGGGCTTGTCGGCTGGGAACTGCCCTATAGGACAGGCCCCACCCCCGGCCCCTCCCCTGAGGGGGAGGGGTGTAAGAAATGCAGCTCTGGGTCGGCCTCGGCAATCCCGGTCCGCAATACGCCATGCACCGTCACAATGTCGGCTTCATGGTCGCGGACACGCTGGCTGATGTTTACAGCTTCGGGCCGGTGCAGAAGAAATTCCTCGGCTGGATCCAGGATGGCCGGATCGGAGGCGCTGGGGGCGGGGAGCGGATCATCCTGCTCAAACCCGCCACCTTCATGAACGAAAGCGGCCGCAGCGTCGGCGAGGCGCTGCGCTTCTACAAGCTCGGCATGGAGGCGCTCACCGTGTTCCATGACGAGCTCGACCTTGCGCCGTTCAAGGTCAAGGTCAAGCAGGGCGGCGGCACCGCCGGGCATAATGGCCTGCGCTCGATCGACCAGTATCTGGGGCCGGACTTTCGCCGGGTGCGCCTCGGCATCGGCCATCCGGGACATAAGGACCGGGTCACCGGCTATGTGCTGGGGAATTATGCCAAGGCCGAGTTGGACCCGCTGGCGGATATGCTGGGGGCTGTGGCGGCTGAGGCGGAATGGCTGGCCAAGGGCGATGATGCGCGGTTTATGAGCGATGTTGCGGTTAGGTTGGCGGATTGATGTTGTCCGGATTTGTTGGTTGGAATTTTCAGAATCCTTGCAAATTTTCCGTCCGGAGCGTACATGCTTGTCATGGCTACACGCGCACCAGAATCTGTCTCAAAAAAGCTAGGCAAGAATGGTATCCTCGGCCGTAGCGCTGCGACTGGTCGCTTCATTTTGATGCCAGCTTCAAAACCAGGTTCGATTTCGATCAGGGACGCGAACACAGCGGTCAAACTCGTTCTTTCCAAGAAGAAATGAATTGGCGGTCGTTGATCGAACTTCCACAGACGATGTGTTCATCAATTGCCCTTTTGACCAAGAATATGCAGCCACATTTGAAGCCCTGATTTTTGCAGTCTACGCAACCGGCTTTCGCCCACGTTCCGCTCGCGAGCTCGATGACGGTGGCCAGCCCAGGCTGGAAAAACTGTATGGGATCATCCAGCAATGCCGATACGGCATTCACGACCTTTCCCGCACAGAACTTGACGAGACAAATCAGCTGCCGCGCTTCAACATGCCATTGGAGTTAGGGATATTTCTTGGCGCAAGGCGCTATGGCGGAAAAGTACAAGAGGAAAAGCGCCTGCTAATTTTCGATGTCGAGCAATATCGATATCAGCGCTTCATTTCTGATCTCGCAGGCATGGACATACACGCCCACGGCGGCGTGGCGGAACGTGCGGTCATGGAAGCGCGAAACTGGTTGGCAAACGTCTCCCGCCGCAAACTACCTAGTGGGCAACAATTGATAGAAGCTTACCGGCGCTTCGTCGCAGACCTGCCGGCGATCGCCGATGCACTCGAATTTGATGCCCGATGGATACCTTATGTCGATTTCGAGCGCATAGTGGTCACTTGGCTCAAGGAAGCACCTGCTCAAGGATAATTTTGAGCGCTGCTCGCTGCTTCGCCGCAAATCCATGCTCCCCCACTCCCCTAGCAATCCCCGCCCCATCCCCCTATGCGCGCCCCACACACCTCGCGGAGCATAAAATGGGTTTCAAATGCGGTATCGTCGGCCTGCCCAATGTCGGCAAGTCGACTCTGTTCAATGCGCTGACCGAGACGCAGGCGGCGCAGGCGGCTAATTATCCGTTTTGCACGATCGAGCCGAATGTCGGCCAGGTCGGTGTGCCCGATGCGCGGCTGGATCAGCTTGCCGCGATTGCCGGGAGCCAGAAGATCATCCCGACGCAGCTGGGCTTTGTCGATATCGCCGGTCTGGTGCGCGGGGCCAGCAAGGGCGAAGGGCTGGGCAACCAGTTCCTCGGCAATATCCGCGAGGTCGACGCGATCATCCATGTGCTGCGCTGCTTCGAGAACGACGACATCCAGCATGTCGACAACACGATCGATCCGGTATCGGACGCCGATACGGTTGAGACCGAGCTGATGCTGTCCGACCTCGAAAGCCTGGAAAAGCGCGTCCCCGCCGCGCAGAAGAAGGCGGCGCAGGGCGACAAGGAAGCGAAGATCACCGCCAGCGTGCTCGGCCAGGCACTGGAATTGCTGCGCGAGGGCAAGCCCGCCCGCCTGACCAAGCCGAAGGATGAGGAAGAGGAGCGCGTGTTTGCCCAGGCGCAGCTGCTCACCGCCAAGCCGGTGCTCTATGTCTGCAATGTCGAGGAAGAGGCAGCGGCGGCGGGCAACGCCTTTTCTGCCCGCGTGTTCGAGAAAGCCAGGGTCGAGGGTGCCAATGCGGTGATCGTTTCCGCCGCGATCGAGAGCGAGCTGGTCGCCATGGAACCGGACGAGCGGATGGTCTTCCTCGAGGAAATGGGCCTGCATGAGACCGGCCTCGCCCGCATCATCCGCTCGGGCTACGACCTCTTGCACCTGATCACCTTCTTCACCGTCGGCCCCAAAGAAGCGCGCGCCTGGACTGTGCACAAGGGCGCCAAGGCTCCCGATGCAGCGGGCGAGATTCATTCCGACATGCAGCGCGGCTTCATCCGGGGCGAGACGATTGCGTTTGACGATTATGTCACGCTGAACGGCGAGGCCGGGGCGAAAGAGGCGGGCAAGCTGCGGCAGGAGGGCAAGGAATATGTCGTGCAGGACGGGGATGTGTTGCACTTCAAGTTCAATGTTTGAAAATTGATATGCAACCAAATAATCCACGTCATCCTGAACGTGTTTCAGGAGAGGTGGCCTACAGACCGCACTTACCGGCAATCCCGTAATGGTTCCGGAGATGCGCATACACACCAGATCGCGCCAGAGGCGAGGCTGGCCGCGCATTCCACAGCATCCGCGCCAACTGCATCTCCCCCGGGCTTCATCCGCACCGCCGCCACCACCCGCCACCTCGCCGCCGATCCGGGGTTTGAGGCGGCGGTGCTGGCGAAAAATATGGTCAAGCTGCTGGGCGAGCCACAGGATATCGCCTGGTGCGCGGTGTGGCTGGCGAGCGACGAGGCGGGTTATGTGACGGGGGCGGATATTCCGGTCGATGCGGGGGCGACGGCTTGGTGAGGTGATTGGGTGGGATTGGTGGTTAGCGGTCATTCGGAATTTGGTCCGCTCCAGTGGCGGACAGCCAACATCGAGTTATAAAATGCCCCTCCCGCAATACCCGTGAGCCCGGTCACCACGAGCAAGAAAACAAACGCTCGGAATAAGGCAAGTTGCGGAGCTAGGTTGAATGCCAGCGCAATGAGGGTGCCAATCATCAGCAGGACGACAGCGATGAGGAGTGACAGGCGAGAAGCTCCCCAAATGACTGTCGTAGAGTTTTGTGGCGACTTCGGCAACTTCCCAACGGTGAGCCATCGCGCTCCTAATGCAACTACGGACCAAACAAGAATTGTGATCATCGCCTGATTTGAGAGGACATGGCGCAATAAGGGGCCGTAATTATCGCCCTGAGTGATCGCAAAGTACAGGGCACTGCCTGCAAATAGGATCGCTCCAGCGATGACAAACGCTAAATAAGTTTTGGGCGATAGACGGGCGAGCATGTCCGTGATCATCACACCAAAAGCGAATGTCTGCAATCAGTCGCTAGCTCCCGTCGCTAACCAGCGTCCCGCCATCCACCACAAGGTTATGCCCGGTCACAAAGCCCCCTGCATCCGATGCAAGGAATAACGCCGCGCCTGCCACCTCATCAGGCGTGCCCGCCCGCCGCAAGGGCGTCATCGCCATGCGGCGGGCCATGAAGGCGTCGTCGGCGAGCAAAGGCCCGGAAAGTTCGGTGGCGATGAAGCCGGGGGAGATGGCATTGACCCGTACATTCCTCGGCCCCCATTCGACCGCCAGATTGCGCGCCAGCTGGGCGACGCCCGCCTTGCTCAGCGCATAGGCGTTAATCCGGCCATTGCCGCGCAGACCCGAGAGGCTGGCCATCAGCACCACCGCTCCGCCACCCCCAGAGTCTTTGGCCCCAGAGTTTTTGGCGCGCGCAGCGATATGCGGCAGGGCGAGATTGCACAACACCACCTGACTGCGCAGATTGAGCGCCATGACAGCCGCGTAATCGTCCATATCGGCATCGGCGAAAGGCCCCGGCTTGCCGGTGATCCCGGCGTTGCACACAAGGATGTCCAGCCCTCCGAGTGCGGACAGCGTGCCATCGACCAGCTGGCCAAGCGCGGCATCGTCGGTAACATCGGCGGCGATACCTGGCTGGCCAAGCTGCGCGGCAACCTCTGCGGTATCAGCGGCATTTTCGCTGGAAATCACCACCCTTGCCCCGGCCTCAATCAGCGCCTCGGCAATCGCGCGGCCAATCCCCCGGGTCGATCCGGTAATGAGTGCGTTTTTGCCGGAGAGGTCGAAACGGCTCAGAGCCAAAGTCATCACGGCAAATGCGCCTCCAGCGGCACGCCGTCATGCACATAGGCCGGGGCCTCGATCAGGATGAAGGCGATGCGGCAGGGCTGGTCGGTGAGGTTGCGCCACAGATGGTTGGTGCCGCGCTGGATGACGATGCCGCCCTCGCGGACAGTCCGCCTGGCGCCATCATCGAGCTCCAGCTCAACCTCGCCCGAAAGGATGATGCCATAGTCGATGGAGTTGGTGCGGTGCATCGGCGATTGCTGGCCGGGGAGCATGTCGACGATGCGGATCACCGAGCCGCCCTTGTCGATCGTCAGCCCGACATCGCGCTGCCTGCCGTCGGTCTCGTCGTTGTTGTCCGCAGGAACAGTCGCGGTGGTCCAGACCAGCAGGAAGGCGGCATCGCCGGTGGGGATCATCCTGGTCGGGCTGACATCCTCCGACTTGAACACGGCCCGCCCATCCGCATCATGCCCGGTGACAACACGCTGGACCGGAGGAAGTCCGGAATCGCTTAGCTCGCTCATGGTTTTACTACCTTCTGTTCAATTGCCCCGAACGGTGTGCTGCCATCGGCCAGGCGCGCTTCCATGCGCACCGTGTCGCCGTATTTCATGAACTCGGTTTGCGGCTTGCCGTGATCGACAATCTCGATTCCGCGCCGCTCGGCAATGCAGGAGGAGCCGACTTCGCGGTAATTTTCGTTGGAGACGGTGCCCGAGCCGATCACCGTCCCCGCCACCAGATCGCGGGTGCGCGCGGCATGGGCGACCAGTTCGTCAAAGCCGTATGCCATCGGTTCGCCATAGGCGTTGCCGAACTGCTTGCCGTTCCAGTCAACCTTGAGATGGAGCGCGGGGCGCGAATTTTTCCAGCCCTGGCCGAGCTCGTCCGGGGTCACGGCAAAGGGTGCCATCGCGCAGGGTGGCTTGGCCTGAATCCAGCCGAAGCCGGTTTTCATTTCCACCCCGGCCAGCGCCCGCAGCGACCAGTCGTTTATCTGCACGATCAGCTTGATATATGCGCCCGTCTGTGCCGCCTTGGTGCCCATAGGTACCTTGCTGGTGATGATGCCAAACTCGCCCTCGAAATCGATGCCCAGCGCTTCGTCGGCCATCAGGACATCGTCCGTCGGGCCATAGAACCGGTCGGAAACGCCCTGGTACATCATCGGGCGATCGACTTTTTCCGGCTGGATATTCAGCGCCTTGTCCATCAGCACGCCGTGGCTGGGATAGACCGAGCCATCGAGCCATTGCCAGGCACGTGGCAGTGGTGCGGCGATTTGTGCAGGATCGAGAGCATCGGGAAACACGGCGATTGCGGCAAGCTGCGGGGCCACCGCGTCCCACTGTTCCAGCGCTGCCTGAAGCGTCTTGACCGGGGCGGCTGCGCAGGCCTTGCCGTCGGGCGAAACCACCACCAGCCGCCCATCGGGGGTGCCATCCTTGAGCGTTGCCAGCCGCATATGCGAAGTCTCCGATTATTGCCAATTTGCAGCTAGCCTGAGGATGACCGGGCAACAAAGGCATTCGGTCGATAGCCAGCCATTGATACTATGCGATGGTCCTTTGCCGGGGCAGCGTGGCAATGGCTTCAGAACTGCAAGAATGGGGAAGAACATGGCCATCTGGCTCAAACGCGGTGCGAGTGCCGAGGCGAAGGCGGATGCGGACCGCAAGGTGCGCGATATTGTCGAGGCGACACTGGCCGACATCGAAAAGCGCGGCGATGCGGCGGTGCGTGAGCTTTCGGTGAAGTTCGACGGCTGGGACCGCGAGGATTACCGCCTGTCGCAGTCAGAGATAGACGCCTGCGTCGAAAGCCTCCGCCCGCAGGAGCGCAAGGACATCGAATTCGCGCAGACCCAGGTGCGGGGTTTCGCCCAGATCCAGCGCGCTTCGATGCAGGATGTCGAAGTGGAGACGCTGCCCGGTGTGATTCTTGGCCACAAGAACATCCCGCTGAACTCAGCAGGTTGCTACGTTCCCGGCGGCAAGTATCCTTTGCTGGCCTCGGCGCATATGAGCGTGATCACCGCCAAGGTGGCGGGCGTGAAGCGCATCATTACCTGCGCCCCGCCGTTTCAGGGCAAACCCGCACGCGCGATTGTGGCGGCGCAGGCGATGGCCGGGGCGGATGCGATCTATGCGCTGGGCGGCATGCAGGCGGTGGGCGCGATGGCGCTGGGGACGCAGAGCATCGAGGCTGTCGATATCCTTGTCGGCCCCGGCAATGCCTTTGTCGCCGAGGCCAAGCGCCAGCTGTTCGGCCGGGTCGGCATCGATCTGTTCGCCGGACCGACCGAGACGCTGATTATCGCCGATGAGATCGGCTGCGATGCTGAACTGGCAGCCACCGACATCCTCGGTCAGGTCGAGCACGGACCGGACAGCCCCGGCGTGCTGTTGACCAATTCGGAGAAGCTGGCGCGCGCGACGATGGCGGAGATCGAGCGGCTGCTGACGATCCTCCCGACCGCCGACTATGCCCGCAAGGCCTGGGACGCATTCGGTGAGGTGATCGTGGCGGAAAGCTATGAGGAAATGGTCAGGGTCGCGGACCAGATCGCCAGCGAACATGTGCAGGTGATGACCCGCGACCCCGACTATTTCCTCCAGAACATGACCAATTACGGCGCTTTGTTCCTCGGCCCGCGCACCAATGTCGCCTATGGCGACAAGGTGATCGGCACCAACCACACCCTGCCGACGAAGAAAGCAGCGCGGTTTACCGGCGGGCTGTGGGTCGGCAAGTTCCTCAAGACCTGCACCTACCAGAAGGTCATGACCGATGAGGCTTCCACACTGATCGGCGAATATTGCAGCCGGCTTTGCGCGCTGGAGGGTTTTGCCGGGCACGGCGAACAGGCCAATATCCGGGTGCGCCGTTATGGCGGGCGCAATGTTCCCTATGCCGGGCAGGTGGAACCGAGTGAGGCAACTGCGGCGTGATGCAGACGCAACTTGCCCCCCTCCCCTTCAGGGGAGGGGCTGGGGGTGGGGCCTGTCGGTTATTCGGATTGCTTCGTGTAACCAACACACCCCAACCCAACCCAGTTTCAGGTAAACAGTCCCCCGGACTGTTTAGGTCATGCCGGGGGCATGACCGACCTGAAACTCCTGAAGGGGAGGGGCTTTAGTGTTACCCAAAACCCCCAGCTTCCGTCTCGACGGGAGGCGCGCCGTCGTAACCGGTGCAGGGCGCGGGATCGGACTGGCCGCTGCCGCAGCGCTCGCCGAGGCCGGGGCGCAAGTGACGCTGATCGCCCGCACCGCCAGCGAAATCGAAGCCGCCGCTGGGCAGATCAACGAAAGGGGCCATGGGCGCGCGCAAGCAGCCACGCTCGATGTCACTGATATTGCCGCAGTGCGTGCCTTCTTTGAGAGCCGCCCGGCCTTCCATGTCCTGGTCAACAACGCCGGGACCAATCGGCCCAAGCCGATGTGGGAATCGTCCGAGGAAGATTTTGACGCTGTGCTGGGCCTCAACACCCGCTCGGCCTTTTTCGTGGCGCAGGCTTGCGTGCGCCAGATGATGGCGGATGGGGCGGCGAAGGATTTCGGGTGCAGCCTGATCCACATGTCCAGCCAGATGGGCCACATCGGCGGGCCGACCCGCGCGCTCTATTGTGCCAGCAAGTGGGCGGTCGAAGGCATGAACAAGGCCTTTGCGCTTGATCTTGCGCCGCACGGCATCCGCTCCAACACCATCGCGCCGACCTTCATCGAAACGCCTATGACCAAGCCGTTCATGGAAGATCCGGCGGCGCGGACGAATATCCTCTCCAAAATCAAGCTCGGCCGGCTGGGGACGGTCGAGGACATCATGGGCGCGGTGGTTTTCCTCGCCTCCGACGCCGCCGCACTCATCACCGGAACCAGTCTCATCGTCGATGGCGGCTGGACGGCCGAATAGGAAAGCACAGCATGTACGAACCCTTCCCCGGCAATTACGTCTGGAACCTCGCCACCAATCTCGCGCTGATCTGCGGCGGCAATCATGGCGAGATCGACGAGGCCAACCGCCCGATCATGGAAGCTGCCAAGGCCGGGGCGGATGCAGGCAGCGCCTTGATGTTCGACAGCTGGATCCGCGTAGCAGATCAGGTCGCCGCCAATGGCGCGGCGGATGAGGCTGCGGGCTACAGGCTATCCGCCGGAACCAAATATCTGCGCGCCTCGGGCTATTACCTCGCCGCCGAACGCATGCAGAGCCGCGACTATGCCCCGCGCTGGGCGGCCTATGACAAGGGGCTGGAACTCTATCGCCAAGGTTCTGCCCTGCGCGGACTGCATGTCGACTATGTCGAGATTCCCTATGAGGGCAGCGCCTACACCGGCATTTTCGTCCACGACGGATCGGGCACGCCCCGCCCCACGCTGGTTTCGGTCAACGGCCTCGATTCGATGAAAGAGCAGGTCAACATGGCCGGCCACGGCGCATCCAATCTTGAGCGCGGGATGAACACGCTGTTCCTCGACCAGCCCGGCACCGGCGAGGCGATCCGCAAGCGGAACCTGCCCGCCATCTTTGATGCCGAGCGCTGGGGCTCGCCCGCTTTTGATTATCTGCTGACCCGCAGCGACGTGATCCACCACAAGATCGGCATCTTCGGCCTGTCGTTTGGCGGCTATCACGCGCCGCGCATCGCCGCCAACGACCCGCGCTATGCGCTGTGCGCGGTGATGGGTGCGAACCACGTCTGGGGAAAGCGCCAGCGCGAGCGCGTGTCGAACGAGGGCGAGAACCCTGTGCCGCACTATTGGGACCACGTGATGTGGGTGTTCGGCTTCGATGCCAAAGACGGTGGGCGCGATAAATTCCTGACCTATGCCGACCAGATCACGCTCGACGGACAGGTCGAGAAGATCAAGGTTCCCTTCCTCGTCACCCACGGCGAGAATGACCGGCAGATCCCCGCCTACAACGCGCAATTGAGCTACGACCAGGCGGTCAATTCGTCCAAGCGGCACTTGCGCATGTTCACCAAGGCCGACTTCGAGGTGGAACATTGCGGTGCCGACAACGGCACCGGCATGCGCGATTATATCGCCGACTGGTGCGCAGAGACTTTCGCGGAACTGGGGTGATGGAAAACTATCTGCGCCATTGCTGGTACATGGCGGGCTGGGCCGATGAAGTCGGTCCAGCGGGCCTGGTACGGCAAATCCTGGGCAAGCCGGTCTATCTCTACCGGCTGGTGGATGGCACGGTCGCGGCCATCCTCGATCGCTGCCCGCATCGCTTCGCGCCGCTGTCCAAGGGCACGCGCGAGGGGGATAGGCTGGTGTGCGGCTATCACGGCCTGGCCTTCGGACCCGACGGGCACTGCGTGCGCAATCCGTTTGCCGACCGTATCCCGGCGGGGGCCGATATCCCGACCTTTGCGGTGATCGAACAGGAGGGCATCGTCTGGCTGTGGGGCGGCGACAAGGATGCGGCCGACCCGGCGCTTGTGCCGGCCTTCCCATTCGTCCCCGACGCGCCGGGCTGGCGCACGGTGCATGGCTACACGCTGATGCAGGCGAATTACCAGTACGGCACCGACAACCTCATGGACCTGAGCCACATCGAATTCGTCCACAAGGGCACCTTCGCCGGACAGGGCGTGATCTTTGCGGGTCAGCACCAGGTGACGCAGGACGGCGATACGCTGCACAGTGATTGGTGGATGCCCGGCATCGCCCTGCCCTCGGTCGCGCAAGGGCATATGCCGCCCGACGCGGTGGTCGATCACTGGCTTGAAATGCGCTGGAATGCCCCCGCGACGATGCGCCTCAACATTGGCGTCTGCCCTCACGGCGAACCGCGCGAGACCGGGTTCGAAGTGCCGCAAGCGCATATTCTGACCCCGGCGAACGAGCACGAGACGCACTATTTCTGGTCGTCGAGCCGGACCAACGATGTGGATTCCGCCGAGGTCGATAATATCCTGCGTCAGCTATTCGGCGAGGCTTTCGACCTCGAAGACAAGCCGATGATCGAGGCGGCCTACGCCAACGTCCGGGGGAAGGACTTTTGGGGTGAAAAGCCGGTCGCGCTAGGGATCGACCAGGGCGGCACCCGCGCCAGGCGGTTGCTCGAAAGCCTGATCGCCCGAGAATCCGGCAATGGCTGAGTTCACCTTCCACCACGGCGGTGTCAGCGTGCCGGATATCGAAGCCGCCATCGCCTGGTATGATCGTGTGCTGGGCTTCAAGCTTGAGAAGCGCTTCACCATTGAGCGCGAAAAGGCCGATACGGCCATGATTCGCAACGGCCCGATGCGCTTTGAGCTGTTTCAGGTGGAAGGTGCCGCTCCGCTGCCAGCAAGCCGCCGTACTGTTTCGGGCGATCTTCTGACGCACGGCAACAAGCATGTCGGCTTCCAAATCGCCGATCTTGACAGCTTCCTTGCCGAAATGGCGACCAAAGACGTGGAAATCGTGCTCGTCGTCCGCAAGGAATTCGGCTGCGGCTGCTTTATCCATGATTGTGCAGGAAATTTGATAGAATTCGTTGAGGAGTAGTCGGGTTGCAATAATAGAAGAAGGAGAATGACCATGAATGCCGATCCACTGAAGCTTGGCCGCTTTACCGGCCAGTTCCACGCCTTACTACGTATTGTCACATCGCTGCTGTTCATCGAGCACGGTTCGATCAAACTGCTGGGTTTTCCGGCCAGTCCGATGCCGCGTCCGCCGCTGGCTTCGCTGATGGGCGTTGCCGGCGGACTCGAACTGGTCGGCGGCCTGCTGGTGCTGCTCGGCCTGTTCACCCGGCCGGTTGCATTCCTGTTGTCGGGCCAGATGGCGGTCGCCTATTGGATGGCGCATGCACCGCAGGGGCCGTTCCCGGCGACTAACATGGGCGAGCCGGCGGTGCTGTTCTGCTTCATCTTCCTTTACCTCGCAGCCGCCGGTTCGGGTCCGTGGGCGCTGGGTAGCAAGGCCGCAAATCCCTGAGTCCTGAACTACAGCTACATTGCGCCGGTGTCGGCGTCCTTTATCTAATAGCCCTCTTCGCGTCCCTCGCGTTCTTCGCGTGAGATAATTTCCTGCTATGTCACAGGCTAAAGCAAAGCAGTCTGGTTCACGCGAAGAACGCGAAGAGCGCGAAGAGGAGGGGCGACATGGACGTTGAAGAGTTGTCCCAAATTGCTGTCGATTGCGGCCTCAGAGTCCATAAGGGCCTTGGCCCGGGGCTGCTCGAGTCCGCCTATGAAGCGGTGCTTGCAGAACTACTCGTTCGGCGCGGGCTGTTTGTCGAACGACAGAAGCTGATACCGATCCGGTTTGAAAATCTTGAGATTGATGCCGGGTTTCGGGCTGATTTGCTGATCGAGGGAAAGCTCTTGATCGAACTGAAAGCAATTGAAAAGACAGCGCCAGTGCATGGCAAGCAGGTGCTTACCTATCTGCGATTTCTCGACCTTCCGGTCGGACTGTTGATGAATTTTGGTGCTGACACATTTCGAGAAGGGCTGCGCCGCATCGTCAACAATCACCAGAACACTGCCCGATCAAGTTTGCGCGTCAATCAATAGCGAATCCCTTTGCTGACTCCTCCTTCGCGCCCTTCGCGTTCTTCGCGTGAGATAATTTCTACCCGGCCTTCCGGAACGGCTCGAAGCTCTTCTCGTCCTTGTCGAACTCCATCTCCCAGGGAATATCATCCCCGCGGAAGATCGTCGGCGCATTGTTTGACCACAGCAGCGAGCCGAATTTGAAGTTCCAGGCGCGCGGCACCCAGTTGTCGTCGAGGTAATCGCTGTCGGCGTGATATTCCGCTTCGCCGGCACCACCCGGAATTTCGCAATAATAATAGATCGCCGAGGATATGCGGTGGCGCGAAATGCCGCCGCTGGTGTTCATCGTGGTGTTTTTCCAGCCCTTGTTTTCCATGATGTTGGCGCCGAGCATCACCTCGTCGATGTCATCGCAGCCGAAGGCGATGTGCATGAACTTGAAATGGTCGGGGGCAATCGGCAGATCGCAGTTCACCCAGAAGATCGAATGGTGCTCATTGGTGCCATCGGCGCGGGCGAAGATGCCGGTGCCCTTCGAATGGTCGGTATAGCGGAAACCCAGTTTGTCGCGGTAGAATTCGAAGCTGGCCACATAGTCCGGCGAGAAGAAGACCACGTGGTTGATGGTCTTGGGGATGGCGCGCTGGCGCCAGATGCGGTGCTGGTTGAAGCGGGGGTGAGCGCCCGGTGTATTCACCTGACTGGCTTCGCTCACCACCCGCTTCTTCGCCCAAACCCGAAGGGCGATTGGCTGACCATCGGGACAAACACAGCGAACCGTGCCGTCGGCGTCGCGGGTGACTTTAACATCCAGCGCCAGATTGGCGGCCAGTGCTTCAAGGCTTGTCGCAGAATCGACGCCCCAGACGGTTTCCTTGACACCGTCGCCTGCGAAGGGATCGGGCGACGGCAAGCGCGGGTCGCCATGTCGATAGAGGATCACCCGGCTGCCCGAAGCGAGGCGGAACACCGCTTCGTCTTGCGCAACCTGTTCAACCGGCAGGCCGAAATCGGTCCAGAACCGCGTGTGTTCGGCAAGGTCGGCAACCCCAAAGACAACACTCTCTACGCCCAGAATAGTCATGCTTGTTCAATCCACTGAAGTCAGGCGGCGACTATGCCCCGGTCGCCGCCACGCGAAAAACGCTTTTCTCAGGTTCGACACTATCGGTGGGGCCGATAGGACAGGGTCAGGCGGGCTGCCAGTCGAACACCAGCTCGCCCTCGCGGAAGGCGAAGCGGTTGAGGTGCTTGACAACGACCTCCTGAGCCCGCGCCGGATCGTCGCCTTCGGTAAGATTGATGGTGACGGATAGCGCGGTGTCGCTGGCGGCCAGTTCGGTCAATCCAAACGGCAGGGCGATCCGGCCCTGCTGCGGATCGAAGCTGACTTCGAACTTGTGGCTCCAGTGCTTGCACAATTGCTGGAGATAGCGGCTGGCGCTGGCGGTGGGGACCACTGCGATGCTGGCGGTCATGTCACAGCCTCTCGATCTTTTGGGCTGCCTCATCGAGGATCGCCGCGACATCGAAGGCCAGCTGATCGCTCGCGCCGTCCTTGCCCATGCGCTGAACCGCAGCCGTGCGCAGGTTCATCATCGCCCGGCGGACCGGCCCGGCATCGGTGCGACCGGCGACTTCCGCCATACTGGCAAGCCGCTGGAACGCAGCTTGCAGCTGTTCACGACCCGAAGCCACTTCGGCCTCGCCCTCAGCCGTCAGCGCATAGCGGCGGCGGGTGCTGGCACCATCGCCATCGACTTGCCGGACCAGGCCCATTTCATCGAGCATGGTCAGCAGCGGGTAAAGCATGCCGGGGCTGGGGGTATAGGCCTCGCCGCTCTTGGCCGCGAAGCTGCGGATCAGCTGATAGCCGTGCTGCGGCTCTTCACCCAGCAGACCCAGCACCATCAGGCGCAGCTCCTCACCGGCAAAGCGCTTGCCGCGCCGGCCACCTCCCATTCCGCCGCCATGTCCGCCGCGACCATGGCGACCGCCAAACATTCCGTGGCTCTCACCGTGGCCACCAATTGGCCCCCGGCCACCCGGATGGTGGCCATTGTGTCTTTTCATTCCGTGCATTTGAAACTCCTTTGCATCTCGGATGCAGCGGAGAGAGCGTGTTTTTAGAATAGTTCAAGATATATCTTGTAATAGTTCGTATCAGCTCTTGCGGAACAGCAGGGTAAGCAGAAACAATACGGTTTTGAAGTCCAGCAGCTTGAGCGCCGCCCGCGCCTCACCGGGTGTCAGCTTGGCGACCATCGGCATGGCGCCGAAAATCTTGCCACGGATCACCAGCACATTGCCGTCGCGCTCGATCTTGCGGACGGTCATCATTTCCTTGTCCTGGGCATCGAGGATTTTCATGACACCGCTCCCCCACAAACCTTGTCATAGTCGATACCCATGTCGTCCATCATCTGGATCGCGGTCGCCCGGCCTGCACCGAACACGCCGCCGCCGGGATGCATGAACGGCCCGACCAGATAGAGCCCCTCCACCCCCGGCACCCTGAGCGAACCAAGGTCCGGCGTCGGGCGATGGCCGACTGTCTGGTACATGAAGGGCGCGCAGCCGTGGATGTCGCCCTTGACGAAGCTGGCGGGCGAATCGCGCTCGTGATCGAGCGGCGAGCGGACGAGCTTGCCGATGATGTTATCCTCGTCGAGGTTGGAGAAGAACTTGCGGTATTGCCGCAGACTTTCCTCGGCCACATCCTCCTTCACCCGGTCCCATGCCGCAGGGCCGCCGTCATAAAGGTCATAGGGCGCGAAGGTGACCCCGTAGAAAATACCGCCACCGGCAGGCGCGCGGCTGGGATCGTTGCCGCAATTGTCGCCGCCCGCGATCAGGCGGCGCGGCGGCACCACGCCCCGGCGCAGATGGTCGTAATCGAGCAGCATGTCGCGCATGGTGTGGGTCTGGAGCAGTTCGGTCATCACCCCGCCTTCGCCCGCTTCCCAACGCAGCTTGGCTTTTTCCTTTAATGCCAGATGCAGCAGGTTGATCGAGAAGGTGGAAGGCGTCACCCGCTCGGCCCGTTCCAGCACCGGCTCGGGCGTCTCCGCGACGAATTTGCGCAGCACCGCCGGATGAATCGCGCCGATCACGCCGTCCTTGGCCATGAAGCTCTCGCCGTCCAGCAACTCAAGCCCCACCGCCTTGCCGGATGAGACGATCACCCGCTCCACCTCGGCATTGCAGCGCACTTCGCCGCCGAAATGCTCGATTGCCCGGACCAGCGATTTGGACAGCTCGCCCGATCCGCCCTTGGGCATCGACACGCCATAGGTATGAATGATCCCCGGCATCAATAACGCGCCGAAGCCGGTGCCCAGCTCATCGGGCATCTGGAGGTTTTCGGTGACGAGCCGGACAATGTGGATTTTCAGCCGGTCGCTCTCGAAATACTGGTTCACCACATCGAGCGCCGAACGGCTCATCACATCGAGCAGGAAACGGCCTTCGTCCGACTGGTCCATCATCGCCACGAAAGCACCCATCGGGAATGGCGGCGCGTAAAGACCGCTCATGAACATCGGCAGCACGCCCTGCGAAATGCCGACGAACTTGCGGTAAGCCTCGGCATCGTGCGGGCTGTATGCGGCGATTTCCTGGCAGGTACGGTCAAGGTCGCGATAGGAGCGCATCACCGTGCCATCGTCCCACACGCTGACATGCGGCAGTTCGGGATAGATATATTCGAGGCCAAACTTGGCCGTAAGCCCCAGCTCGTCCTCGCGGATCATGGGGTTGCCCTGGATCATGATGTGCACGTTGGAGTGCTCGTCATGCCAGTAGCCGGGCGCGATCAGTTCACGGGTGGAAACACCGCCGCCAAAATGGGGTTTGCGTTCAAGGACGAGTACTTTCTTGCCGGCTTTGGCCATATAGGCTGCGGCGGTCAGGCCGTTGTGGCCGGCACCCATGACGACAATGTCGTAGTTGCTCATCAATGCTCTCCGAAGAAGGCGCGGAAACCGGCGATGCCAGGGACGTGGCTTGCGGCACCGCCGTCTGCGACGAGCACCTGTCCGGTGATGTTGCGGGCCGCATCGGAGGCGAGAAAGGCCACGGCCTCGGCAATGTCCTCCGGCGCGCCCAAGCGGTCGCGCAATGTCTCGTCCTCGACACACTTGCGCAGCGGCGGCGGAAAGGCCTCCAGCAGTGCCGGGGTTACCGTCATGCCTGGAGCGACCGCATTGCAGCGCACGCCATACACGCCGTGGCTGGCGGCGATGGCGCGGGTCATCTGGACGATCGCGGCCTTCGATGAACTGTAGGCCGCCTGGATGATGTGGCCCTGAAGCGCGAGATTGCTCACCGTGTTGACGATATTGCCCCTGCTCGCCCGCAAATGCGGCAGTGCGGCGCGGCAGGCGATCATCGTACCGCGCACATTGACCGCATAGGTGCGGTCCCACAGCGTGGTCGCCATATGCTCGACATCGCCGTCGGCCTGTGCGATTTCGGGGCCGAGCAGTGCGGCATTGTTGTGCAGCACGTCCAGCCTGCCGAAGTGCCGGACGGTTGCCGCCACCATCGCTTCGGTCGAGGCCTCATCCGCCAGATCGAGATGTAGAGCGATGGCATCGGGCAGCTCAGCCGCCAGCGCCTCGGCCCGGTCCAGCGCAATATCGGCAATCACCAGCTTCGCCCCGCGCGCCGCCATCAGCCGCGCGGTGGCCGCGCCGATCCCGCCCGCGCCGCCGGTGATCACGGCTATTTTGCCGTCCAGCCGAATGGCATCTGTGCCCATGTTGCTCTCCCGGATTTGATCTCTTGCGCAGCTGTCATAAGGTGCGCGGGCGTTGTGGGAAGACGGCACTTTTTTGTGCCTTGCGGAAGGCTGGGTGTTTGGAGCAATTTGCCGATCTCGATCCTGCGATGCGACCGGGTATAGCCGCCCTGGCCGCGCAGATGTCAGCGCATGGGGCCGAGCGCGATGCGCCGGTGCGCGCGGTTATGGCGCTGCTCGGGGATCGCTGGACCACGCTGATCCTGCTGGTGCTGGAAACCGGCGAATGGCGGCATGCCGAGCTGCGCCGCACGCTGGCCCGGCTGTCCGCCGAACAGGCAATCTCGCAGCGGGTGCTGACGCTGAAACTGCGGCAGCTTGAAGCTGACGGCTTCGTGCTGCGCAGCGTCAGCGCCGATATTCCGCCCAAAGTCAGCTACCGGCTGTCGCCTCTCGGCCTCTCGCTGGTCGGCGAAGCACGCCGCCTGATCGACTGGGTTATCGCCCATAGCGGCGCTATCTGCGCAGCAAGGGAGCGTTTCGCGAGGCGCGAAGCGTAACCTAACGCGAGCCGGAATTGTTCTGAAATTGCACCGCTATCTGATCGCGTGCGCTTTCCGACACACCGCCAAGCGGAACCACATTGCCGTGCATCGCCGCCGCATCGCTGGCCAGCGCTGCAAGGCGTTCCACCACCCAACGCAGCGCCGGATCGTTATTGTTGGTAATATGCCACTGGATCGCCTCGCGGATCGGCGGGATATCGAAGGGCATTTCGCGCACCAGCAGCGGCAATGTCCCAACCACACGCATTGCCAGGCGGCGGTGCATGGTGGCGATCCGGTTGGTGCCGATCACCAGCCCCGGCAGCGATAGAAACGACGGCGCGACAACATCGATCCGGCGCTGCTGCTTCTGGCGGCGGACGAACCAGTCTTCGAAGGCAGGCACGCGTGACTTGCCGAAGCGGGCGGTGACATGGCCGAGTGAGAAATAGAGCTCACGGCTCATCGGCTGGGCCAGCGCCGGATTATCCTTCCAGCCGACAACGACATAATCGTCATCGAACAATATCTGGCTGGGGTGATCCGACGAAATTGCGTAATCGATCGTCAACAGCAGATCGACGAAGCCGCGCTCAAGCGTCTCAACCACATTGTCAGTCATCGGCTGGATTTCGAAGCGCATGTGCGGCGCATCGCGTTCAAATTCGATCAGCGCCTCAGACAGCAGCACTTCGGTCGAATAGTCCGAAGCCATGATCCGCACTTGACGGTCGGACGTTGCGGGGTCGAAGGGCGGCGACACCGCAATCGTCGTGCGAACTTGCTCGAGCACCGCGCGCACCGGTTCTATCAGCTCCTCGGCGCGGCTGGTAAGGATCATATTGCGCCCCTTCACCACCAGCAAATCGTCGCCGAAATACTCACGCAGACGGCCCAGCGCGCTGGAGGTGGCGCTCTGTGACAGGCACAGCCGGTCTGCCGCCAGCGATACGCTCTTTTCCGACAGCAGCGCATCAAGCGCAACAAGCAGATTGAGATCGAGCCTCTGGAACCGCATGGCCATTTCCCCGGCCCCGCTTTTCAAAGTGTAGCGAGGGCGCTGGCGACCAGTGTAGCAAGATTGCCGTCATGTGCAAAACCGGCACGTTCGGCCGCCGGGGTGGCGAGCGGTGGCTGTGCGGCGAAGGCTGCTTCCAGCGCCGCATCGGGGACATAGGTCACGAGGTCTGGCGAGACCGCGCATTGCCGGGCTATCTCTGCGGCAAGCTCACCCATGGAGACGCGCTGGGCTGGCAGGGTCACCGCGCGGGTCGGCGGCATCAGGCCGGAGTCGAGCGTCAGGGCATGGGCAAAATTCGCCGCGCAGCGCGCCACCGATTGCGCCCAGATCATACCGCTGGCCGATACCGGACAGGTAAACGCCTCGCCTGCGCGCAGGGCATGGAAAAGATTGCTCATAAAGGCGCTCTTCATCCCGCTCGGTCCCTTCGGGCGGGCGAGGATGCCGGGCAGGCGGATGGTAACGCCATCGATCATGCCGCGATTGGACAGCATCGCGACCGCGTCTTCCATCATCGCCTTGTGCCCGCCGTAGATCATTTTGGGCGAAAGCGGTGTCGCGTCATCGACGCCATTCGCTGGCAGCGGATCGCCGAAGACGGCAATCGAGCTGGCATAGACCACCCTCAGGCCGGGATTGACGGCACTCGATTCAAGCAGGAGATCGTACATCGCATCGATATTGATCCGCCGCGAGGCTGCCGGATCGGCCTCCGCCGCGCCGCCCGGCACGGTGGCGAGGTGGACCAGCGCCGTGCAGCCATCGGCGAGCGCGGCGGCACGGACGGCCGAGTCGGCAAGGTCACCTACGATGGCACGCGCGCCGACTGGAATAGCGTCGGTATGTGTGTCTATCCCGGTAACCGCGCACCCTTTTGTCAGCAGGCGCGAGACCAGTTGACGCCCGACGAATCCTCCTGCGCCGGTTACTAAAATGGTCATGCGGGCTTGTCCTCTTGGGTGCCGGAATTTAGTAGCGATCGGGATAAGCGGACTTGACGTTTTCAGAGTAGCCATCGACCCGATATGGTAGCATCTCGGCGTTCCAGCGGTCCCAAAGTGCGCGCATCTCAAGCAGCCGCTTCGGCTCGGCCAAGCCGCGCTCGGCCCTCTCACGCTCGTCTTCGGCAAGGTTGAAAAGATGCTCCTTGCCGCCGAGCTTGACGTATTTCCAATCGCCCTTGCGCACAGCCGCCTGGCTACCGGCGTTGAAGCGCCAGAACAGCGTGCGCTCAACCGGCGCTGCCTTGCCCAATAGCTGTGCGGAGAAGTCCATGCCGTCGAACCTTCCGGCGCTGGTGGCATTGCCGCCGGCCATGGCGAGCAAGGTGGGCAGAAAGTCCATCGAGGCCATAACCTGTCCGGTGCTTCCTCCCGCGGCTATTTGAGCGGGCCAGCGGAGCAACAGCGGCACCCGGATACCACCTTCCAGCACCTCGCCCTTCTGTCCGGTAAAGGGCCAGGTTTCCGAAAAGCGTTCGCCGCCGTTGTCGCTGGTAAATACGACAATGGTATTGTCAGCCTTTCCAGCTTTTTTCAGCGCAGCAAGAACCCGTGCGACGTTCTGGTCCATGATTTCGACCATCTCGCGGTACTTGGCGAGGTTGCCACCGCCCAGATGCGTGGAGGTACCGATAGTCGCAGCCGCAGCCGCGTCTTCGCGTCCCTCCCAAGGCCAGTGAGGGGCATTGAAATGGAGGCTGATGAAGAATGGTTTGTCACTGGCCGCTTCGATGGTCTTCACCGCCTCGTCGCCAAACATGTCGGTCAGATAGCCACCTGCTTCGATGCCCTTGTCATCGCGTGTAAGGCCGATGCCGACTTCCTTGTTCCCGAAGACCATATGGTGCCTGAAATAGTCGGCTGCGCCTTCGACGATGCCAAAGAATTCGTCGTAGCCATGTTGCAGCGGACCGTGCTTGCCCGGTTCCCCAAGGTGCCATTTGCCAATAAGCTTGGTATGATAACCCCGCGCCCGCAGCACTGATGCGATGGTCGGCCGGTCGAGTGGCGGTCCGAGATCCGGCGGCGCATTGGCCGCTACCGGCTCCTCAAGTCCGACTGCAAAACGCTGGGCATAGCAGCCGGTGAGCAGCGCGGTGCGGGTCGGAGAGCAGATCGGGGTTGAGGAATAGCCCTGCCGCACCGCAATGCCATCGCGTCCGATCGAATCGATGGCAGGCGTTTTGATGTGGTGCGAACCGGTTAGCGACAGGTCGGCATAGCCCAGATCATCAGCCATGATGAAAAGGATGTTGGGCGGGCCGACGGTGGCTGGCCGGGCCCGTGCAAGGGTCCGGCCAGCGCCAGCCAGCCCAGTACCGGCCACCATCGTAGTCGCCGCTAGAGCCCGAACGAGCGAACGGCGATCGATTGACAAAGCCTGTCTTCCTCAAAAATCGGCAGAAAGTCGAATGCCATAAGTGCGAGGTGCCGAATAATGCCCAACAGCCACCCCGATCGGCGAAGATTGCGGCGCCAGGTCCCGGCGCTTGTTCTCAAGGTTGTAGACAAAGCCGGTGACCGACCAACTGCTTTCGCTGTTGCGCAGGGTCAGGCTGGCATCCGTGGTCCAGTAGGCGGGGATATATTCGAACGCCAGGCGTTCAAAGGCACCCCACTGCCCGTCACGCCAGGCAGTGTTGATGTTTCCAACCAGTTCCAGATTGCCGCTGAGCGGCACAATCTGTTCAACGCCAAAGTTGAGCGTCCACTTCGGCGAGAACAGCAGCGGCGTACCCGAGCAGTTGAAGTCCTTGACCGGGGCGCCGCCGGCTGTGGCGCCCGTCAGGGTGAATGGGCAGGCGAAGTTGTCCCGCGGCGCAGCGGTGAACAGGTGGAGGTCATCATAATTCGTGTCGAGATGCTGCATCTTGGCGGTCAGCGTCGTGTTCGCCATGGGCTTGGCAATAACGTCGATATCGAAGCCCTTGATCGTCGCGCGTCCTGCGTTCTCGTTCGAGTTGATCAGCGTGCCGCTGGTATCGACCGTGAAGTAGGTGATCTGCTGATCCTTGTACTTCCACAGGAAGCCTTCGAGGTTGACCTGCAACTTGTTGTCCAGGAAGCGGTTCTTCGATCCGATGGTATAGGCGGTGATAAACTCCGGCTTGTAGCTCGACCGGCCTTCGGCCAACTGGAAGCCGCCGGCGTGATAACCCGATTCCACCGTGGCATAGAGCAGATTGCTGGGCCCCACGTCGTATTCGGCCGAGGCCTTCCACGTTGCGCGACTGTAACTGCCGCTGTCCGCGATCGGCGTGTAGGTCTTGAGGATCGCGCCCACGCCGTTGAGCAGCGGGAAGACCTGGGTAATGTTCTGGTCGGTGCTGGTCGAGGCGATCCAGCCGTTCGATTTCAGCCAGCTGATCGTATCGCCGGTGTTGAGGAAATTGGGAAAACGGGGCAGGCCGTTCGGCGCAGCGCAACCCTTCCCGAAAGAGGCCGGCGGCGTCAGGAGTGCAGGCGGAAGTCCGCCGCAGAACGTGATTAAATTGCTGCCCACACCTTTGATCGACTTGTGATCGTTCGTGTAGCGCGCGCCCCCGATCAGCCGGAACTTGTCGGTGACATGCGCGGTCAACTGACCGAACAGCGCCCAGCTGTCGGCCTTGTGATCGTAAAGCTGGATCGGTAGCACGAACTCCTGATTGTACTGATTGTTGGCGTGGATCTTTTCGTTGAAATAGTATCCGCCGACCACGTAATCGACCATTCCGGTCGTGCCTGCCAGACGGGTTTCCAGGCTGAACTGCTTGATGTCCTCGTTGGTTGCCGCCGTGTTGAAGGCCGGGCCATAGAAGGTCGAGCGGTCCTTGCTTTCGCGATAGGCCGGGATCACCGTCAGCTTGCCGATGCCGGTGTCCCAGTTGACCTCGGCATTGACGCCCCAATAGGTGGCGTCGGTCTTTGCCAGGCTGTTGATCGCCTTAAGGAAGCCGAAGCCGGGAGCGCCGAGGACTGTCGTGCGGAAGGCGTTGGCCGCTGCGGTGTTGAAGCCTTCGTAAGTGTCGAACGTCGTTGGCGTAAACGTGTACCCCGTCGCCCCGGGTGTGTAGCCACCAAGGTATGTGCCGCCAAAGCCTACCCCGCCAACATGGGTCCAGTCACCTGCGAGCCGGACTGAAAAGTCGCTCGAAGGCTTATAGAGATACTGCAGGCGGAAGCCGCCGCGCTTGGCGTCGTCGGAGCCATCGCGATTGTAGCCATCATGCGAGGAATAGGTGCCGGAAAGGCGCAGTGCGCTGTTCTCGCCCACGGCGATGTTGGCGTGGCCATCGACGCTCACGGCGTTGAAGTTGCCATAGCTGCCACTGAAGCCTGCGCCGGTCTTGCCGATCTCGGGCTTGACCGGAATGATGTTGACCGCACCGCCGGTGGCGTTGCGACCATAGAGGATGCCTTGCGGGCCCTTGAGAACCTCGACGCGCTGAAGGTCATAAAAGGCAGCACCGAAGACGCCGCCGCCCCGCCCGAGGACGACGCCATCGTAGTTCGGTGTCACCGCGGGATCGTTGTAGCTGCTCGTCGTGATGTTGCCGACGCCGCGCAGGAACACCGAGGCGATCGAACCGCCGGCTGCGGGCATGCTTATCGCCGGAACCGACTTGGTCAGGTCGGTAGCAGAGGTGATGCCGCGGTCGGTCAGACTGGCAGCACTCACAGCATCGATAGCAATACCCGCCTTCTGCAGCGATTCTTCCTTCTTCTGGGCAGTAACGATGATTTCCTGGACGCCGCTGCTGTCGCCCGAATCGGCATCTTGCGCCTGCACAGGTGTGGCCAGCGCCAGGGCGATAAATGCCGACGAGCTCATAAGTATAATGCGCATGTGTTATTCTCCCCAAAGCGCGCTCAATACGTTCTGGGGCTGCGAATAGCCCCAAGCGGGGCAAAGGTCGCACCGATTGTATCGATGGACATCCATCCACCGTTCGGATTTGCCTCTGCCGTGGCGGTCGATAGTTGAAGCGGTATGGAACGAGAGAAAATCGGATGCGCCGCTACGGCGCTGGTCGTCGGCGGCGGCATCGGCGGCATGGCGGCGGCGATCAGCCTGGCGGCGCGTGGCGTGGCTGTGGAACTGATCGATATTGATCCGGATTGGCGGGTCTATGGCGCGGGCATCACCATTACTGGCCCAACCCTGCGCGCCTATCGCCGGCTAGGCTTGCTGGATGCGATCAAGGCGGAAGGGGCGATCACCAGTAAGACCAGGCTGTTCCGCTTTGACGGCATCCATTTGCACGATCTTGACGAGCCGGTGATCGAGGAAGGCCTGCCCGCAACCGGCGGCATCATGCGCCCGGTGCTCCACCGCATCATGCAATCACGGGTGAAAGAACTGCCGATCCCGGTGCGGCTGGGGCTGACCGTGGCGGCGCTGGATGACGACGGCAGCGGCGTCAATGTCAC
>JAHFPT010000224.1 GCA_023266625.1 Novosphingobium sp. | reverse complement strand
CCCGGCAGAGGTGAACAGGCTGGGATCGGTCGCTGGCGGCAAGGCATAGCCGGTGACCTCAGCGCCCAGACGTTCCAGCCACAGGCACAGCCATGAACCCTTGAAACCGGTATGGCCGGTCACGAACACCTTTTTGCCCGCATAGGCATTGCCGAACATCAATACTTACCCCCGCAGTCTGCGCCCGACCAGCGCGACTTTTCCTGAAGCTTCGACCATGCTCGCGGTCTAATTCCGTTTCGGCACGGAGAACGACCCCGAAACCCGGCCGCCGCTGCCGGAGCTGCCGCCCAGTGCCGGGGACGACCCAGCGGCCCGTCCGTCGACGCTGGTGATGCCGCTCGCCAGATCGATCACCAGCCGACCGCCGTTCAGCGTATCGCTGCCCCGGTTGAGCGAGACATTGCCCACCAGGGTGATGATCCGCCGGTTGAAATCATAGATTGCCACTTCGCCGCGCGCGCTTTCGCCACCCCGCGTCACGAAGACGCCGCCGGTCGCATCGAGGCGCTGGATCTTGAGCGAACCCGCGTCGGTATAGGCGACCGTGGTGCGGCCCGCGCGCAGACGCAGATCGCCCTGACCGATATCGACATTGCCCGACAGCACCACCCGCTTCTGCTTGTCCTGCAGCTCGATGCGATCGGCGGCATAGTTCACCGGCGCATCGCTGTTGAAGCCGGAGATGCCCTGCGCACCCGCCGCGCCCAGCGCGACCAGTGCCGTGCCCAGCGCAAAACCGGCAAGGCCCGAGCGGAATGCCAGAGATCGGAGCGAACGTACCGCCATCACGGCATCCTCAACCTGCCCGGAACCATATGCAGCCTGGCGTTGCCTTCGAGCGACACCGAACGCTCGACCAGGTCGGCCCTTATCGCGTTGGCCGAAAAAGTACCAGACGGAACCGATCCGGAAACGCCGCCCGAACCGGCGACCCGGCGGTTTTTGAGATCGATGGTCACGCCGCTTGCGCTCAAGCGATAACCGTCTGCGGTGGTAAAGGTCACTGGCCCGGCGACCTGCACCATGTCGTGGTCGAAATCATAGTCCCCCCCGGGCGCGGTGAGCCGCGCAGGTCCATCGGCCATCGCCAGCGAGGCGGCAAGGTTGCTTATCCGCACGATCGGATCGCTTGCCGAAACCTGCACCGCGCTGCCTGCATTGACCGTGAACGCCCTGCCCTGACTGTCGCGCCCGCGATAGGTGGCATTGGCGACGCGGATCCGCTCAGGCGCGATGGCCACCTTGTTGCGGTCGAGCAGAAAGCTGATCTCGCCGCGCGGGCTGAGCGGCGCGAGGATCATCACCGCCGCGACCAAACCAATCGCGGCAGGCAGGACAGTGGCGAGCAAGCGGATCATCCGGTCGTGGAAACCGCCGGGCGCGGCATAGGCGCGGCGGCGGTCGCGCATGATGTCTGCCGCTTGAGTCATGGGGCGAAAGAAATCATGCGAACTCAGGCCGATTCATGACTGAATATATCGTGCTCGGGCCAGCCTGCCAGATCGAGCCGGGCGCGGGCCGGCAGAAATTCAAAACAGGCCTGCGCCAGCTCCGTCCGCTTCTCGCGTGCCAGCCGCTCGACCAGAATCGCATGCATGGCATGGAGATAGCGCACATCGGAGGCGGCATATTCAAGTTGCGCTTCGCTGAGCTCGGCGGCGCCCCAATCGCTCGATTGCTGCTGTTTGGAAACTTCCTTGCCGAGCAGTTCCCTGACCAGATCCTTGAGCCCGTGCCGGTCGGTATAGGTGCGCACCAGCTTGCTGGCGATCTTGGTGCAGAACACCGGCGCAGCGACGACGCCGAGATAATGTTCGATCGCGGCGAGATCGAAGCGGGCGAAATGATAGAGCTTAAGCCGCGCCGGATCAGCCAGCACTGCCTTGAGATTGGGCGCGGCAAATTTGCTGCCGGGGGCGAAGCGGACGAGGTGCTCGTCGCCCTGCCCGTCGGAAATCTGGACCAGGCACAGCCGGTCGCGCGGGGTCATCAACCCCATCGTTTCGGTATCTATCGCAACCGGGCCGGGCGCGAGCACACCGGCGGGGAGATCGTCTTCGTGGAGGTGGACAGTCATATGGGCGAGTGCTTAGGCGGTTCCGCGCGGCGAGGGAAGTCCCGCCCTGTGATGCATATGTGGAGCAGCGGGCCATGGCCGAGAACGAGGCAGTCCCCGAAAGCTGGCGCACGGCACTGGAGCCGGTGCTGGCGACACGCGAAGCACGCAAGCTCGGCGGATTTCTCAAATCCGAGGAAGCGGCTGGCAAACAGATCTATCCGCCGCGCGGGGCAAGGCTTGCCGCACTGGCGCTGACCCCGCTTGATGCCGTCAAGGCGGTGATCCTCGGGCAAGACCCCTATCACGGGCCGGGGCAAGCACATGGGCTGTGTTTTTCGGTGGCACCGGGGGTGAAAGTGCCGCCCTCGCTGGTCAATATCTACAAGGAGCTTTCGACCGATCTCGGCATTTCCCCGCCGGGCCATGGCAATCTCGAAGCCTGGGCGCGCCAGGGCGTATTGCTGCTCAACACTGCACTGACGGTCGAGGCTGGCCGCGCCGGCTCGCACCAGAACCTGGGCTGGGAAGCGATCACCGATGCCGCAGTGGCGGCAGTGGCGGAGAAGCAGGAGCCTTGCGTGTTTCTGCTATGGGGCAGCCACGCGCGCAAGAAGGCGGAGCGGGTGCCGGGGCTGATGCAAGGCCGCCATCTGGTCCTGACCGCGCCCCACCCGAGCCCGTTTTCGGCGCATACCGGCTTTCTCGGCTGCCGCCATTTCAGCCAGGCCAATGGCTTCCTCGAGGCGAAAGGGCGCGGCGCGATCGACTGGCAGCTGTAACCCCAATTGCCGCCGCCCGGCATCGCCCTGCATAAGCGGCCGAATCGCGAAAACCGGGAAAGGATGCTGCAATGGATATCGAACAGGAACTCGCTGCGCTGCGCGCCACCGTGCAGGAGGTCAAGGACCGGCAGGACATCCTCGCCTGCATCCAGCGCGAGTGCCGCGCGCGCGACCGGCAGGACGAGGCGCAAATCACCGCCTGCTGGTGGGAGGACGGCGTCGATGAACACGGTTCGGTGATCACAAGAGTGCCCGATTATGCGGCGCGGGCGAATCTAGGCCACAAAAGCAGTTTCAACATGACCAGCCACAACATCACCAATCAGGTCTGCGAGATCGACGGCGATACCGCCTATGTCGAGAGCTATGTGATCGGCGGGCTGTTCTGGCTCGACGGCAAGACCACGACCATCGCCTTCGGCCGCTATCTCGACAAGCTGGAAAAGCGCCCCATGCCCGGTGGCAGCGCCGAATGGCGCATGCTGGTGCGCAAATGCACCATCGAGATGACAGCCGATACCGACGCCAGCTGGGTCTATTCCGCCGCAGTCAAAGGCTTTTTGAAAGCGCGCTGGGACGGCAATGACCCATCGTATGAGCGACCGTTTGTCGCCTCGACCGAGGGTTTGCGCTGGTAGCGGGGCGAGCGGGCAAGGTTCAAGCCATGCCCCTGCCCACAGTGGCGCGGACCGGAATGCCCTCCGGCTCGAAGTCATCGAGGCAGAACACATTCACCCCGACAAAGTCCGGCGTCACCCGCTTACGGTGGAAAGCATAGATGCCGCAGACCTTGCAGAAAAAGTGCCGCGCGGTGCGGGTGTGGAATTGATATTCGGTGAGGTGATCCGCGCCAGACAATAGCTCGAACCGGCTCTCATGCACCTTGACCATCAGCGCGTTTTTGCGGCGGCAAATCGAGCAATCGCAGGTGGTGAGTTCGGGGAAGTCGGTTGTGATCGCGAAGCGGATTGCTCCGCAGTGGCAGCTGCCGGTGTAGCGGGCATCGGGGCGGGTCATGGAGAGACGGATAGCCGCGCTCCCAGTTTCCGGCAAATTGATTTCCCGCTCTTGCCGTGGTGTAAGCGCGGCGTGAGCCATATCGTGCTCTATGATCCGCCAGGCGTTGGACCGTACCGCTCGATGTCGGGCAGGAACACGCAGAGCAGGCCGAACAGCGGCATGAAGGCTACCAACTGATAGACAGCCTCGATGCCGATCCGGTCTGCGAGCAAGCCGAGTACCGCCGCACCGATTCCGCCAACGCCGAAAGCAAAGCCGAAGAACAGGCCCGAGACCATGCCGACATTGCCCGGCATCAGCTCCTGCGCGAAGACGATTATCGCGGGGAAAGCGGAGGCCAGGACCAGCCCGATCATGATCGTCAGCGGTCCGGTCCAGAACAGGCTGGCGTGCGGCAACAGGAGCGTGAAGGGCAAGGCTCCCAGGATCGAGAACCAGATCACATATTTGCGACCGAAGCGGTCGCCAAGCTGTCCGCCGGTGAAGGTGCCGACCGCCACCGCCGCCAGGAACACGAATAGATGTATCTGCGCGCTCGCAACCGAGAGGCCGAATTTGTGGATCAGGTAGAAGGTGAAATAGCTCGTGATGCTGGCAAGGTAGATATATTTCGAGAAGATCAGAGCCAGCAGCACGGCGATGCCACGGACAACGTCGCCGCGCGGCAGGGGCGCTGCCACAGCCGCCTCGTGCCCGGCGCGCAGACGTTCGAGACCATGGTGCCGGTACCACCGGCTGACGTTCCACAAGATCGCCGCAGACAGCAGCGCGAGCATCGCGAAGCCGGCAAGGCTGCTCTGCCCCCAGCGCACGACGACCAGCGCTGCGGCGAGCGGTCCCAGCGACTGACCGACATTGCCGCCGACCTGGAACACCGATTGTGCGAAGCCGTGGCGGGCACCGCTCGCCATCCGCGCCACTCGCGAGGATTCAGGATGAAAGATCGATGAACCCATGCCGAGCAGCGCCGCGCCGAGCAGCACCAGCACGAAGACATGAGCGAGTGACAGTACGGCAAGCCCGGCCATCGAGAATAGCGTCCCGATCGGCAGCGCCAGCGGAACCGGTCGCTGGTCGGCATAGAAGCCGATCAGCGGTTGCAGCACCGATGCCGTCATCTGATAGACCAGCGTCACCAGGCCGATCTGACCGAAGCTCAGCGCCAGCTCGCTCTTGAGCCCCGGATAGATCGCGGGAAGCAACGACTGCATCATATCGTTGATCAGGTGGCAGACGCTGATTGCCACCAGCACTGTCATGACCGTGCCGTCGCCATTCGCCGATCCAATGGGTTTGCCAATCGTCGCCATGTCCGGTCTTTCCGTTGCGAAACGGTCTCATAGCAGCTTCTCATTTGTCCTGCTTACGACTATGGGCCGTATAATTTGGAGTTTGGGACAATGCTGAACAATCCCGATATCGAGGTTGCCCGCGCCGTGGTTGGCATCGGTAACGACTATCCGCCTTCCTTCGAACTCGCGCTACACAGCCACAAGCGCGGGCAGTTGCTGCACGCGACCACCGGTGTGATTGCAGTCAGCACGCCGCATGGTGCCTGGGTTACGCCGCCAATGCGCGCGGTCTGGATTCCGCCGGGAACACCGCATTCGGTGCGGATGATCGGGCCAGTCAGCACCCGCAGCGTCATGATCGAACCATCGCTCAGTCGGGCGCTGGACCAGCGCTGTCGGGTGATTGGGATGTCCGGGCTGTTCAGCGCGTTACTGGAAGAGGCGGCCTCGATGCCGTTCGAATATGACGAGGCGGGCCGCGACGGACTCGTCATGAAGCTGATCGTCGCCGAACTGGAGTGCGCGCCGGTGATTCCGCTTTCCGTGCCCTTCCCGATGACAAAGGCGCTGGCCGCACGCTGCCACGCATTTCTCGAGAGCCCGAACATCAAGAGCGGTCTCGACGAATGGGCCGGAGCGCTCGGCCTCAACCGCCGCAGCTTCACTCGCCTGTTTCGCCGCGAAACCGGAATGAGCTTCGCTGAATGGCGGCAGCAGGCGTGTCTCGCAATGGCGCTGGAGATGCTCGTCGCGGGTACACCGGTTACCGAGATCGCGCTCGATCTCGGCTACGAAAGTACCGCCAGCTTCTCGACCATGTTCCGGCGCGCGCTGGGCGTGCCGCCAAGCCGCTATTGCTAACGCGGCAGCTCGCTAACCCCCATCAGCGCCTCATCGACCGAACGCGCCGCTTGCCGTCCCTCGCGAATTGCCCAGACGACCAGGCTCTGCCCGCGCCGCATGTCGCCGCAAGCGAAGATTTGCGGGTCGCTGGTGCGGTAGTCCTGGACATTGGCCGCGACATTGCCGCGCGCATCGAGCTCCACCGCAGCCTGGTCAAGCATGCCCTGTTTGCGCGGGCCGAGGAAGCCCATGGCGAGCAGGATGAGATCGGCCTTCAGAGTGAACTCGCTGCCGGGAATTTCCTGCATCTGGCCGCCCTGCCATTCGACGCGGACGCATTCGAGGCCGGTCACGTCGTTCTCGCCGACCACCCGCTTGGTCAGGATTGCCCAGTCGCGATCGACGCCTTCCTCATGGCTGGACGAGGTACGCAGCTTGAGCGGCCAGTCGGGCCAGACCAGCGCCTTGTCTTCCTTTTCCGGCGGCTTGGGCATGATTTCGATCTGGGTGACGCTGGCGGCACCCTGGCGGTTCGAAGTGCCAACGCAGTCCGAGCCGGTGTCGCCGCCGCCGATGACGATGACATGCTTGGCACTCGCCGTCAGCGAGCCGCGCGGGGCGGCGCGGATTTCGTCGTCGCCGGCGTTGCGCTTGTTCTGCTGGGTGAGAAATTCCATGGCGAGGCGCACTCCGGGCAGTTCTGCGCCCGGAATCTCCAGCCTGCGCGGCTCTTCCGCGCCGCCGGAGAGCACGATCATGTCGAAATTATCTTTAAGCGATGAAACCGATATGGTAACACCAACCTCCGTCGATGTGCGAAATTGGACGCCCTCGGCCTCCATCTGCGCCATCCGGCGGTTGATCAGATGCTTTTCCATCTTGAAGTCGGGAATGCCATAACGGAGCAGTCCGCCGACCCGGTCGTTCTTCTCGAACAGGGTGACGCTGTGCCCGGCGCGCGCCAGTTGCTGCGCGCAGGCGAGGCCCGCCGGGCCGGAGCCGACCACTGCCACACTTTTGCCAGTGCGCTGTGACGGAACCTGGGGCGTGATCCAGCCATTTTCCCAGCCCTTGTCGACGATGGCGCATTCGATCGATTTGATCGTCACTGGCTGGTCGTCGATGTTCAGCGTGCAGCTCGCCTCGCAGGGAGCGGGGCAAATACGGCCGGTGAATTCGGGGAAATTGTTGGTCGAATGCAGCACTTCCAGCGCGTTCAGCCAGTCGCCATTATAGATGAGGTCGTTGAAATCCGGGATGATGTTGTTCACCGGACAGCCGTTGTGACAATAAGGAATACCGCAATTCATGCAGCGCGAAGCCTGCGCGCGCAGCGCAGGCTCGCCAAGCGGAACGAAAAATTCCTTGTAGTGCTTCAGCCGTTCCTTGGGATCGGTGTAAGTACGATCCTTGCGGTCCAGCTCGAGGAAGCCAGTTTCTTTGCCCATCGTCGGGTGATTCCTATTATTCCGCAGCGACCGAGGCAGCTTCCAGCCGCTCAGCCTCAAGTTGCTTCAGCGCGCGGGCATAGTCGCGCGGCATCACCTTGACGAATTTGGGCAGCGCACCCGCCCAGTCGTCGAGCAGGGCGCGGGCGCGCCTGCTGCCGGTGTAGAGGTGGTGGCGCTCGAGCAGCACGCGCAGCCGCTCGGCATCATGGCGTAGCATGTCGCCCATGCCGCTGTCATTGACGCCATTGGTGCGCTGCTGCGGCCTTCCGGCCCCGTCCTCTTCTTCACGGACTGGCGAAATCTGTTCGAGATCGACCATCGACGGGTTGCACAGGTCGGAAAATTCGCCATGCTCGTCATAGACATAGGCGACGCCGCCCGACATGCCTGCGGCAAAATTGCGCCCGGTGCGGCCCAGCACGACGACGAC
>JAHFPT010000025.1 GCA_023266625.1 Novosphingobium sp. | reverse complement strand
GCGGCGAAATTGGGGGCTGTGCTCCGGGGGTAGTTCGCAAAACGGTGGGGCTCCTCTCCCCTTGCGGGAGAGGATAGCGAAGCTTGTTCCGCTAGGAACTAGCGCAGCTTGGAGAGGGGGGCGGCGACGCGCCTCTCTCGCCCCCTCTCCAACTTCGGCTAGCGAACAAGTTCGCAGCCTTCGTATCCTCTCCCGCAAGGGGAGAGGAGTTCACACGCGATTACCCTGCCCTGAAGGGGAGGGAGAAGTAGGAAGTAGATGTCCAACCCCACCAGTTCCTCCAGGCGCACCTTCGCCATCATCTCGTCACCTTGACGCGGGCAAGATCACATTGACAGAGAAGCTGCTGCTGCAGAGCGGATTTAATCCCTAGCTCGGTCGGCAGCCGCAGCCGCAGCCGCAGCCGCAGCCGCATCTGCGGCAGCTGCGGCTGCATTTTCGGCAGCTGACGAACTGGTATCGTCGCGATGCCAATCTGCGGCGCGTTCGGCATCTTCACGGTCCATTTCTGCGGATTCCTTGACCATCGTGCCGATTTGGCCTTGGATCTGCGGCATGACCGCCACCGCTGCACTCATCATCTCTACCCGGATTGCACTCATATTGAAGGGGCGACCTTCCAACTTGGCATCGATCTGTTCCGCCATCGCCTTGGCATAAAGTTCGACGACTTTGGGGTTGTCAGCCATGCGCTTGGCGATCTTGTTTTGCTGGTTGCCGGTTGGTGGTTCAACAGTCACCGAGACTCGCGATTCTACCGCTCCGGCCTCTTCAACCTTGGCAAAGAGACGCAGCAGCTGTCTGCCGCCGGAATCCAGCACTGTCCACTGAATCGAGCCGGCACTGGTTCTTGAAGAGCGGGAAGCGGCGGCCAGGCCACCAAAGACCACCATTGGCGGCTCGGTGTGGGCGAGAATTTCGCGTACCTTTTCTGCGGCCATCGGATAGGACTTCTCGCCACTGCATCCCGCGAGCAGGGCTGCACCGACCAGTGCAATCAAGGTCCTGCGTAACATTGGAGGGGTTCCCTTACCCACTGTGATACCGGGCGTGACCGGCGAACACTATCGGCACATGTTTGAAACAGCAGAAAAATTTTAGCTGCGCGACATTCCGCTGCATAACCGGTGTAGATTACGATATGGTAAATCAGATGCCAACAAACGGTGATGGACTGCCGGACACTTCGCGGCTAACCGCGCCGCCAGCCATGACCTCCAACCGCCGCACCTTCGCCATCATCTCGCACCCCGATGCGGGCAAGACGACGCTGACCGAAAAGCTGCTGCTGCAAGGCGGCGCGATCCATTTGGCGGGTGAGGTCAAAGCGCGGGGGGCTGCGCGGCGGGCGCGGTCGGACTGGATGAAGATCGAGCAGCAGCGGGGGATTTCGGTGACCTCGAGCGTGATGACGTTCGAGCGTCAGGGCATTACCTTCAACCTGCTCGACACGCCCGGCCACGAGGATTTCTCCGAGGACACCTACCGCACGCTCACCGCCGTCGACTCCGCGATCATGGTGATTGATGCCGCCAAGGGCATCGAGCCACAAACGCGCAAACTGTTCGAGGTTTGCCGCCTGCGTTCGGTGCCGATCATCACCTTCATCAACAAGGTCGATCGCGAAGGCCGCTCGCCGTTCGAGCTGATGGACGAGGTGGCCGATGCGCTGGCGCTCGACGTCTGCCCGATGAGCTGGCCGGTCGGCATGGGGGGCGAGTTCGAGGGAGTGCTCGATCTGGCGACTGGGTGCGTCAGCCGCCCGGAAGGGCCCAGCCGAGAGTTTCTGGGCAAGGTGGATGATGCGCCGCAGCTTCCCGCCAGGATAGCCGATGAGGTGGAGCTGGCGACGGGAGGATATCCCTCGTTCGACATCGAAGCCTATCGCCACGGTGACCTCACTCCGGTCTATTTTGGCTCGGCGCTGAAGAATTTCGGCGTGGCCCAGCTGATCGATGCCATTGCGCGCTACGCCCCGCCGCCGCGACCCCAACCCTCGTCGAGCGGCGAGATCAGCCCCGAACGCGCCGAAGTCACCGGCTTCATCTTCAAGGTGCAGGCCAACATGGACCCGCAGCACCGCGACCGGATTGCCTTCATGCGGCTGGTCTCGGGCACCTTCAAGCGCGGCATGAAGCTGACCCCCTCGGGCAGCGGCAAGCCGATCGCGGTGCATTCGCCGATCCTGTTCTTCGCCCAGGACCGCGAAATTGCCGACACTGCCGAGGCCGGCGACATCATCGGTATTCCCAACCACGGCACGCTGCGGGTCGGCGATACGCTGTCCGAGAAGAACGAAGTGCGCTTCACCGGCCTGCCCAATTTCGCGCCCGAAATCCTGCGGCGGGTGGCGCTCAAGGATCCGACCAAGACCAAGCAATTGCGCAAAGCGCTCGACGATCTCAGCGAGGAAGGCGTGATCCAGGTGTTCTACCCGGAGATTGGCGCGCAGTGGATCGTCGGCGTGGTGGGGCAGCTTCAGCTCGAAGTGCTGATTTC
>JAHFPT010000055.1 GCA_023266625.1 Novosphingobium sp. | reverse complement strand
GGAAAAAGCTGATCGGCACGCCGATCAGGCCGCCGCCGGGCGAGCCGAACCCCATCAGGATGATCAGCACGCCAAGATAGCCGAGAATCTTCCAGCGCACCGACATCGGCAGCGATCGCGGTTGTTCCACCGCCTCGGTGGTAGTGGCGAGGGCATCGATCGTCATGCGCGCTCCCTATTCTGTGTTGATGGAGCGGAAAAGATCCGAGCTCGCGATGCATTTGCCCCAAACGTCGGCTTTGGGGAATAGTTCACTCGCCGGTCAATGACAGATTCTGGGTAGAAAGCGGTCATTGCGGCGATGGCAGCGGCGAACGTCGGCTATTGGGCAACCGCTGCTGACCCCGAAAAGCGGACCGTCTGCTTCCATATCCGTCCGCATTTGCGCAGCGTCCAAACTCTCCCGGAGCCGTCCAAAGTTCAAATCCCCATAGACCATCGCCTGGACCCCGCGGGTTCGGGCTACGACGACTTTCGTACGCCTGCCGGCATCCGAAACTCTAAAGTTCGAAGCCTTCCCGCTCCGATGATATCTCTCGCGCATGGGTTGAACCGAAAGTCTTGCTGAGGGTACAAGCTTGTGCGTTTGACAATGGAAAATATCTGTAGTGGGTCTTTAGAGCATCGTGCGAAAAAGCGGGAACCGGTTTTTCGCAAATAACGATGCGATACCAAATACCTAGAGCGGGTTCAGCTATGATACTGGCAAAAGAAATGGAGGCTAATGACGTTCGAGATCACTACGATGACCTCGACTGGATTTATCGCGAGATCTGGGGCCTGCATGTCCATCACGGCTATTGGCGGACCGGAGAGGAGACGCCCAATGCGGCCGTCGAGGCCTTGGTCGACCGGGTTGCCGTCGGCCTCGAATTGCAAACGGGGCAGCGGATTTGCGATATCGGCTGTGGTTATGGTGCAAGCGCGAACTATCTTGCCGAGCATTACAGCGTTGCCATGACGGGCCTGACAATTTCTTCCGCACAGGCCAGAATCGCACAAGCGCTGAACCCCGCATCCGGCAGCTTCACCTGCACCTGCCAGGACTGGCTTCATAACGACCTCCCCGACCGATCCTTCGACGGCGCTTATGCCATCGAAAGCACCGAACATATGGTCGACAAGCCTGCTTTCTTCCGTGAAGCATGGCGCACAATTCGCGATGGAGGCAGGCTTACCGTTTGCGCCTGGCTTGCCGACGCCCAGGCATCACCAACCTCCATCCGGCATCTGCTGCAGCCGATCTGCCGCGAGGGTCGCTTGCCGGGTATGGGCACGCGAGAGGAGTATGAACGGATGGCGAATGGTGCCGGCTTTTCCCTGGTCGCCTTCGAAGATCTCAGCAGCAAGGTTCGCCGCACCTGGGCAATCTGCGCGCGCCGCCTGCTTTGGAAGCTCGCGTCGGATAGCCGATACCGCGCGTTGATCGTCGATCCCGCATTCAAGAACCGGGTCTTCCTGCTCTCCATACCCAGGCTAATGGTAGCTCTGCGCACCGGGGCCATGCGCTACGGCCTGTTCACTTGGCAACGGACCGAAGGCGCCTGATCGCAATGGTCTCTCAGGATTGCCGAATCCAGCGCTTCGACTGGCAGATAAACAGGACGCAACCGGTCACCTTGAGAGAACCATCATCGTTCAGTTCAAGCGTGGAGCGATAGCTGTTTCCGGTCTTGGGATCGTAGGCGCGCCCACCGGTCCATTGATTACCTTCACGCCTGAACCCGGTGAGCACGGGGAGGCCGACAATAGGCCGAATCCGCAATCGGGCGTCGCGATTGTTGATGTCAGTCCTGGGCACCCCGGGTGCCGTGTCCAGAACCTTGCTAATGTTGCCACACAGCGCTTCCCCGCAGTGACCGATCGTGACGACCGCCTTGCGGTCATCCGTCAGCCACCGCCCCTCAACAGAAGCATGGTAGGAATCTGCGGCAGAGGACCTTCCGGCAACAAGCAGCAGGAGGGCGGCGCAAATCCATGCCGCACGGATATGGGCAAGCACCTGTCTATCAATCTGTCCGTGCCGGTTGGACCGGCGGGGCATGCACCTCATCGCATGGAACTTCCGCATGAGTTGTGGCCTTGCTTGTCGGGGCTCACTTCGCTCCCCAGTCCGTATGGCTCGAGGCGTCTGGAAATGGCGGCGGCAATAGCGCGTGCCCCGTGTACGTCGGGATGCATATCGCCTGTGAGGCGCCAATGGGAATCGATGGGCACAAGGACATAATCCAGACCCGCGTCATCCAGGATACGCTTCCTCAACGCACGTTCAGCCGTGCTTTCGGGCGTGAATGAGGGAACGACTATGAGCGAAGCTGCGCCGCGCGAGCGGGCGAGTGCAACTGTTGCGCGAAGGACGGCACTGGTCATGGCAACTCCCGCGTCGATCGTTCTCTTGCTGCGATAGGGAACAACAAGCCCCGCAAGCGCCGCCAGGCGCCAGCCCTGCCGCGCCGGATGCCAGCGTAAATCCCGATCGAGATGGGGGCGGTCATCATTGAGGTTGCGTTCCAGAAAACTCGTCATGAAGAGGGTGACAACTGTGACAGGACAACTGAACCGCGGCAATTCGTTCCGCAGCCGCATGTAGGACTGATCGGTGGAATAGCCGTTGACGGCTATATCGGCGATCTGGTCACCGAAGTGAGCGCCGACTTGCCCGGGGGTCGCTTCTTGCCACGGCAAGCCTGCGCCCGCCATGACGGATTCGCCCGAAAGGATGATTGTCGGCAGCCTGAAATCCAGCTTCCCGGATGGTGCCGCTATCCGGTAACCGTGCGAGTCCATGACATAGTCGATCCGCCGTCCGGCGACCAGATCCTGACCGCGGTGGCCGGGCAGGAATACCCAACCCAGACCGGGATCATACACGCGGCGAGGCTCCTGCTGATTATGAAACTGCGCCGCGTGCCATGTTTGCGTCCGCATGATCAACTCGGTCGTCAAGATCGCCGCAAAAAGTGCACCTGCGGACATGATCGCTGTGCCAATGATCTCGCGCGCCTGCCGTGTTCGGGCGTATCGCCTTACGGCTGACCGCCCGAAGAGGAGGATTGCCAATCCAAGTGAGGCCACTACCAGTCGAAGGATCGCGTCGATCGCCAGTTGCTGGTGACGCGGGGTAAAGAAACTGGGCAGGAAATGCCGATCGAACCAGGCGGTGTCGGCCGCGCCGGCCAGTGCTATCATCGCAATGCCAGTACATGCGACCCCAAGCTCCAGGCCGCGCCCGGTATCGAATCGCCTGAAGCGGCCTTCAGGATGCGCCGAGGTCACCTCCTTGACCACTAATCCGGCCCTTTCTGAGCTCAATCGAAGATTGGCGAGAAATGTCGTTCCGCCAAGGGATCGCATTTACAGCTTGGTTGCCGTGAACCGGCCAGCGGTTCAAAGGCACCAAGGCTAGTGGATTGATTTTGACATTCGCATCCCGTTAGCGGCAATCTCAGTTTGCGAATGTCAAAGTGTTGAAATCCACTAGAGTCATATAGTTGCTAGTGGTCCTCTTGATTCTGACATTTGCTGCTGACCTAGCCGATAGCGGATGCAAATGTCAGAATCGGACCACTAGTAACCCGTTTCGTCGACGGCTTTGGCTGTATCGCCAACTGATCCTTACGCTTCAGGGCACATGAGACCACGGAGAGTCGTATGACAGACCTAGCGGTTCGCTCGCATCTGGAAGAGCAGATGGATGCCAGCGACCTCGATGCCGCTGTCTATACAAGCGTGCTGCAAGACCTTGCCCATATCAACCGGTGGACGCTGACGGCGCGGTCGGCTCTGCTGTTCCTTGAGCGCGCGGCTGCGCGTCTCCAGACGTTCAGTCTTCTCGACGTCGGTTTCGGGCATGGCGACATGTTGCGGGCCATTGCCCGCTGGGCGGGGAAACGCGGGATTGGGACCAGGCTGGCCGGGGTGGACCTTAATGAAAGAAGCGCCGCCATTGCGCGTGAGGCGACCCCTGCCTCCCTCGGCATAGATTTTTATACGGGCGATTATCGCGATTTGCCGGCAGACTTCGATTTCGTCATCAGCAGCCAGGTCGCGCACCATATGACCGGAGAGCAGTTGCGCAGCTTTCTGCGTTACATGGAGGAAAATGCCCGGTGCGGCTGGCTGATCAGCGACCTGCATCGCCATGGCTTCGCCTATGCCGGCTTCCCCCTGCTCGCCCGGATCATGGGGGTTCACCGCATCGTGCGCGAGGATGGGCGGCTGTCGATCGCACGGTCCTTCCGGCCCGGCGAATGGCCGCCCGTCCTGTCAAACGCAGGCATAGCGCTCGATACGGTGAGGATTGTGCGGCGTTTTCCGTTCCGGCTCTGCGTGGAACGAATTCGCTGAAGGCCAACATTCTTGAAAGTTGTCATTCGTTCATCTTGGGCACAGAATTGCAGTTGATGGCCCTCAATGGATGCCCCCTGCCAGAGCCTGACCGAGGTCAGCTTAAACCCGCACCATCAAATGCCGGGACCAAACACCTAGTAGCACCCTGATCAGCCGGCAATCTGCTCTGACAACACCCCTTATTTTCATTGTGGTAGCGCGATGATCGCTTGTTCCGCCATGATAAGATAATCGCGCGTCAGCGGTAACGTCTCGCGACGGCGGCTCAGCTGTATCTGGAAGTTGAGATGCGCGTCATGGCGAAAGGCGACGAGCGCACCCGCCAAATAGAACTGCCACATGCGGAAAAAGCGCTCGTCATAGAGCGCTACGATAGCGTCCCTGGACGCAACGACGCGCCGGTACCAGTGCGAGAGCGTATGGGCGTAGTGGAGGCGCAGCACCTCGATGTCCGTGATCCACAGCCTGGCATCCTCGATCGCCGGTGCGATCTGGCTCAGGGCGGGCACATATCCGCCAGGGAAGATGTAGCGGGCCAGCCAGCGGTCGGTCGGCATCGGCCCGTCGGCGCGGCCGATCGTGTGGAGGAGCATCACGCCATCGGGCGAGAGCAGCGCCCGGCACCGGTCGAAAAAGGTCCGGTAGTTCGGCGGCCCGGCATGTTCGAACATGCCAACCGAGACGATCCGATCGAAGGTCCCCCGGATGGCGCGATAGTCCAGCAGTTCGAACTGGACCCGGCCCTCGACGCCGGCCGCCGCAGCGCGCTGCCGGGCAATCGCAAGCTGCTCTTGCGACAGCGTGATCCCCAGAACATCGACGTCCGCAATCCTGTGCAAATAGAGGGCAAGACCTCCCCAGCCGCAGCCGATATCGAGTACGCGCTGTCCGGGCCGCAGGTCGAGCTTGGCGGCGATATGCGCCTTCTTCGCTGCTTGTGCTTGTTCAAGCCCCATGTCCGGTTCGGAAAAATAGCCGCAGCTATATTGGAGGTCCTCGCCCAGAAAGAGCGCATACAGCCTGCTGGAAAGGTCATAATGATGCGCGACGTTCCGGCGGGACTTGCGCTGCCAATTCCATGATTCCCATCGCTGGTTGCGCCGCCACGGCCGCCACAGCTGCGGACGTACCGCATCGTCATCGTCCCAATGGGTGTTCTGACCTATGAGATCGAGAAAGCCGACGATGTCTCCCTGCTCGATCAACAGTCGCCCATCCATATAGGCTTCGCCCAGTTCCAGCGCCGGGTTGAACGCCGCCCGACGCGGCGTTGCCCGGTCGGTGAAGCGGATGGCTATCGCTGGCGCGGTGCCCGATCCGTCTCCATAGCAATGGCGCTGGCCGTCGGCATCCCACACAATCAGGGAGCCTTTGCGGATGAGCTTGCGGAGAAGGGCGCCGAACAGCCTCATCGCCCGCCCGCAAAGGCCTGTGCAACCATGCGGATCACCGGCGTGATGACTTGCGCTTCGGCGATGCTTGTCAAAGGATACACTCCTTGCAGTTCATGCCCCGATGCGGTGCCCGACGATCACGAACAACCCACCTTCGGGGCCAAGGGAGCGCATCCAGCCGATCTGTGCCAGCCATTCTTCAAACCGCCACCCGCCGGCCTCGGGAGCAAACAGGCCGTCTCCCTCCTCCGCCAGTAGAGCGCTGGGAAAGGTTCTTATATATTCCACGCCATTTTCCGCAAACCATCCACGAACCTCGGCAAGCGTGTGGCGATGTTCCTCAGGGTGATGATATTGGTCGCGCCGCCAGGCATCTCGACGCGCCGGCTCCGCTGCACGGTCATTGAGGACCGGGTCTCCCGGAATCCACCACCCCCCTGTCAGCCTTGCGACAGCCCGTCGCAGCCGCAGGGGAATTCGCGCAAATGCATTGTAAAGACCCAGCACGATCATTCCGCCCGGCCGTGCCAGCTGCACCACCTGAGCAAATGACTTGCGAGGATCGGGCGTGTGGTGAAGCACGCCAGAGCAATAGACGACATCGAATGCACCCGGCCGCAATCCGGGTCTGGCGAGGTTGGTCTCGATGAAATGGGCACCATCGATACCAAAACGGCCTGCCGCCTCGACCGCCAGCAGCAGCGATGCCCGCGTCAGGTCTGCACCGATGACGATGCGATTGGCGCGGGCCAGGTACAGGCTCATCTGCCCCGTGCCACAGCCGATTTCCACCACCCGCGCATCGGCGGGAATCGCGTCGTCCAGCATCCGGGCGAAGCGGCTCCGCCTGGCGCGCGCGCGAAGCCAGTTCAGGTCGGCATCGCGCGGATAGCCTGGGAAGGGCGCTTCCGTGTAGAATTCCCGGACGGCCTCGGTCCGCGCATCGCCGGCCAGGCGCAGCGAGGGAATGCCCTCACTTGCCGCATAGCCTGCCCCGCAGCGGTTGCAGCGCCAGTCACTGCCAAGCGCGCCGCCGCAAGCGGGGCAAGCAAGCAGCGCACGGACTGGATCGTCCATCCGGCGTCAGAAGATCGAATAGACGAAGGGTGCCAGCACTTCGACGCCCGCCGCCAGCGTCAGCAACAGACCGTTCAGGCACAGAAAGATGATCAGCGGAATCATCCATTTGCGCCCGGATCCGGATCGCCATGTGCCGCGAACGAGTTCGGCTGTCGTTCCGAATGCGCTCCCGAAGATGATCAATTGGCGTTCGATACGGCTCCGTTTCCTGATCATTCTGCTGCCTCACTCAATGCTTCATGGCGCTGCCCGCCCTTGCGGACGCAGATGCTGCCTGCGACCATCAGGTCGATGCCGCTACGACGGAAGGTCGAATATCCCTCGGCCACGGTGTTGACGATCGGTTCGCCGGCCAGATTGAACGAGGTATTGAGCAGCACCGGAATCCCGCTGCGCTGCCCATAGAGATCGAGTAGCCGGGCCAGCCGTGGCGCCATTGGCGGGTCGAGCACCTGCACCCGCGCGGTGCCGTCGACATGCGTCACGGCGGCAAGCCTTTCGCGCCATTCCCGCCGCACCGGGAACACGCCTGACATGAACCGCCCCAGCCGTTCCGCTCCCGGTGCCAGTTCGAAGAAGCGGTGGGCGTGCTCCAGAGTGACAACCGGTGCGAAGGGCCGGAATTCTTCGCGATATTTGATATCGCGATTGAGCCGGTCGCGCAGGGCAGCATCATGCGGCGCGGCCAGCAGGCTGCGATGGCCCAGAGCGCGCGGGCCGAATTCGAGAGCGCCGTCCATCCAGCCGACGATGGCCCCTTGCCAGAGGGCGTCGGCGATGTCGCTGAGCAGCGCATCCTCGTCCACCTCCTCAACTGGAATATCGTCTTCCCTTGCCAGCCGGAGGAGATCGGCAGGCTCGATGCCAGGCCCCCAGAAGGGGTGATCGGGCACGTCGCGATGCGGCTGGCCGAAATGGATGCGATCGGCGAACAGCGCCGCGCCCAGCGCGCAACCGGCATCGCCGGGTGCCGGTGGCACGGAGACCCGCTCGAAGCCGGATTCTGCCAGAAGTCGCGCATTGGCGACGCCGTTGAGCGCAACTCCGCCGCCGAGGCACAGGTCGGGAAAGCCGGTTTCCCGGTGCAGCGCCTGGGCAATGTCGACCAATATATCCTCCAGCACCCGCTGTGCGCTGGCCGCGATATCGACGAAGCGGCGACCGTCTTGCGAGGCGAGATCGATGGGTTCGTTGGGGTTGCGCGGGGGACCGAACAGATCGGTGAAGCGCTTTGAAAAGGACGTTTCGGCCCGGCTGTGGAAATCGAAATAACGCAGATCGAGCTCCAGCGCGCCATCGGCGGTGCGCTGGATCACCTGGTAGACATCGTCGACCCGGTTCGGCACACCGTAAGCGGCAAGACCCATGACCTTGTATTCGCCTTCGTTGACCGCAAAGCCCAGAAAAGCGGTGAAGGCCGAATAGAACAGGCCCAGCGAATGGGGAAAGCGAAGCTCGCGGATGAGCTTGATGCTTGTAGCATGGTCCTTGCCCTTCTGCCCCGCGCCTATCGTCATTGTCGCCCATTCGCCAACGCCGTCGGCGGTGAGGATAGCCGCCTCGCCGCAGGGAGCCGTCAGGAAGGATGCTGCGGCGTGCGACATGTGATGCCCGGAGAACAGCACTTTGCGCCCTGGAACCCCAAGCTGCGATGCGATGATCCCACGTATCCAGAGCTTTTCACCCAGCATGTTCTTCATGGCCTTGGGAAACGACCGCCACGAATGCGGGAAGCTGCGCAGGCTGGATGTCAGGATGCGGTCGAACTTGAGCGCTGGCTGTTCATAAAAGACAACTGCGTCCAGCTGTTCGGGTTCCAGGCCCGCTTGATCGAGGCACCATTCGATGGCGGCCATGGGGAAGGCCGCATCGTTCTTGGCCCTCGAAAACCGCTCCTCCTGAACCGCTGCGACCGGCAGCCCGTCGATCACCAGAGCGGCGGCTGCGTCGTGGTAGTGGGCGGAGATGCCAAGAATCTTCATCTCAGAACTCCCGGCCAGATTTGCTGTCTAGGGCGGGAGGAAGCACGGTCCAGCCCGGCTGCTCGCGCCTCATGGCGAATTTGGCGAGCAGCGCGAAAGGAGGCAGCAGGACGAAATATTGAATTGTCAGCAGAACTGTCGACATGATTCCGGCAATCGCGGACGCCAATCGCAGATAGGCCTTCCACAACCGTCGAAGTCGCGCCTTCCATAGCAGGGCACGGCTGCCTCCGGAGGCGACCCGGCGGAGCTGGGCGAGCGAGTAACGCATATGATGCTCCTCATCGCGGCCGATATGATCGAACAGGCTGCGGGTCAGCGGGTCGTGGCCAAGGACGCTGCTATACTCCGCGAAGTCCCGCGCTGCCGCGCTTTCGGACAGGTGGATGAACGCCAGCAGCGAGCCTAGATGTTCATCCTTTATGCGAAGATCGTCGAGGCCGCGCTCGCCCGGTGAAATCCAGTCGAACATGGTGTTGCCTGCTCGCGGAGGCATCCCGACACCAAGCGCCAGTCCGCGCGATCGAAACATCCGGGCATGGCGTTCCTCGTCGCGGGCATGTGCAAGGAACAGCCGCCGCAATACCGGGTCCACTGTAAGCTCGGATGCGCGCACAAGGTCGCGCCCGCCCTCGGCTTCGACTTCGGCGAATTGCAGCAGCTTTTGCGCGCGCCGTCGCGGGCTGGCCCAGATGGTCCAATAGAGTGGACGCAGCAGCGATGCCATGAATCCTCCGCGCGGCTTCCAGCGCCTTCCATCCTTAGTGCGTTCCAGCAGCGAACTGGTTCAAGGCAAGGCGGGGTTGAACCGCTGATCCCCGAACAGGCCGGAAGCTTCAAGAGCCGGTGCTCGCATTTCATGCACAGTTCGTTCGGCATGAAGGGCGCCATCATCGTCCAGTAGTGCTGGATCTGTCCGCCCGAACGATGAAACTGCTATATCCGGGTCATGCGCGCGATAATGCCGGCGGCCCCCGGGGTCGCCGAGAGCAACGCCAGCGGTAGCGTGGCGGCGACAGGATGGCGGCCGAGGGCAGCGATCAATCCGGCGGCGGCGAGCGGGCGGCGGAGTTTGCGGGCAAAGGCGCGCTGGAAGTCGGGGGCGGCCGCACCGCCACCCCGACGCCAGAACTGGACGGCGCTTTCGGCGCTGGCGAGCGCGATGCCGATACCTTCGCCGGCGAGCGACGCGATGACGCCTGCCTGATCGCCCAGCCGGAAGATGCCAGGCGCGCTCGACCGCGCGCGCCAGCCATAGGGGATATGACCAACCGCATCGACACAAGGGCTGGCAGGCATGCCGGCGAGCCGTTCGGCAAGAAAGTGGCTGTCCTGCGCCAGCTCTGCGAAGAGCGCGGCGGGCTGGCCGCCGGCTGCGGCGAGGCGGCTCTTGCGCACGGCCATGCAGAAATTGGCCGACCCGTCTTCCTGCAGGACCGCGCCCAGATAGCCTCCGGGAAACAGGTGGATTTCGATATGATTTGCAAGCAGGGCCGCGCGTTCTGGAGATGGCGGCAGGCGCAGGCGAAGACCGAGCAGGGGATCGCTGCCTGCGGCCTCGCGCGGGCGCGGCAGACCGTGCAAATCGTGCTTGCCGGTGGCGATGAACAGGCTGTCGCTCGCCAGCAATTCGCCGTTGCCCAGTCGGACCAGTCCGTCGACATATGCGGCGGTATCGTGGCGGACGAACGCACCCATTTCCCGAGCGCGAGCGAGCAGCAGGCTGTCGAGACGCCTGCGGGACAGCGCCATTGCGCGCCCAGGGAGGGCAACGGCATAAACGCTGCGGCCGGAAAACAGATGCAATGTGGTGACCTCATGCCCGCCGAGCACCCGTCCGGACAAGCCAAGGGCTTCGAGCTGTTCCAGCGTTTTCCAGCTTATGAAACCACCGCAGAGTGCGTCGCCCGGTTCAGCCCGCCGCTCGATGACGATCGGCTGCACGCCCGACCGCAGAAGGTGAATTGCGGCAGCGGCACCTGCCGGTCCCCCGCCGACGATCAGCGGAACAGGTCGGCTCATGAGGCGGAAAAATCGAATCCCTCGGCTGCCAGGCCGGGGCCGAAGGCGAGCGCAACCCCGCTTTGGACATCTTTTCGCTTCAGCATACGGGCCAGCACGAACATCAGCGTCGCCGACGACATATTGCCATAGGCTTCAAGCACCGACCTGCTCTCGTCGAGAGCATCTTCGGGCAGGTCGAGTCCGTTCGCCACAGCATCCAGGATCGATCGTCCGCCCGCGTGGACTGCCCAGACGGACTCTTCCGGCATGCGTCCCTGGAGCATCTGCCCGCGCATGTCAGGCTCGCGCAGGGCATTGGCAATGCGGCCCGGCACCTGGCCAGACAATGTCATCTCGAAACCCTCATCGCCGATGGTCCACCGGATGAGTTCGCTGCTGTCGGGAATCGTGGCGCAGAAGAACCGGTCGAGCGCGAGGCCGGATGGCTCCGCGCTTACCAGCGCCGCTGCCGCGCCATCGCCAAACTGCAGCGCAGCCAACAGGGACTCGATGTCCTGCCTGCCGGTAAGATGCAACGATGATAGCTCGACGGTAACGATAAGCACCCGAGACTCGCTGTCCGAGCGGGCGATATGATGCGCAACCCGCAACGCCGCCACTGCTGCATAGCAGCCCATGAATCCCACCAGCGTGCGCTCGATGGCTGGGCTGAGGCCAAGCCGCTGAATGATGATCTGGTCGACCCCGGGCGCGACAAAACCGGTGCAACTGGCCACTACCAGATGGGTGATACGATCGATGGGGATTTCGTCGCCAAGCGCCATGATGGCGTCGATCGCCAGTGCTGGGGCCGCCTCGGCATAGACCGCCATCCGCTGTGCTGTCGAAGGCGGGTGATTGCCATGATAGAAGCCGCCCAGTTCCACCGGCGAGCCGCCGTCCGCAGCCTGCGGCAGCACCGACCAGCGATGCTCGATCCCCGACCGCGCCGCCATCCGGCGAAACAGCGTGCGCTCGCGCGGGTCGGCAAGGCGCGGCTGCGCCCAGTCGATAAAGGACCGGTGAATATCGTGCGAAGGCACCGCTGTGCCAATGGCGTGGATATGGGCTGTCGGTCGCTCCATCATTCGTTCCTGGCCATCATTCGCATCTGGCCATCATTCCCACCTGGAACGCTTGAGGGACAACCCCGGACAATGACTGGCCTGCCATGGGTGTGCTCCTGAGTGCCGGCCAACGGGAATTTGGTTCATGGTGAATATAGGGAATCCCTGAAGCACGCTCAGTCTTGCGCCTCGACCAGTCTTGCGCCTCGACCAGTCTTGCGCCTCGACCAGTCTTGCGCCTCGACCAGTCTTGCGCCTCGACAGGTCGAACCAGACGGCGCACAAGTCGCTGAATGATCGCGCCAGCAGCGCAGGCGGGCGACTATTCGCTTTGAACCTATTTGCAACAGGAATGCACTAAAATCTGGACGCAGAGGAGTTGATCTTGAGCGGTCAGCCATTGGCAGTCGACAGGCAGCGAGAACCCGCGCGGCAGGCCCTGAGGGATGATGCGCGATTGATCGCCGGGATTCGCGCGCGCGATATGCTTGCCTTCGAGGAACTGTATCGAAGCTACCATTCCCGCCTGACGCGGTTTCTGGTCAACCTCGTCCATCGGCCACAAATTGTGGAGGAAGTTTTCAACGACACGATGATGGTCGTCTGGGACAAGCCCGACAGCTATCGCGGCGAGAGCAGGCTTTCGACCTGGATCTTTGCGATCGCCTATCGCAAGGCGATGAAATCGCTGCGCCGGATGGACGAGCCGGTCGAAGACAAGGAAGCCGAGAGCCACATCAGCGATGACGCGGGCCCGGATGAACTGCAACGACGGCAGCAAGTCCAGGTCCTGTTGTTAAAGGCCATCTGCCAGCTCTCGACAGATCACCGCGCCGTTGTCGATCTCACCTATTTTCAAGAAATGAGTTATCGCGAGATTGGTGAAATCATGGGCTGTCCGGTGAATACGGTAAAGACACGGATGTTTCACGCAAGGCGCCAGCTCCGGCAGATGCTGGCAGGCGAGTTGTCAGATTGGTTGCAGGGCTGAAAGGCGATGGGTCACATCATTCATATGCGCGGGTTTCCCCACCGGGATACGCAGGAGTTGTTGCCCTGGTACGTGACCGGTCACCTCGACCCGAAAGATCTCGCCGCCGTCGAAGTCCATCTCGCCAATTGCGCCGAATGCCGGGAGGAACTCGAGGTCGAACGCAGGCTCGCCTCTGCCGTGACCATCCTGCCACTGGATGCGGAAGCCGGCTGGAGCGAGCTGCGCCGCCGGGTGATGCTTGCACCGCCCAGGCAAGGCATTTTTCAGCAAGCCGGTAGCGCCCTCCGGCGGGCGCTTGCCTGGCCAGGACGATTTGGCTGGTTACTGGCTGGGCAGGTCGCTCTCGCGCTGTCGGTCGTGGTCATGATCCTGCCGCGCAGCAATCCGGCACCCTACCGGACGCTCGGTGCCGCTGCCATGCAGCCGAGCGGCAATGTCATTGTGATCTTCCGCCCGGATACCAGCGAAGCGGACCTTCGCCGCACACTCTATGCCAGCCGTGCCCGGCTGGTGGACGGTCCCACAGCCGCCGGGGCCTATCTGCTGCAGGTGCCGGCGGCAGAGCGGATATCGATCATCGCTGCGCTGCAGACGCAGCCGAATGTGGTGCTGGCGCAGCCAGTGGATGCGGAAGCGCGGCCGTGATCAGCTTGCGTTCTGGCCGGCTTGCCGTGCGATGGCTTGCGCTCATCTGGCTGGCGATGATCTGCACGGCTCCCGCTCGCGCCCAGTTGACGGCGGAGGCCGCATCTCCGCAGAAAATTCTGGTGCTGACGCGCCTGGCTCCCGAGCATTTTAGTCTCAATCCGGGCTATGGAAACAGCTATGACAACGCACAGGCGAACAGCGCGCGCCGCCACATGGCGCAACGGATCGCGCGGCGCTATGGTTTCAGGCTGGTTGACGACTGGCCGATGCCACTGGTCGATCTCGACTGCTTCGTGATGGAAGTACCGGGCGGTCAATCCGCCGAGGAAGCGACGAGGCAGGTGTCCAGCGATCCGCACGTTTCCTTCGCCGAGCCAATGCACCATTATCGCGCCAAGGGCGGGCTGCCGGTTTATAACGATCCGCTTTTCAGGGCCCAACCGACCGCCCGCACATGGCGATTGGCCGATCTGCATCAGCTTTCGACGGGCCGCAATGTGACTGTGGCGGTGATCGACAGCGGGATCGACGGCAACCATCCCGACCTTGCCGGGCAAATAGCGGTAAGCAGGAACTTTGTCGCGGATCATGCCGCCGCAGCCGAACAGCATGGTACCGGCATTGCCGGAGTCATTGCGGCAAAGGCGGGCAATGGTCTCGGTATCATCGGCGTTGCGCCCGGGGCACGGCTCATGGCCCTGCGCGCCTGCTGGCAGCAGGCGGGATCGACCGATACTGCCTGCGACACGCTCAGCCTTGCCAAGGCCCTGCATTTCGCCATCGAGAGCAAGGCGCAGGTCATCAATCTCAGCCTTTCCGGACCTCCGGACAGCTTGCTCACAAGGTTGCTGGATCTTGCCCTGGCGCGTGGCACGCCGGTCGTAGCAGCGTTTGACCCACTGCTTCCGGACGGCGGATTTCCTGCCTCTCTGCGTGGCGTGATCGCGGTATCGGATGATACTCTGGCCGTACTGCCGCCGGGGGTTTACACTGCCCCCGGTCGAGACGTGCTCACCACGCAGCCGGGGGGACGATGGTACCTGGTCAACGGCAGCTCCTATGCAGCGGCGCATGTCAGCGGCCTGCTCGCGCTGCTGCGGGCGGAACGGCCAGCCGGCGCAGATCGGCCGGTGTTGATCGTCTCGCGGGGCAAGGGGAGTGCCATAGACCCCTGCGCCTCCCTGCTCCGCCTGTCTGGCCCCTGTGACTGTGCTTGCGCAAAACCGCCAAGAATCGCAGCAAGCATGCGTCCGTGAGTTGACGTCCATCGTCTGCCAAACACTGAGCCTGTTCTCGGCAATGACCCTTGCGTGCCACGCGACCGCGGCGTGGGCGGACGTGGGCACCAGCATTACGGTGGTCAGCGACGACCGGTTTCGCGGCAGGTCGTTCAGCCACGGGCACCCGGTCGCGACGCTCAGCCTTTCCTATGACGATATGTCCGGGCTTTATGTCGCCGGTGCGGTGGATGCAGTCATGACCCCGTCAGCGCCAGAGTTGCTCAGCGTTCATGCCAATCTGGGTTATGCCTGGAAGCTGCCGTCCGGGACGGTAGTCGATGTAGGTCTCGTCCGGTCGGACTACACCCAATATTACCGCGGTGGGACCAAGGCGCATTATACCGAAGCCTATGCGGGCATCGTCACGGACCATGTCTCGGCGCATCTGCATTACAGTCCTGACTATTTCCGGTCTGGCGTCTCGACGCTTTATACCGATGTGGATGCCGTGGCACGGCCAGCGCCGAACTGGCGGCTCACCGGTCATGTCGGGGTACTTTTGCAGATCGCCGGTCCACAGCCCTCTGACGGGGACTCGACCCATTATGACTGGCGGTTGGGCATCGCCAGGCGGGCGGGGCCGTTCGACCTGCAGGTCGCCTGGTCAGGCGGCGGGCCGGACGAGGATTATTACGAAGGGCGGTATCATGGCCAGAGTGCAGTCACGGTCGGCGCAAGCTACACATTCTGAGCCCAATAAATATCAATCTCCCGCAAGGGGAAAGGAGGGACATATTCCACTGGTCTGCACTTTGCCCTAACCCCTCCCCATGACCGAATCGTCCAACAGCCCTGGCCGCATCTACACCGCCGCGCTGATCGTCATAGGCGACGAGATCCTGTCGGGCCGCACCCATGACAAGAACATCGCCCAGATCGCCAGCTGGCTGGGCGTCCAGGGCATCCGTCTCAAGGAAGTGCGCGTGATCGGCGACGAGACCGCAGCCATCGTCGAGGCGGTGAACACGCTGCGCGCGCGGAGCGATTATCTGTTCACCACCGGCGGCATCGGCCCGACGCATGACGACATCACCGTCGATGCTATCGCCGAGGCATTGGGCGTCGGCGTCGAAGTCCATCCGGTAGCCCGCAAGATCCTCGAGGATTATTACGAAACCCGCGGCGGCATCAACGAGGCCCGCCTGCGCATGGCCCGCGTGCCCGCAGGGGCCGAACTGATCCCCAACCGCTATTCCGGCGCACCGGGCATCCGCATAGGCAATGTCTTCCTGATGGCCGGCGTGCCGCAGATCACAGCGGGGATGCTCGATGCGCTATCCGGCACGCTGGAGGGCGGGGCGCTGCTGCTCAGCGAAACCGTCGGCTGCTGGGTGCCCGAAAGCGAAGTCGCCGAGCTGCTCGCCGATACCGAAAAGGCGCATGCCTCATGCCAGATCGGCAGCTATCCGTTCTGGAAGGACGGCCACAACGGAGCAAACTTCGTCATCCGCTCGGTCGATGCCGAAGAGCTGGCAGCGTGCAGCCGGGCTTTGGCGGATGCGCTGGACAGCATGGGCAAGCCAGCCGTCGCGGGGGGAATATAGCGCTTGCGCCGCATCGCCGCGCTGGCCCTGGCCTGCCTTTGCGCAAGCCTTGCCGCATGTACCGCGCAACCCGCTCTTGCCCCCGCTGAACCCGCCCTTGGTGCCGCTCGACCCCTTCTAGGTGCCTTTGTGCACACCCTCGAAACACAGGAAAGCGCCACAGCAGCGCTCACCGAATGGTGCCGCGCGCGGCACATTGCCGATCCACCGGTCATCGCCGCGCATCGGCTGAAGGCCGAGATGACAGCACCCACCGCAGCCATACGCAGCCTGCTTTCGGTAGGACAGTACGAGCCGGTCCGCTACCGCCATGTCGCGCTTTTCTGCGGCGCGACGGTGCTTTCGGTCGCCGAAAACTGGTATGTTCCCTCGCGGCTTACGCCCGGAATGAACCGCGATCTCGACACCACCGACGCGCCTTTCGGCCGCGTCGCCGCGCCGCTCCAATTCATCCGCCAGCGGCTGGAAAGCATCCGCGGCCAGGCGGAGGGCTGCCCGGCAGGCACTATCCTGTCCAACCGCGCCCTGCTGCAACTACCTGATAATAAACCGATCAGTGCCGTGATCGAATGCTACACCGCTGCCAACCTTGGCGCCAATCTCGCCCCTAAGCGCTAATCAGGCCGCGACCGACTCCGTGCCCGCCAGCGAAGTGCGGTGCATCATCCGGCCCGAATCGGGATCATAGGGGATCGCCCGGTGGAGCGCCGAAGTGTTTTCCCAGATGACGAAATCGCCTTCCTGCCAATCGTGGCGCAGCGAGAATTCCGGCTGGGCGGACCATTCGGTCAGGCGCGTCAGCAGCGCGCGGCCCTCCGGGATCGGCATGCCCTCGATCCGGTCGGCGGTGGTTCCGAGCAGCATCGACTTGCGCCCGCCTGCGTGAACCATGACCAGCGGCCGGTCCCTTTCGCCCTTGATGCCGATGACTTTCTGGTATTGCTCGGGCGGAATAGCTTCCTGGATCGGCACCATGCTCGCCTTGACCGAATGGATCACCCTGAGCCCGTCGATCTCCCGCTTCTCCTCCTCGGACAGGGCCGCATAGGCAGCGCAGGTGTTGGCGAAATCGGTCTGCCCGCCCCTGGGCGCAACCTTGCGCGCCGAAAGCAGCGTAGCGAAAGGCGGCGGGAAATCGACCGGCATGCCGTCCATATGATAGAAATAGGTGCCCAGCACATATTCGGGCTGGGGGTTGATCGTCTTGTCGAGCGTGACCTGGTAGACGTTTTCGTCGGTGTCCTGGACATTGAACTGGCCGGTGAGCTTGACCTTGCCACCCATCAGATCGGTGATCTTCAGCTGTTCCTCGTCAGTGAGGTTGAGCCTGGGAAAGACCAGCACGGTGCGATCTTCGAGCTGCTTGCGAAGGGCCTGCGCGGCCTCGGGCGTGAAAATGTCGTCGCGGCTGTCCCAGACGACGCGGCTACCGACCTTGGGTTTGATGTCTTCGAAACGGATGGCCATGATTGCCCCCTAGATGCTGAACAGGTGAACAGCGAAGCGCAATGCGTCACTGCCGCACACTATGCAAGCCCCTCCGCGCGGCGCAGCGAAAAAGGCTGGGAAGGTTTCCCTTCCCGGCTAACAATTGGGGGGCAAAATCCGGAACACTCGGACCAGCGCCAATGCTGCGGCAGGATAGGTAAAAGCCCAGATTGCACCGATCCAGATCAGCCAGGGGAACTGCATCTGCAAGGCCAAGGCAGGAATCAACAGGCCCGTCACGATCAACAGCCTGCGGGCCAGTCTGGTGTCTGCGGAATGTCCAAGTGCCAGCCCCGCAAACAGAGCAGACGCGCACATCAGGCTGTAGCCATAGAGGTCGATCGCGAACAGGAACGATTGGTAAGGGACGAACCGCAGCAGTTCGATCGAGGCCATTTCCCCTGCGGCAAGCCGCGGCGCAACGAAGGTGATCTGCACGAAATACACGAGACCGGTCAGCGTGGCATATGCAGTTGCGAATGCGAGCGCGATCAGACCGTATACCTTATGCGAGTCTGCAACGATCCGGTGAAGTGCCGCAATCATCGCCATATGTGCAGGTCCGAGCAACAGCGAAGGAACCAGCAGCACAGTGATGCCGAACGGAGTGCTCGTATTCCTCGGTCCGCCAGCGGACCCCAGCATTCCGAGCCACTCGAATATTTGCGCAACATCGTAAGCGATACTGCAGGCTGCAGCGGCCAGGGCCGCCACGATCCCGACGCGCCGCGTGGAATTGCCCTCTGCCATGAACGCTACTCCTGCCACAAGTATGGCCGGAGCATAGGCTGACTGCCCAATTTGAAAAGGCCGGGAAGGTTTCCCCTCCCGGCCTTATTCACGTCGTTGCCGGAAGGCTGGTTAGCCGCCCTGGACCTGCGCGACGTCGATCTTCAGGCCCGGGCCCATCGATGAGCTGAGGCCGATCTTCCTGAGATATTTGCCCTTGGCGCCAGCCGGCTTGGCCTTGACGATGGCATCAACGAAGGCATCAAAATTGGCGCGGATTGCCGCGTCCGAGAAGCTCATTTTGCCGATGCCGGCATGGATGATCCCGGCCTTTTCGACGCGGAATTCGATCTGGCCGCCCTTGGCTGCCTTGACCGCTTCGGCGACATTGGGGGTGACCGTGCCGAGCTTGGGGTTGGGCATCAAACCCTTGGGTCCGAGTACCTTGCCGAGGCGGCCGACCAGGCCCATCATGTCGGGCGTGGCGATGACGCGGCCATAATCGAGATTGCCGGCCTGCATGTCTTCCAGCAGATCTTCGGCGCCGACCTTGTCGGCTCCGGCGGCCAGCGCCTTTTCGGCATTGTCGCCCTTGGCGAAGACCGCGACCTTGACATCCTTGCCGGTGCCCGAAGGCAGCGACACCATGCCGCGCACCATCTGGTCGGCATGGCGCGGATCGACGCCGAGGTTCATCGCCACTTCGACGGTTTCGTCGAACTTGGTGGTCTTGAGTTCGCGCAGCGTCTTGAGCGCCTCATCGACGCCATAGAGCTTCATGTTATCGCCGAGCTTGGCATTGAGCGCTTTGCGGTTCTTGGTGACTCTGGTCATCGGATCAGCCCTCCACCACTTCGAGGCCCATCGAACGGGCAGAGCCTTCGATGATCTTGGTCGCCTGTTCGATATCGTTGGCATTGAGATCGGCGAATTTCGTCTGCGCAATCTCGGCCAGCTGCGAACGCTTGATGGTTCCGCCAGAAATCTTGCCCGGCTCCTTCGAGCCGGACTTGAACCCTGCCGCCTTCTTGATCAGGAAGCTGGCGGGCGGGGTCTTGGTGACGAAGGTGAAGCTCTTGTCCGCGAAGACGGTGATGATCGTCGGGATCGGCATGCTCTTTTCGAGCTCCTGCGTGGCAGCGTTGAACTGCTTGCAGAATTCCATGATGTTGACCCCGCGCTGACCCAGCGCCGGACCGATCGGGGGAGAGGGATTGGCAGCGCCCGCAGGCACTTGCAGCTTGATATAGCCGTCGATCTTCTTGGCCACGGAGGGCCTCCTTTCTTCCTGTTGGCTGCCCGTGTTTCAGGGGCGAGCCTCAGAGTGAGCGGTCAGGCAGCGGCCCGAAGGTCGCCTCCCGCGTGGACTTCCGGTGAGCGAAAGCCTGCCGGAAGCGCGCGCCGATAGCGGGACCGGCGGCGGATTGCAATGAGATTTTGGATACAAGATTCGGCGAGAGTAGGGTGGAGGCCTCCGCCAAACTGCTACTTGCTGCGCCGGAACTCCCGACCATTGGAGGCCTTCTGACCGGCGATGGCACCCCACACACCCGAAAGTGGCGCGAAAAATGAGGCGGCAGCCTCAAGCGCCTGCGCACGAAGATAGCCTGCGTTGACAACAAAGGTCTCAGAATCAGCGGCGCATTTACCATTCTTTGAACCGGTCATCGCGATATCCATTCGTTCACAAGTCCACGGACAAGTTTGAAAGCTTCAGTCAAAACAAACAAACCAAAGAGGAAAAGGTCGAGGAGGAATAGGGCCTTTTCCGCAAATTCGGCTCCGCTTGCTACCCACGTCGGGACCATGCCATCGGTAGCCTTAACAAAGGCTGATATAGCAACTGCAACCCCCAATACTACCAAAAAACCGAACGCACCGACCACGACATGAATCGCAAAATCGATCATCGGCTTTGCCGCTTGAGGCAGTTTGAATTCCATGTTCCCCCTATGAGCGGAGGAGAACATATAGCATTCGCAGTGTCAAACTGCGGCAATATTGACCGTCACTTCGAAAGTTCCACCTCTTCGAAGCCCAGCTCCACCGGCGTCGCCCGGCCAAAGATCGAGACCGAGACCTTGACCCGGTTCTTTTCGAAATCGAGCTCCTCCACCACCCCGGTGAAGCTGGCGAAAGGGCCGGCGTTGACCTTGACCGAATCGCCGATCTCGTAATCGACGCTGATGTGGCGTTTGGGCTCGGCGGCGGCGGCGTCGCGGGCACCGAAATAGCGCGCGGCCTCGCGTTCGGAGATTGGCTGCGGCTTGCCGTTGGGACCAAGAAAGCCGGTGACCTTCGGGGTGTTCTTGATCAAATGATAAACGTCGTCGTTCATCGCCAGCTTGGCCAGCACATAGCCGGGCATGAATTTGCGCTCGACCTGCACCTTCTTGCCGCGCTTGACCTCGGTGATTGTCTCGGTCGGGACTTCGACCGCCTCTACCAGCTGCGACAGGCCCATGCGCTCACCCTCGGAGAGGATCGAATCGCGGACTTTGTTTTCAAAACCGGAATAGGCGTGGATGATATACCAGCGGGCCATGTGTCTCTCTTGCGTGAAACGTGAAATGTCAGGCGAGCGACAGCAGGAACTGTACGAGCTTGCCGAACAGCGTGTCGATGCCAAGGAAGAAGAACGCCAGAATGACCATCATGATCCCGACGAATATCGAGGTGGTGACGGTTTCCTGCCGTGTCGGCCAGATGATCTTGCGGCCTTCGGCCTGCACCTGGCGCATGAATTCGCCGGGCGAGGTTCTGGACTTGGCTGAACGTTCTTCCATCGGTTGGTAACTCGTTTCTTGTTGTCGCATCGTTACGAGCGGAAAACCGGTTCCCACTTTTCCACACAATGCTCCAGACTTCCGCCACGGGGACATCGCCGCCCCGGCACCTTGGCAATCAAGGGAACCGGGAGGGGCTGCGAGTCTCCGATGTCGGAAGATGGGCGCGGCTTAGCGAGCAGGCGACGCTTTTGCAAGCCGGGCCATCAGACTGCGCTTTGTTCGGTAAATCACGACCGCGCCTGATGGCAGACTCGCGGGGACAGCACCGCCGATGTACCAGAGGTAGTCTGCCTGGCGCGCGGGCGCGAAATGGGCCAGATCGATGGGCTCGCCCGGTGCATGCAAGATGCGCTGGGTGGGGTCCTTGAATTCGCCACCCCCCTCACGCAGATGCAGCATGTGAACCCCAGGCTCGGCGAAATGGGTGTTGACCAGTGCATCGCGGCGGATGGTGGCGTAACTCGGCACATGCTGGAATGTATCGGTCGCCCAGACCGCGCGTTCGGTCACCACGGCGGCGGCGATACGCGCGCCCCGGGGCACATGATCCAGCGCGCCCAGCATCGCTTCGACCTCGCGCGAATCGGCATGCCAGACGCTCGCCGTCATGCCGAGCCGGATCAGATAGAGCACGGGCGCAAGCCACAGCAGGATACGCGGCGGTGCCCAGTCGATGGCGAGGCAGCCCGCGCTCAGCGCCACCGCAATCAGCCGGTAATCGGTATAGTCGCCGCCGCCGAGGTGGCGCGGCAGGGCGAGTGAAAGCAGCGCAAAGATGACTGCCGCCCAGCCCAGCCGGCCGTCGAAGCGGCGAAAGACAGCCGCCGCCGCGCATGCCGCGAGCAATATGCCGAGGCTGTCGATATCGAGCCACCACGACTGGTCGCGCAGCGCCATGAACCAGATCGAAAGTTTGAAGTTCGCGACATTATGGCCATAGGAAAGCATGCCGGGCGGGCCGCCGCCGGTCAGCAGATCCAATACCGGCAGCGCCAGCGGCCATGGTGCGAGCAAGGCACCAAACCCGCGCCGCCGGTGCCATTCATAGCCAAACACCAGCACCCCGAGCACGCCCCATCCGGCAAGATGGCACAGCCACACCAGCACCCCGATCGGCAGAAACAACAGCCAGCGCCAGCGCCAGCCCTCCAGCCGCACCCAGCCGGCAAAGGCAAACAGCGCCAGCGCCAGCGCCAGCGAAAAATTGAGCAGCCCGATGATCAGCGCCGGCGACCAGATCGTCACCAGGGCCAGCATCGTGCCGACACCGATGCGGCGGCGCAGCGTCCATTCGACACTGATCATGGCGAGCCCTGTGAGCGGCGGAATGATAGCGGTGATGATCCGCGTGGCCGGCTCCAGTCCGAACAGCTTCGCCGTGGGCCAGATCAGCAGATCGACACCGAGATTGCCCGACCAGCTCCATTTGAAGTCATAATAGCGCGCCAGCCAGGCGCTTTGGCCGCCATCGAGCATGATGTAATAGCGTGCCAGATGCGAGGGATAGTCCGTCATCTGCGGGCGCGCCGCCAGTAGTACCGGCAGGCAGGCTAGCAGCGCCAGTGCAATTGCCAGCCACAGACCTTCGCGGCGGCCAGCGGGCGCAAGCAGGAAACGTCTTGGCGGAATGTCTGGCCCCTCTGCCTGCCCGGCTGCCTGCATGGTCATGCGCTTCGATCCCTCCCCAGCTTCAACCTCCTAGCTGCCGCACCGGGATCGGGAAAGAGTCATTTCGCAGGCGCAGCATTGTCCGCTTGGCAACGCCGGGCGGTTGCGGCATCACTTGGGCTCACAGGAGGCGTGATGGCGTCCGATTCGTCCGCAGTTTACGATGAGATGCATGACGCCGCCGGTTCGGTACACCTGGCCTATTCCGAATACCACGATTGGCTGGGCACCCAGCAACCCGGCTGGCTGCGCCAGCAAAGCGACGAGGCCGAGCGGTTTTTCCGCCGCACCGGCATAACTTTCAATGTCTATGGCGACAGCGATGGCGAAGAGCGGCTGATCCCCTTCGACGTCGTCCCGCGCATTGTCACCGCCGCCGAATGGCGCAAGCTGGAGCGCGGCATCACGCAGCGGGTGCGGGCGCTCAATGCCTTCATCCACGACATCTATCATCGCCAGGAGATCGTCCGCGCCGGGCGGCTGCCCGAACATCTGATCAGCCAGAACGACGCCTTCCTGCCGCAGATGGTCGGCTTTGAACCACCTGGCGGCATCTACACCCATATTGTCGGGGTCGATCTGGTCCGCACCGGTCCCGACGAATTCCTGGTGCTCGAGGATAATGCCCGCACCCCTTCGGGCGTCTCCTATATGCTCGAAAACCGCGAAACCATGATGGCGATGTTTCCCGAGCTGTTCACCCGCATCGCGGTGCGCCCGGTGTCGGACTATCCGCGGCGGCTGGCGCGCAGCCTTGCTGCCTGTGCGCCCGACGTAGCGTCGGATCGACCCGTGGTCGCGGTGCTGACCCCCGGCATCTACAACTCCGCCTATTATGAACACGCCTTCCTCGCCGACCAGATGGGCGCAGAACTTGTCGAGGGCAGCGATTTGCGCGTCGTCGATGGCCGCATCGCCATGCGCACCACGCGGGGATACGAGCCGATCGACGTGCTTTACCGCAGGGTCGATGACGAGTTTCTCGATCCCCTCACCTTCAATCCGGCGAGCGTGCTGGGCGTTCCCGGTATCATGGATATTTACCGCGCGGGCCGGATCACCATCGCCAATGCGCCGGGCACCGGCATCGCCGACGACAAGGCGATCTACAGCTACATGCCCGAGATCATCGAGTTTTACACCGGCGAGAAACCGCTGCTCGGCAATGTCCAGACCTGGCGCTGTTCAGAAGCCGATGCGCTGGCCTATGTCCTCGACAACCTCAAGGAGCTGGTGGTCAAGGAAGTGCATGGCTCGGGCGGTTATGGCATGTTGATCGGGCCGACTTCGTCGAAAGCCGAACTGGCCGCCTTTGCGAAAAAGCTGCGGGCCAGGCCCGAGCAATATATCGCCCAGCCGACCCTGGCGCTGTCGACCGTGCCGATCCTGACCAAAGCGGGCCTTGCCCCGCGCCATGTCGATCTGCGGCCCTTTGTCCTGGTTTCGCCCAGCGGCATCGACATCACCCCGGGCGGGCTCACCAGGGTCGCACTCAAGCAAGGTTCGCTGGTGGTCAATTCGTCGCAGGGCGGCGGGACCAAGGACAGTTGGGTGCTGGAAGACTGATGCCCCGGATGACGCACTCGATAGGCCTTCTTGCCCCCCTCCCCTTCAGGGGAGGGGCTGGGGGTGGGGGCTGTCCGGCAAGAGCTGCGCCAACCGATAGCCCCCACCCCAACCCCTCCCCTGAAGGGGAGGGGCTATTATGCTAGGCAGATCCGCCAACGGCATCTTCTGGATGATGCGCAATCTCGAGCGCGCGGAAAATACCGCTCGGCTGCTCGATGCCGGCTTTCGCCTCGCCTTGACCCGCGGCCAGTCCGCAGCCCGCGAAGAATGGCGCTCGGTGCTGGTCACCATCGGCCAAGACGTGGAATTCGCCCGGCACAATCTGGACTATACCGGCCCGTCGGTCACCAATTTCATCCTGCGCGACCGCGATAATCCGGGCAGCGTCCTCGCCATGTTCGAAAGTGCCCGCAGCAATGCCCGCACCGTGCGCACCGCCATAACGCGAGAAGTCTGGGAAGCGACCAACGAGAGCTGGATGGTGCTGCGCGAGCTGCTGTCGCGCCCGGTCCGGGCCGGCAATCTCGGCGAGGTGCTCGCCGCGATCCGCCGCCAGTCGACGCTGGTGCGCGGGGCAATGGATGGCACCATGCTGCGCAATGAAATCTTCAATTTCGCCCGCATCGGTACTTTCATCGAACGCGCGGACAACACCGCCCGCATTCTCGACGTCAAATATCACCTGCTGCTGCCCTCGGTTGGCTGGGTCGGTTCGACGCTCGATAACGCCCAATGGGAGACAGTGCTGCGCTCGGTCGCAGGCGAGCGCGCCTATCGCTGGCTCAACGCCGGCAGCATGGATGCGCGCGGCATTGCCGAATTCCTCATCCTCGATGGCCGCTTTCCGCGCAGCCTGACGTTTTGCTATGAAAAGCTCAGGAGCAACATGGCAAGCCTCGCCCGCGAATATGGCCAGGAAACCCCGGCGCACGAACTGCTGCGCGATGCCGGGTCGCGGATGCACCATACCAACACGGCCCAGATCTTCGAATATGGGCTACACGAAACGATTGTCACGGTGATCGCCGGCATCAAGGCCATCGCCGAGGCCATCGCCGCCGATTACAGGTTTACCGTCTGATGCGTCTCGCGATCCGTCACACCACCCATTACCAGTTCAGCCAGCCCGCAACCCGCGGCCTGCAGCGGCTGCGGCTGCGGCCCAAATCGACGCATGGCCAGCAAATCATCGACTGGCAGATGCAGCTCGAAGGCGCGCGTCAGGAGGCCGAATACGACGACCAGCACCAAAATCACACCACGCTGGTCTCGGTCGAACCCGGTGCCAGCGCCATCACCATCACCTGCAGCGGCCACGTCGAAACCTCCGACAACAACGGCATGATCGGCCAGCATACCGGACATATGCCGCTGTGGTACTTTCTCGCCCAGACGGAGCTGACCCGGCCTGGCCCGAAAATGCGCGCGCTGGCTGGCACGCTGGAGACGGGCCGGGGCGATCCGCTGGCCTTGCTGCATGCGCTGTCGCAGGGCGTGCTCGGCGCGGTGCGCTACGAAATCGGCTTCACCGACGCCGCCACCCCCGCCGAGGCAGCGATGACCGCAGGGCGGGGCGTCTGCCAGGACCATGCGCATATCTTCATCGGCACCGCCCGCATGCTGGGCATCCCGGCGCGCTATGTCAGCGGCTATCTGATGATGAACGACCGGATCGACCAGGAGGCCGGACACGGCTGGGCCGAAGCCCATCTTGCCGGGCTGGGCTGGGTCGCCTTCGACGTCTCGAACGGGATCAGCGCCGATGCCCGCTATGTCCGCGTCGCCACCGGCTGCGACTATCGCGAGGCAGCACCTGTCACGGGGATAAGCTATGGCGAGGGGGAATCTGCGCTCGCCGTGAGTCTTGCAGTTGAACAGCAACTCGTGGAACAATAGGCGCAGGGGATCAGGGGACAATCGCGTGACCTATTGCGTTGGAATGCTGCTCGATCGCGGGCTGGTGCTGATGAGCGACACCAGGACCAATTCGGGCGTCGACAATATCTCGACCTTCCGCAAGATGTACCACTGGGAGGTGCCCGGCGAGCGGATCATCGCGCTGATGTGTTCGGGCAATCTCGCCACCACCCAGGCAGTGGTCAGCCAGCTGGAAGAGCGCAACAAGGCCCCGTCCGAACGCCACAATTCGCTGCTCGAAGCGCCGACCATGTTCCAGGTGGCGACCATGGTCGGCAAGCTGCTCAACGATACGATCGAGGCCCAGAAGGCGGAATGCGTCGAGGACAGCACCGGGCAATTTGTCGCCTCGATGATCGTCGCGGGGCAAATCAAGGGCATGCAGCCCCGGCTGTTCCTGGTCTATCCCGAAGGCAATTTCATCGAGGCGAGCTTCGACACGCCCTTCTTCCAGATCGGCGAAACCAAATACGGCCGCCCGATCATCCTGCGCGGCTATGACCGGACGATGGCCTTCGAAGATGCGGTCAAACTGCTGATGGTCAGCTTCGATTCAACCCTCAAGGCCAATCTCTCGGTCGGCCTGCCGCTCGACCTGCTGGTCATCGAGCGCGACGGCTTCGCCCCGTTGCACGAGAAGCGGGTGACGGCGGACGATGCCTATTTCAAGGCGATATCCTCGGGCTGGGGCGAGGCGCTGAAAAAGGCGTTCGTGTCGCTGCCGGATTATAGTTTTGAGGGGTGATGGAGGGCGTAACCGACAGGCAGGCCTCTTCGAAGTCGCGCATGGTCGCCTTGTCGATCACCCCAGTGCGAAACAGCGCTTGGGCGGAAAGGTGAATCGCCTCGTTCAGATCGTTTTTGAAGCTTGTCTTGGTCATCGTCGTTGCTCCAACTCCCACCAGTTACGGCTTCGAGGCGAAGGCAGCGATGTGGAAAATGCCTGGCAGGAGTGGAGGGATTCGAACCCCCGGCACTCGGTTTTGGAGACCGATGCTCTACCAGCTGAGCTACACTCCTGTGGGCGGAGGTGCCTCTAGAGGGAGAGGCGGGCGATGGCAAGATTTTGTCGCAGCGCGCGCGATTTGCTACATACAGCGCCGTGCACAGCCCCAACCCGCCCGCCATGCCTCCCAATCCCATCGATCCCGAGCTGCTGATGCTCGCCTATCGCGGCGGCATCTTCCCGATGGCCGACAGCCGCGATGACCCCGAGGTGTTCTGGGTCGAGCCGCACCGCCGGGCGATCCTGCCGCTGGATGGCTTTCGCTGCTCGCGTTCGCTGGCGCGCGCGCTGCGGCGCGGGCGTTTTCGCATCACCTGCAACGCCGCCTTTGCGCAGGTCATCGAGGCCTGCGCTGCGCCGCGCCCCGCCAAAAATGATGGGGCCAAAAATGACGCCAAAAATGAGAGCGGCAGCGGTGAGAGCTGGATCAGCGACAGGATCATGGCGAGCTATGTCCGGCTGCACCGGCTCGGCCATGCCCATTCGCTCGAATGCTGGCAGGAAGATAAACTGGTCGGCGGTCTTTATGGGGTCGGTTTCGACCGGGTGTTTTGCGGCGAAAGCATGTTCAGCCTGGTCCCCGATGCCTCAAAAGTCGCGCTGGCCTGGCTGGTCGCGGTGCTGCGGCGCGGAGGGGCAAGGCTGCTCGATTGCCAGTTCATCACGCCGCATCTGGCCTCGCTCGGCGCGGTCGAGCTCAGCCAGTCGCGCTATCTGACGCTGCTCAAGGCAGCGCAAGCACCCTATGTCGCCGAAGGCTTGGGTGAGGGCGACGGCATCGGTGATGGCGAAGGTTTGGGCGCAGCGACAGCGGGCGCGGCGCTGGCGCTGCCCGAAGCTTTCGGCGCATTGCTCGAAGGCGCAGCCGCAGCCGGGTCCTCTTCCTCGCCGGGGAATTTCATCGCGCAATCCTTGACCCAGACGTCGTAAACCGGGTGCTCGACAACATTGAGCGAGGGCGAATTCTTGAACAGCCAGCCGGAGAACACCGTGCGCCAGGCGAGCGCGGCCTTGGCAGTGGCCCGCTCCTCGACATAGACCTGCACGAAAGCGCCGGTTTCGGGCGGGATTTCCCAGGGAAGCGTACGCTCGCAATTGACGACGCGGACGACGATATTGCCAACCCGGCGCGCTTCGCCCACCTTCATCACCAGGTCCTGGGTGAGATTGTTGCGCTTGTTGAGCAAGCCAATCTTCGCCACCCGATCCTTGACCGGCGTGCCATATTTGGTTTCGACCGGCGCGCTCGCAGCGCCATTGCCCTGGGCCATCGCTTTGGGCACATCGGTCGCTCTGGCTTCGGCCACCGCGTCGGGCTGGCGCTGGCAAGCAGCCGAGGCCAACGCAAGCGACACAGCCAGAGAAAACGCGAGCGCCCGCTTCACGGCTTAGGCTTCCGGCGCAGTCATTAGTTTGTCGCCATCCGGCGACCAGGCTTCATAGTCGCCCGTCGCCCTGGCGCGCTGGCCGCCTCGCTCCATTGCGCCTTGCGGGCGATAGGCTGCGGCCGTGCCGGTGGCATTGGGGGTATAATCCACCTCCCAGATGCGCGGGGGCGGCAGGTGACTTTCGGGAACGCCGTCATAGCTATTGTGCAGCCAGCCATGCCATTCGGCCGGCACCCGGCTGGCATCGTTGGCACCTTCATAGATCACCCAGCGCCGCTCTGTCCCCGCGCCGGGCTGCCCTGCGGCGCGGAGCT
>JAHFPT010000223.1 GCA_023266625.1 Novosphingobium sp. | reverse complement strand
GACCGGCATCTACGGCAAGGCCTATGCCGACGATTCCCGCTACCGCCAGGTGATCGAGGGCGTGCAATCCGTCGCCCGCCGTCTGGGCCGCGATCCGCGCCTGCTGGTCGCCAAGATGGGGCAGGACGGGCATGATCGCGGGGCCAATGTGATTGCCTCGGCCTTCACCGACATGGGCTTCGATGTCACCTCTGGGCCGCTGTTTCAGACGCCAGAGGAAGCCTGCAAGCTGGCGCTGGAGCAGGATGTCGATGCCATCGGTGCTTCGTCACTGGCGGCGGGCCACAAGACCCTGATCCCCGAACTGATCCGCCACCTCAAGGACGCCGGGCGGCCGGACATCAAGGTCGTGGCAGGCGGCGTCATTCCGCCGCAGGACTACGACTATCTGCGCGAGGCCGGGGTGCAGGGGATTTACGGGCCGGGCAGCAACGTGGTCGAATGCGCGGCGGACATGCTGCGGCTGCTGGGGCATAATATGCCGCCAGTGGGGAGCCAGCTGGAAGTGGCGGAGTGATTGCCGCGCTGTTCTTGATGGCCGCCGCGCCACAGGCCCGGCAGGACTGCGGCAATCTGGCGCAGCAGCCGATGAATATTTGCCTGCTTGAAGAATTCCAGCGCATCGATGCCGAGCTCAACCGCCAGTGGCGGATCACCTCGGAAGCGATGAAGGCCAGCGATCGCGGGATCGACCGGAGCTATGACAAGGACCCCGGCTATTTCGCAACCCTGCTCGCCGCCCAGCGCAGCTGGCTGGCATATCGCGGCCAGCAATGCTTGCTCGAAAGCTTCGAAATGCGCGGCGGCTCCGGCGCGCCGATGGTGCATAGCCTGTGCATGGCGCGGATCACGCGCGAGCGGATCGCGCAACTCAAGGCGTTGGTGGAGGAGCAGTGATGGCATGCGATTGCCAGACTGCGCGATTTCTACTATGCTATCACTATATGGTAGAAAGGTAACGGCATGGGAATCCAGATGAACATCAAGAACGCGGAGGCCTACAAGATTGCTTCCGAGCTTGCCGAGAAATCCGGCGTAGGCCTGACTCAGGCAGTTCTGGATGCACTTCGTGCCCGCAAGTGGGATTTGGAGAAGGAAGACAGGGTCAAGCGCGCGCTGGAAATTGCTCGCGATATGCGTGCGCGTATGTCTCCTGAAACGCTGGCGCTCGACATCGACGATTTCCTCTATGACGAATACGGCCTGCCAAAATGATCATCGACAGTTCCGTCATTGTTGCCATCGTCCGTGATGAAGAAGAGGCAACACATTTCGCCGCGCTCATCGGGAAACAAGCGGAAGCAGTAATGTCAGCCGGAAACTATCTGGAAACAGGCATCGTTATCGATCGCGATCGAGACCCGGCGCTCACTGCGGGTCTCGATCCCTTGCTCGATAAATTCGGCATCCAAGTTGTCCCTGTCACCGCATCGCAGGCCAAACTGGCCCGACAGGCCTATCGCGATTTCGGCAAGGGCAGCGGCCATCCGGCCAGGCTGAACTTCGGCGATTGCTTCGCCTATGCGCTGGCGATGGAGCGCGGTGAGGAGCTACTCTACAAGGGCGAGGATTTTGCTCATGCGGGACTGGCGAGGGTGGCTTGACGTCCCTTCAATCCCGTCATGCTGAACTTGTTTCAGCATCCATTTCTCCCCATGCGCCGTCCGTGCGTGGGGCACGATGGACCCTGAAACAAGTTCAGGGTGACGATGAAGGGGAGGTGACGAAGTGACTGCTCGTCGAACCATTGCGTTGTGTTTGGCGATTGTTGCAGCCGTGATTTGGTCGGCAGTCGGATTTCCGGCAATTTTGGCACTTCTGATCGTTGCGTCGAAATCCGTCCAGTTGACGACATACTGGACCCCTCTCGCCGCGATTAGCCTTTCAATAGCTGGCTTTGCAGGCAGCTTTGCCTTTCTCCGACGTTGGAGTCGTTAATGTTCAAAAAAATCCTCATCGCCAACCGTGGCGAAATTGCCAGCCGGGTCATCAAGACCGCCCGCCGTATGGGCATCAAGACCGTCGCGGTCTATTCCGATGCCGATGCCCGCGCGCCGTTCGTGACGATGGCCGACGAGGCCGTGCATATCGGCCCGTCGCCTGCCTCGGAAAGCTATCTGATCGCTGACAAGATCATCGCTGCTGCCAAGCAGACCGGGGCCGATGCCGTCCATCCGGGCTATGGCTTCCTCTCGGAACGCACCAGCTTCGCCGAAGCGCTGGCCAAGGAAGGCATCGAATTCATCGGCCCGCCGGTCAACGCCATCGCCGCGATGGGTGACAAGATCGAGAGCAAAAAGCTCGCGCTGAAAGCCGGCGTAAATGTCGTACCCGGCTTTGTCGGCGAGATCGACGATACCGAGCATGCCGTGCGCATTTCGGCCGAGATCGGCTATCCGGTGATGATGAAGGCCTCGGCCGGCGGCGGCGGCAAGGGGATGCGGCTGGCCTATAATGAGAAGGACGTGCGCGAGGGCTTTGAGGCGACCAAGCGCGAGGGGCTGAACTCGTTCGGCGACGACCGCGTGTTCATCGAGAAATTCATCCTCAACCCGCGCCACATCGAAATCCAGATCCTCGGCGACAAGCACGGCAACATTCTTTACCTCAACGAGCGCGAATGCAGCATCCAGCGCCGCCATCAGAAGGTGGTCGAGGAGGCGCCGTCACCGTTCGTGACCCCAAAGATGCGCAAAGCCATGGGCGAGCAGTGCGTCGCGCTGTCAAAGGCTGTCGGTTATTATTCGGCTGGGACGGTCGAACTGATCGTCTCGGGCGCCGATCCGACGGGTGAGAGCTTCTACTTCCTTGAAATGAACACGCGGCTGCAGGTGGAGCATCCGGTCACCGAAGCGATCACCGGGATCGACCTGGTCGAACAGATGATCCGTGTGGCTTATGGCGAGAAGCTGGCGATGAGCCAGAAGGACATCGGTATTGACGGCTGGTCGATCGAGAACCGCGTCTATGCCGAAGATCCCTATCGCGGCTTCCTGCCATCGACCGGGCGACTGACCCGCTATCGCCCGCCGGTGCCGGGCTGGACCGACGACGGTGCCGAGAATGGCCGTCGCGGGGTCGCTGGCGTGCGCGTCGATGACGGCGTCTACGAAGGCGGCGAAGTTTCGATGTTCTATGACCCGATGATCGCCAAGCTGGTGACCTGGGGCAAGACCCGCAATGAGGCGGCGGACAAGCAGATCGCCGCGCTCGATGCCTTCGAGATCGAGGGGCTGGGGCACAATATCGATTTCGTCTCGGCGATCATGCAGCACCCGCGCTTTCGCTCGGGCGAGCTGACCACCGGCTTCATCGCCGAGGAATACCCGGAGGGCTTCCACGGTGCGGCGACTTCCGGTGACCTCAAGCGCGATCTTGCCGCCATCGCCGGGTTCATCGCCACTGCCCGCGCCGACCGTGCGCGCCAGGTCGATGGCCAATTGGCCGAGGACCTGCCGCCGCCGGTCGATTGGTCCGTGACGATCGATGGCACCGCCTATGCGGTTGCTTTCGCCGAGGATGTGATTTCGGTCGATGGCGAAGCGGTTGATCTCGCCATGGAATATACGCCCGGAGATAGGCTGGTGACCGCCGAAATCAGTCCCTCGACAAGCTCAGGACGAGCGGAGACTTTGAGCGTGAAGGTCGAACCGACCCGCACCGGCCTCAAAATGACCACGCGCGGCGCGATCCACCAGGTGCAAATTCTGGAGGCCCGCGTTGCCCATCTGACGCAGCACATGATCGAGAAAATCCCGCCCGATCTCTCGCGCTTCCTGATCTGCCCGATGCCCGGCCTGCTGGTCTCGCTCAATGTTGCCGAGGGCGACAAGGTCGAGGCTGGCCAGCCGCTGGCAGTGGTCGAGGCGATGAAGATGGAAAACATCCTGCGCGCCGAGAAGAGCGCCACGGTCAAGAAGGTCAACGCCAAGGCGGGCGAGAGCCTGGCGGTGGATGCGGTGATTCTGGAGTTGGAATGACTTCTTGACTTTGTGACCACTAGTGGTTACTTTCGGCGCATGGAAGATAAATACGTCGTTCGGGAGGCCTATACTCCCTTCAAGCATCTCGATGCAGCGCCCCTCACTGCCGCGAAGGCTGGCGCGCGGGAAGTGCCGGTGAAAGAGGCCAAGGCCAAGCTCACCGAACTGCTGCGGGCGGCCGAAGCTGGTGAGCGGATCGTGCTGACGCGGCACGGCAAGCCGGTCGCCGATCTGGTGCCGCATGTGGATGTGGTGGAGGAAAAGCCGATGTCAGTGCTTGAGCGGGTGGCAGCGTGGCACAAGGCTAATCCATCGAAGAAAATCGGCTGGGTGTCGGACGATTTCGACGATCAGCTTCCGGAGGATTTTCTGCTCCAGCCATTCCCGGATGATTTCGACGAGAAGCTTGCTGCCGCAAATCAGCGGGCGCGGGAAAGTCGGGGCCGATGAGCGGTTATCTGCTTGATACCAATATCCTTATTGCCCTTATCAACCAAACCCAGAACCGGCTTCCGCGCCGTATCCGCGAGTTGCTCGCAGATACGGCACTGAAGCCGGTCGTCAGTGTGGTTAGCCCTTGGGAAATTTCGATCAAATCAGCCACTGGTAAATTGAAACTTGATGAAGACGTGAATGCACTTGGCGCATTGATTCCCGCCTACGGCTTTTCCTTGCTGCCAATGACCATCGACCACGCGCTCGAAGTTGCCCATCCCGAGCCTGCAACCAGAGACCCCTTCGACCGCCTTCTGCTCGCAGTATGCGCCTGCGAGGGATTGAAGCTGCTGACCACCGACACCCATCTCGCGGGCCACAGGCTGGTCTACTGAAGGGCTTCGTCCGGCAACAACCGGTTCGCCACCAGCAGTTTGAACACCACAAACGCCACCAGCCCAACCACTGCGCTGGCGACATGCAGCAGCCAGAACTGCACCGTGTCCATCGCCGAATACCAGCCACCGATCACGCCCACGATCTTGTTCGCCGCGAAGAAGGCGAGGTAATAGATGCCGATGGTGAAGGCAGTGATCGCCTTGGGGGCTAGCCGCGAGAACAGCGCCAGGCTGACCGGCAGGATGTGCGAGAAGGCGATGCTGTTGAGCAAATGGAACAGCACCGGCAGGGCAAGGCCGATTTTGCCCGAACCCTGCGTTGCAGCGGCGGCGACCAGGCACAGGCCGCCGGCAATCGAAAACAGGCTGCCGATGATCATCTTGCTGAGCTCGTCCGGCTCCTGCCGCCGCGTGCCCCACCATTTCCAGAAAGCAGCGACCACGACCAGCATCGAGAAGCTGAGCGCCGCGTCGATGGTGATCATCCAGCTGGTCGGCAGGGTCTGGCCGAAGAAACTCAGCTGGAAGTGGGCATCGGCCCAGACCAGATAGGCGTTGAAGATCTGGTTGTTGGTCAGAAGGGACACCGCCAGCATCGGCACCAGCGCCGCCAATGCAGCGAGGCTTTGCCAGTCGCTGCGTGTCATTGCGGCGCGCTGCGCTTCTGGAGCCTGGCGGGAGGGGCGGTTGTCTGCGGGCAGCCACGGCTGCGCTGCCAGATAGATCAGCAGTCCGCCAACCATCACCACCCCGGCCGTGCCAAAGCCCCAATGCCAACCAACCTTCTCGCCCAGCGTGCCCGAAACCAGCGGCGCGGCGATGACGCTGACGTTGATCGCGATGTAGAAAATCTGGAAAGCCATCGCCCGGCGCAGATCGTTCGGACCATACAGTTCGCCGACCTGACTGGCCATGTTCCCCTTGAACAGGCCGACTCCCGTAATCAGCGCCATCAGGGCAAACAGGAAGCTGGCCTCGAAGGCCATCAGGAAGTGGCCGAACGCCATGACCAGCGCGCCGAGGATCAGCGTCAGCCGCCGCCCCAGCCAGCGGTCGGCAATGATCCCGCCGAGGATCGGGGTGAGATAGACCAGCGCGGTATAGTCGCCGAAGATTGCCGAGGCGAGTGGCTGGCCTTCCAGCCCATGGTAATAGTTTCCGCGCAGCCAGCCGAGCCCTGCGACGCCGCCAATATGCTCGGGCAGCAGCAGATGCTTGACCATATAGAGCACCAGCAGCGTCTGCATGGAATAATAGGAAAACCGCTCGCAGCCCTCGACAAAGGCGAGATAGCCGAGGCCCTTGGGGTGGCCGAGAAAGGCGCGGTCGTGGGCGGGGAGGGTGAGCTGAGGCGTCGCTTCGGCGCTGGTCAACGCGCCAGCTCCTCGTCGAGGAATTTCGCGACATCGCCTAGATCGACATCCCTGGCCAGGAAGGCCGCGCCAATCGACTTCATCAGCACGAAGGGCAGGGTGCCCGCGTCCATCTTCTTGTCGTGGAGCATATGGCCAGTGAGCGCATGTCCGTCGCAATCGAGGCCCAATCCGGACAGGTCGCTCGGCAGCCCGGCTTCGGCAATGTGCTGCGCGACATGTTCGGCGCTGGCCTTGGGCATCAACCCGCGCCGCGCAGAATAGCGCGCCGCCAGCACCATGCCGAGCGCCACCGCTTCGCCGTGGAGCAGGCGGTCCGAAAAGCCGGTCTCGGCTTCGAGCGCATGGCCGAAGGTGTGGCCGAGATTGAGCAGGGCGCGCGCGCCTTTGGTTTCAAACTCGTCCGTCTCGACAATGCGGGCCTTGGCGGCGACCGAATGCGCGACCGCATATTCGCGCAAAGCCGCGTCGCCGGCCAGCATCGCAGCGCCGTTGTTGTCGCACCAGGCGAAGAAATCCGCGTCACCCAGCAGGCCATATTTGACCACTTCGGCATAGCCGGCGCGCAGTTCGCGGGCGGGCAGGGTGTCGAGCACGGCAAGGTCGGCGAGCACCAGCGCGGGCTGGTGGAAGGCGCCGACGAGGTTTTTGCCTGCCGCAGTATTGATCGCGGTCTTGCCGCCGATCGAGCTATCGACTTGCGCCAGCAACGTCGTCGGCAGCTGGATGAACTGGCAACCGCGCTTGACAATCGCAGCTGCAAAGCCGGTGAGATCGCCGATCACCCCGCCGCCAAGGGCAAGGATATGATCGCCGCGTTCGACTTCCTCAGCGAGCAGCCAGTCGACGGTTGCCGCCAGCGCATCCCAGCTCTTGCTCGCCTCGCCCGGCGGCAGGATGCGCCAGACGGCTTCATGTCCCGACTGGGCGAGGGCATTCGCCACCACCGCGCCCCAGGCCGCATGAACATTGGCATCGGTCACCAGCGGCACCCGCCGTTTGCGCAGCCGCCCGGTGCAATTGGGCACCAGCTCGGCCAGCAGCCCCGCGCCGATGCGCACCTCATAGGGCCGACCGGCCAGGGCAACGGGAACTACAGCCACTGCGCGATCCCTTTCAGTACCGTGTCGACCGACTTGGTGTGCGGTCCGTCATTGCTCATGACATGGATCGGGGCCTGCGCATAATCATCGCGGCGTTCCTCGCGCAGCCGGGTCAGTGTCTCGCGCGGGTCGCCTTGCTTGAGCAGCGGGCGATTGCCCTTGCGGGCGGTGCGTTCGAGCAGGGTTTCGATATCGCTGTCGAGCCAGACGGCAATGGCCCTGTCCAGAATCAGCGCGCGGGTCGCCGCGTTGCAGAATGCGCCGCCGCCGGTGGCGATGACAACATGCTGGCCGCCCTCCTCGATCAGCCTGGCGATCACCCGCCGCTCGCCATCGCGGAACTGCGCTTCGCCGAATTGCGCAAAGATTTCCGCTATGGTCATGCGCGCCGCTGTTTCGATCGCCTCGTCGGCATCGACAAAGGGGCAGCCCAGCGCCGCTGCCAGCCGCTTGCCGACGCTGGTCTTGCCGACGCCCATCATCCCCACCAGCACCACCGGCCGATCGATCCGGCGCGCCAGCGCCTCGATTTCGCGAGTTGAGAGCGGTTCAATGCGGTTGTCCATTGCAGCGCCGCCTATAGATGCGTTAAGCGGCCTTGCAACTATTTGGGCAAGCAATGGGGAAAGGTCGCGAGTGA
>JAHFPT010000010.1 GCA_023266625.1 Novosphingobium sp. | reverse complement strand
GCTAACATTCCGTTGCATGTTATCGCTCGACGGTGCCTTGGTGGCGAGCGCTTGCGTCGCGTCATGAACCTGGGGCGTTGGGTGCGCGGGGTAGGGCGGCGTGCTCGCGGCGGGAATAGATGGCTTATGCGTCACTGGTGGTTCTCCAACTGTGCCATCTCAACCGCTCAGCAACGCGACAGTTGCCGACGCACCGTCATTATTGTCACGACAGTGCGCCGGAACCGCGCGACCGCTCACGCGTCTCTTCCCTACCTTCGTTCAATCAGCTCGTCGGCCCGGCTATCCGGCAATCGATCGGCCCCGCAGGAGATGCCGATGACTGATTTTGATCATCCAAGCCGCAGCCGCAGTTCCGCCTGTTGCTCGGCATCGGGCTCTCGATGCTAACACCCCTCAACTTCAACATCCTCTAGACGACCATGGATGCTTCAGACCCGGCGTCCCGCCCACCTACTGGCGCGAGCGCATCACAGGGTGGACCCATGGCGCCAGCGAACTGATGCGGTCCGCAAGTATCTGCGGTTCCATGGCCGGGAATGCCATTGCTTGGTTTGGACGCATGCCCGGATGCGCCTAGCCCGATTGTGACCCACAAGGATCTCTCTATGAACGAGAATGCTGAACAGGCGACCACCCCCGGCCTGACCTTGCCGCCCCTGCCTTCGCCCGAGCGAATCCAGGAGCTGCTGTTCGATGCCGCCCGTATCGGCCGGACCGACATGATCCCGGCGCTGCTGCACGGCGGCGCCAATATTGAGGCCATCGACAGTAAAGGCTATAGCGCGCTTATCCTTGCCAGCTATAATGGCCAGCAGGACGCCACTGCGCTTTTGCTCAATCTGGGCGCGTCAGTAGATCAGCCCGACGAGGTGCGCGGAAACACCGCGCTCATGGGCGTGGCGTTCAAGGGCTATGATACAATCGCCGGCCTGCTCCTCGTGGCTGGCGCCAATCCTCACAGCGTCAATCGTGCAGGCCAGACGGCGCTTATGATGGCGTCGCTCTTCGACCATTATGCCATCGTGGATCGGCTGTTGGCCCTGGGTGCTGATCCCAGGGCTACGGATGTCGCGGGCAATAGCGCGATCTCGGTGGCGAACGATCAGGGCAACGCGAAGATGGCGTCCTATCTTGAAACCCGGGCCCGTTCCGCAAACGGTTGATCTAATCTCGACGTTGGCGAGGTGAAGGCGGCAGCGCGTCCGGATTCTATTAACAACCGGCGCGGCCTTTCCTGTACCTATGGCCGCGCGTCAGGGCGTCAGCCCTGGCCGGCGAACCAGTTCGCGTAGGGCGTGGTGCGCGCCATGTGGCGATGATAGTCGGGCGCGCCATCGTCCCACCACACCGGCCCGCGCTCGCCGAGCGCGCGCTTTGTTCGGTCGACGGGTGCATGCGCGTCATCCTCGGCCATTTGATCTTTCGTCCGCTTGGCGGCGACGACCGCCCGACGCGCGTCCATCAGCTGTTTGACCAGGGACTCCCGCTGAGCCGTTTCAAGGGCCGGATCTGACATCCGCCACAGTCGCCCTTGCACGACGAAATAGCGCCCGTCCGGTGTCACCGGCTGGTGCGGCATGCGCTTCTGCCCACCGGACGCTAGCCTTGTCATTCAAGCAGGTTGGCGAGATTCTTGAGCGACGAGTCCATACCCAGCTTGTGATCGGCCGCACTGATGCCCGGTGGTACATGCTCGGCGACTAATGTCACGGTGGTGCCGTCGCGCACTGCGGACAATAGAGTAGTGATCGTCATTGTCCCCACAAAGGCCGGGTCAGCGCCTTCAAACTGGACGGCTTCGACAATCCTTTCCTCGGGGACGACTTCGATGAACCGGCCGTGAAGATGCCGGCATCCTCGGTCGACCTGCCGCGCCCTGCCGCGGCCTTCTCGTAGACGAACGCCATGCGATAGCTGCCCCCCGGCCGGGCATCGAACTCAAAGATTTTGCGGCCATGCCCTTGGGCGCGCGCCATAAGGCGACACTCTCCGAGTCAAGGATGGCCCAGTAGATGGCACGGGGCGGAGCGAGAATGGTTTGCCCCGCGCTACTAATAGTTGATGCGGTCATCCTCTCCAGAGGTGGGAAGGCCGCGGTGACGATCAATTCAAAAGTGAAAGGCCGCTCACTTGGGGACGGCCCTTCCATTGTCTTCGCCTTGGCGCACAGCGCAGCGTCAGATCGCTGGAATCGAGTCCCACATTGCCAAGCACGCGCGGGATCGCCGATCAGCAGGAACGGCGAGGCGCCCCCTGCGTTGAATAACGCGAACGGCGCCGGATCTTCCGCGCCCAATAGCTCGCCAGCTGCGCGCCCGACCGTCAGGATCCAACCCATGCCATTGCTGACGATCCGACATGTCACGGACTATCGCTACAAGGCGCCGGTATCGCTGGGTGAGCATCGCATCATGATGCGCCCGCGAGAGGCTTTTGACCAACATCTGTTGTCGGCTCGCCTTGATATCGATCCCAAGCCCAGCGAACTGCGCTGGTTGCACGACGTGTTCGGCAATTCGGTGGCCATGGCCCTGTTCGAACAACGGACCTCGCAGCTTACGGTCACGAGCGAGGCGACTTTGGAACATGCGCCGCTGGCCCAGGGTCAGGTCGATGTCGAGGCTTACGCAAAGCTGTTTCCATTCACCTATTCGTCGGAAGATATGCCCGACCTGTTGCGATCGATCGAGCGCCAGCATCACGACCCTTCACGGATCGTCGACAACTGGGCGCGCAAATTCGTCAGCAATCATGGCGACACGGAAACTGTTGCCATGCTGACCGCCATGGCGACCGGCATCAAGCGCGATTTCACCTATGTGCCACGGCATGAGAAGGGTACGCAGACGCCAATCGAGACGCTGAGAAAGCGACAGGGCACCTGCCGCGACTTTGCCGTGTTGATGATAGAGGCGGTGCGTGCGCTCGGCTTCGCCGCGCGCTTTGTATCAGGCTATGTCTACAATCCCTCGCGCAAGGAGGGCGTTGTAGGCGGCGGCAATACCCATGCCTGGGTGCGCATCTTCCTGCCTGGGTCGGGATGGGTCGAATTCGATCCCACCAACGGTATCATCGGCAATCGTGGCCTGATCCGCGTCGCCATCGCCCGAGATCCTTATCAGGCATTGCCTCTTTCCGGCACATGGTTCGGTCTGCCCGCCAGTTTCCAGGATATGAAAGTAACCGTCGATGTTTCGCGCGCCGACCCCGACAAATTTCCCCGTTCCACTGATGGAGCGATCAACAGCCGACCAGTCGGTACTTCAGGAAAGTGACCTGCATGCTGATCCGATGCGGATATGACATCAGTTTCGAAGCTGAAACCAGAACAGCAATGATGGCGATGCTGAGCCTGCATCCTTCGCGCCATCACGACCTGCGGACAGCGCAAAGATTGGTGAGTAGCCCCGATTTGCCACTTTACCATTACGAGGACGGCTTCGGGAATGTGGCCACGCGCCTGACCGTTCCGCCCGGCGGCGTTACGCTATCCTGTGACTTCGTGATCGAAGACAGCGGCAAACCCGATCGGCGCCCGCCGGCTGGCCCGCAGATGCTGGTGGAAGATCTGCCGGACGACCTGATGATCTTTCTACTCGGCAGCCGCTATTGCGAGACCGATCGCCTGATGGACGTCGCCTGGGCCAACTTTTCGCACTATGTAACGGCGCGCGATCGGGTCGATGCCATCGTCGATTTCGTCCACAACCATATCGAGTTCGGCTATAATCATGCCCAGCCCGACAAGACCGCGTGGAACGCCTATCAGGAGCGACAGGGCGTCTGCCGGGATTTTGCGCATCTCGCCATCACATTGTGCCGGTGCATGAACATTCCGGCTCGCTACTGCACGGGCTATCTTGGTGACATCGGTATCCCGCCGGTGGATGCACCGATGGATTTCAGCGCCTGGTTCGACGTCTATATCGATGGCGAATGGTACACGCATGATGCGCGTCATAACTGTCCGCGAATAGGGCGCATTCTGATGGCGCGCGGCCGCGATGCCACCGACGTCGCGTTGACCACGGCGTTCGGACCCGCAAAGCTTGTGCGGTTCGAAGTCCATACCAACGAGGTGCAATCGATTGACTAAACTGCCGATTCTGCTGCGGCCCTGGGACGGCCCGCTTGGCGCGCCGCCATTCGCTCAGGTGCAACCCGCCGATTTCCTGCCGGCGTTCGATACGGCAATGGCATGGCAGCGCGCCGAGATTGCTGCAATCATCGGCCAGTCCACCCCGCCAGACTTCGACAACACTATCGCCGCGCTGGAAAGGTCGGGCGAAGCGCTGGCACGCGTGCGCCGGCTGTTCTGGACTTTGTCCTCCGCGCAGGCGACGCCCGACATCCGGGCTATAGAGGGCGAGGTCTCCGCCAGGCTGAGTGCCCATTCGACCGCGATCACTCATGATGAAGGGCTCGCGGCGCGAGTCGCGGCGGTGCATGCCGCTCGCCATGACGCCGGATTGAATACCGAACAGATCAGGCTAGTCGAAACAGTCCAAACGGGCTTTCTTCGTCGCGGCTCGGCCCTCGAACCAGCGCAAAAGGGCCGCTTCGCGGCCATCGACACCCGTCTCGCTGCTCTGTCGGTGCGGTTCGGTCATAATGTGATGTCGGCAACCGGCGCCTGGATACTGGATTTGGCGGCGAACGATCTTTCGGGTCTGCCGCCCTCGCTGTGCGCCGTAGCCGCTGGTCGCGCGACGGCTTGTGGCGCGCAGGGTCGTTATCACTTCACGCTCGACCGAACCGACTATGAAAGCTTCCTGACATTCTCCGCTCGGCGCGACCTTCGCGAACAGTTATGGCGCGCGTTTACAAATCGCTGCAATGGCGAAGCCTATGACAACTGGCCGGTGATCGCCGAAACGCTTGCCTTGCGGAAGGAGCGCGCCGATCTACTCGGCTATGCTGGCCATGCCCATTATGTGCTGGAAGACGGCATGGCGGGTACGCCTGACGCTGCCAATGCGTTGCTGATGCAACTTTGGGAGCCGGGCAAGAGCCGCGCGGCCGAGGAGGCCGCCGAACTCCAGGCGCTGATCGATCAGGAAGGCGGTGGCTTCGCGCTCTCGCCTTGGGACTGGCGATATTATGCGGAGAAGGTTCGCCGGTCGCGCTACGCGCTGGACGGCACGGCGGTGACCCAGCACCTGCGCCTCGACGCCGTGCGGCAGGCGGCGTTCGACACCGCCGCAAAGCTCTATGGCCTGCGTTTCATTCGCCGCGCCGACATTGCGGGATACCATCCCGACGTGTGGGCATGGGAGGTTACGGACGACGACGATGTACCGGTCGGCCTGCTCTTTACCGATTATCTCGCCCGGCCGGAAAAGCATGGCGGTGCTTGGATGGGCAGCCTGCGCGTGCAGGAGGCGATTGACGGCGATGTGCGGCCGATCGTCTATCTGGTCGCCAACTTTGCCGCCGCGCCGCCGCCCGACAGCGCCGCCACCCGTCTGTCGATCGACGAAGCGCGCACGCTTTTCCACGAGTTCGGCCATGCGTTGCACGGCTTGTTGTCCCGTGTCACCTATCCCAGTCAGTCGGGCACCGCCGTCGCGCGCGATTTCGTGGAGTTTCCCAGCAAGTTTATGGAAAACTGGATCGTCAGCCGGGAGGTGTTGTCCGGCTTTGGCGTACCCGACGCGCTAATTGTGGCGATCCGCGAGGCTGAGGCTTACGGCCAGGGATTTGCCACCGTCGAGCTTATCAGTTGTGCCCTGGTTGACCTCGCTGTGCACCGGGCGTCTGATGCTGCTGATGATCCCCATGCCTTTCTCGCCGCCGAACTAGAGCGATTGGGCATGCCACCCGAGATCGGGTTGCGGCATGGCTTCCCCTATTTTACCCACATATTCGACGGCGGCTATGCCAGCGCTTATTACAGCTACGCATGGTCGGAAGCGCTCGACGCCGATGCTTTCGAAGCCTTCGTCGAATGCGGCGACATATTCGATCACGATTTGGCCATGCGCTTCCGAACGGAAATCCTCGAGCGAGGCGACAGCCGCGATCCGATGGCATCGTTTCGCGCCTTTCGCGGTCGTGATCCTGATCCCATGGCGTTGATGAGGGCACGGCACCTTGTCCCGTCGATGTGAGCTAACGCGAGCCGAACCTGCCTCAGCTTATCGCTTTCATCTGAGCGCGATTGTTCACTCTCAAGCCGATAAAGGTCGTACTTTGGGTCAGTCGCGATGGTCGACTTTGGACGAAGCGTCAGAGTACAGGCCCGGATCGATCTCAATAGCGTTTTGATCCTCCGTATAAATGAAAAGGCCCCCGTCGGACGTACCGGCGGGGGCCCTTTCTTTTGGAATAGCCTTTGGGCTTATTCCATATTCTCGGTCGTGAAGTCCTCACCCTGGACCGCGCCCAGCGGATCGTCGCCGATCGCTGCTTCCGGACCCTGGGCCAGTTCCGCCGCGTGCTCGGCAGCCGCCGTCGCAGGCGCGATCAGATCGGCCTGGAAGGTGCGGAGCTGAGCGCGCATCGCTGCGTCACGGCTGGAGGCCACGACACGCAAACGGTTCATGCCAGCGCCGGTGCCTGCCGGGATTAGACGACCGACGATGACGTTTTCCTTCAGACCGACGAGCGTGTCCTTCTTGCCCTGGACCGCCGCCTCGGTGAGGACGCGGGTGGTCTCCTGGAAGGATGCCGCCGAGATGAAGCTGCGGGTCTGCAGCGACGCCTTGGTGATGCCGAGAAGAACGGGCTTGCCCTGCGCTGGCTGCTGGCCAGCAGACAGCTTCGCGTTGATCTCGTGCATTTCCTCGGCATCGACCTGCTCGCCGGCAAGCAATGTGGTTTCGCCGCCATCAGTGATCTCAACCTTCTGCAGCATCTGACGAACGATCGTCTCGATGTGCTTGTCGTTGATCTTCACGCCCTGCAGTCGATAGACTTCCTGGATTTCGCTGACCAGATATTCGGCCAGCGGCTCGATGCCGAGCACTTCCAGAATGTCGTGCGGATCGGGCGATCCACCGATCAGGTTGTCGCCGCGCTTCACGAAGTCGCCTTCCTGAACGTCGATCACCTTGCTCTTGGGGATCAGATACTCGACCGGATCACCGCCATCCTCAGGCACGATGGCGATCTTGCGCTTCGCCTTATAGTCCTTGAGGAACTGCACGCGGCCGGAGATCTTCGCGATGATCGCGTTGTCCTTCGGCTTGCGGGCCTCGAACAGCTCCGCCACGCGCGGCAGACCGCCCGTGATGTCGCGGGTCTTGGCTGCTTCGCGGCTGACACGGGCCAGAACGTCACCGGCCTGAACCTGCTGACCGTCCTCGACCGAGAGCGTCGCGCCGATGGCGAGCATGTAGCGCGCCGCTTCGCCGCTGCCGTCGTCCAGCAGGGTGAGGCGGGGACGCAGATCCTCCTTCGTACGGGCGGCGCCGCGATGCTCGGTGACGACGCGCTGGGCGATGCCCGTCGCTTCGTCAGTCTGCTCCGCGAGCGTCTTGCCGTCGAGAAGATCGACATACTTCACGATACCCGGCTTTTCCGTGATCACCGGCATGGTGAACGGATCCCACTCGGCGATACGATCGCCCAGTTTCACCTTGGCGTTGTTCTCGAACAGGATCGTCGCGCCGTACGGCAGACGATGCACCGCGCGCTCGCGGCCTTCCTGATCGATGATCGCCAGTTCGCCGTTGCGGGCAAGCGACAGACGGCGGCCACGGCTGTCCGTGATCGTCGGCATGTCGCGCAGTTCAAGCGTACCGTCAGCCACTGCTTCCAGGTTCGACGTTTCATTGAGCTGCGCCGCACCACCGATATGGAAGGTACGCATGGTCAGCTGGGTACCCGGCTCACCGATCGACTGTGCCGCGATGACGCCGACGGCCTCACCGATGTTCACCGGCGTACCACGGGCAAGGTCACGACCGTAGCACTTGCCGCAAACGCCCAT